>NZ_JBIRGD010000051.1:0-37436 GCF_044327805.1 Streptomyces sp. NPDC018019 | reverse complement strand
GGAGACCCGCGACGACATCCACGAGGCATTCCTGAAACTCGCCTGCTCACTCATCTGCTGGCGACGCCTGCGCCCCACGTTGCGTTAGGAGCTCTAAGCGCCCGATCCGGGCGGACCAGCCAGAACGCGGCGTATCCACCGGTGCCGTCCTGGCCGAACACACGGAAGCCGTCGCCCTTCATCTCGCTGTTGCCGGTCCACGCCTGGAACCAGTCGGCTGTCTCCTCGGCAGACAAGAAGGCCGGGAAGGGCTCGAAGTCGACATCGTCCTCGCCAATGCGGTCGAGCCGGACCGCCAGGGCAGCGGCAAGTGCGGCAGGGAACTGGCGATCTTCCTTCGGGGGCATGCGGACAGACTATCGATTACCTGGATGTGCTGCGCCTGACCTGCATGCTTGGCTCCTCGCGCTGCCGCACACTGTGAGGTGACGCGGAGGGCCTACGCGGTCTGGTACCAAGTAGATGCCGTCAGGGCACGTCAACTTCGAACTCCGCGCGCCACTCCCGAAGACGTGAGCATCTTGGGCTATTCGGTGTTCGTGGCCGCCGTTGCCCGGCACAAAACCCGCCTGCCGACCTGGCCAGCGCCGGACTCTGATGCGGCGTGGTGGGCCGCGGCGCTGCTGCACACCCTCGCGCGCCTCGAGCCGCTGCCGTACCGCAGCGGCCTGTTGGCGGCGATCGTGGCCGCGCAGTACCTGGGCCAGTCGGGCCAGGACATCGCCCCGCCCTACGGGGCGCTGTCCGAACTGGTTCGCGAGGTCCGCGACGGGGAGGGCAAGCTGCCCGTGGTCGCGGACCGGCTGCGCTCCTGGCGCATCTGGCCGGGCGTCTCCCCACGGTCGGCGCGAGTCCGTCTGGTACCAGCCGAGATCGGGTGCGCAACCGTCGGCCGCGCCGTTGCGCGGAATGCCGCGCGGTGCTTCCTCGTCACCCAAGCCGGGACGCCGCGTCGCGGTGGCCGGCGCCATCCACTGGTGCAGGGCCATGCCGCTCCCGGTGTGGGCGGATGTGGCGTGGAGTCGGGCCGATGCGAGGGCGGCCGACTGCACAGGCCCATAAGCTCACCGTCGCGATCGCCCTAGCCACCGCAGTGAGGCCCGGCAGTCCGATGGCCGCTGTGGCGCCCTTCAGCTCCCAGCGGTCGAGTGCTCCGCCCACCGGCAGCATGGCGGGCGGAGCACCGGCTCCCGCAAACAGCAGGGCGAAGCCAAGCCGGCCGTCGCCGATGCGTGCCTGGTCCCGCGCCCGGAGCAGGGAGGCACCCCCGCACTTCCCAGAAGGAGCCGAAGGCCGCGAAGGCCCCATGCTGGCAGCCAGTTGGAATGCCCCACGTAGGCCAGGTGGAACGCCCTACATACGGCCAGCCGGAATCCCCTATACGGCCGATTGCCATTTCACTCTGAACAGCCGTAACGGGTGGCGGAACACTGCGAACGATCGGCCCTACGGTCCGAGAGGACACCAAGTCCCGTTCCAGACGATCTGACACCCCCCGTTCGCCGACGAGGGACAGCCCCCGCCGAGCATCATGGCGTGCCCATGACAGGGCCGCCGGCGGGGAACAGAGCCCGAACACAACAAACTTGCCCGATGATCCCCGTATGCGTCAGAGCAGCCGGGCAAGGGCGGATTCGGAACGGCTTCCCGGCGCCGCTTGGTAGATGATGATCACTTGGTGCTCGGCGCCGCCGATGGTGAGTGCCTGCCGGCGCAAGGCGAGGTCCCCGACGCAGGGGTGGGCGAACCGTTTGAGTTCGTCGCGGGAGGGGCGCGCGTCCTGGCGTGCCCATAGGCGGCAAAAGTCCTGGTCGGCCTCCAGTTCGATGACCAGCGACGCGGTTTTTGGATCGCGCGGGTCGGCCTCGGCACGCAGGGCGGCGGCGGTCTGCGCGGCGATCTGCGGCCAGTCCGGGAACAGCCGGCGGGCGTGGGGGGCGAGGAACACGTCCCTGGCCAGGTTGTGGCCGGGTTCGTACATCGGGGCGAGCGCACGGGCCCACTTGTTGGCGGCCAGCACATCGAACCGCCGGTTGCGCACATAGGCCGGGCTGCCCGCCCACGTGTCGAGCAGGTGATGGACCTCCGCGGTGACCTCGCTCTCCGCGGGCCGTACAGGATCGGCGGCGAGGGAGAACAGGTACGCCGAGGCGTCGGCGTCCAGCTCCAGCGCCTGCGCGAGCGCCCGCAGCACCTGCGGTGAGGGGTGCCGGTCGACGCCTTGTTCCAGCCGGGTCAGATACGGCTCGCTGATCCCGGCCAGTCGGGCCAGTTCCTCGCGGCGGAGCCCGGCGACCCGTCGCCGGCCAGAGACGGGCAGATCCGCACGCGAGGGCGAAACGCGTGCCCGCCGGGCTTTGAGAAACTCCCCCAGAAGGTTGCCGGTTGCCATATCCGCAGGGTAACCCTGCAGGGGTGCTGGTTGCGGATCGGCGGGTCGTACAGGCTCAAGGGCATGAAGACCTGGTTCATCACCGGCGCGTCCCGCGGCTTCGGCCGCATCTGGGCCGAAGCCGCCCTCGCCCGCGGCGACCGTGTCGCCGTCACCGCACGCCGCCCCCATTCGCTGGAGCCCCTCACCGAGGCGTACGGGGACCGCGTCCTGCCGCTGCGCCTGGACGTCACCGACCGCGCCGCCGCCGCGATCGCCGTGGGCCGGGCCGCTGACGCCTTCGGCTGCATCGACGTGGTCGTCAACAACGCGGGCTACGGCCTGTTCGGGATGGTCGAGGAGACCACCGAGGAGCAGGCCCGCGCCCAGCTCGACACCAACTTGCTCGGACCGCTGTGGGTGACGCAGGCCGTCCTGCCGATCATGCGTGCCCAGAGCAGCGGGCACATCATGCAGGTCTCCAGTCTCGGCGGGCTCGCCGCCTTCCCCACTCTCGGCCTGTACAACGCCTCCAAGTGGGCGCTGGAAGGCATGAGTGAAGCCCTCGCCCAGGAAGTCGGCCCGCTCGGCATCCACGTCACGATCATCGAGCCCGGCCCCTACGACACCGACTGGTCCGGCGCATCCGCAGTGCACACCGAGCCCCTGCCCGCCTACGAACCGATCCGCCAGGCCCGCAAGGCCGGTGCCGCCGCCCGCGCGCCCCAGGACCCGCAGGTCACCGCCGACGTCATCCTCGAACTGGCCGACACCAGCGAGCCGCCACTGCGGCTCTTCCTCGGCGCCTACCCCTATCCCATTGTCGAAGCCGCCTACCAGCAGCGGATCGACACCTGGAACGCGTGGAAGCCGCTGGCCACCAAGGCGTGACCGGCGGATCGTTGAGAGAAACAGAAAGGAGCATGCCCAGCAGGTATCCCGGCCCGGCGCACCTCGTCGGCGCGCGCCCCGCAGCCGGAGCCTCGGCGGCGCAACGCTTCACCCGCGCCGGCCATGCCACCCAGCTCACCGCACGCGACCCCGGTCGACTTCCCGCTCCCGGCACTCGGGCGAGCCGGCGCAACCCGGCCCGCGCTCCCCGCGTACGCGCCGGAGCCCGGCGGCAGGCACCCCCCCCCCGCAGCAGCCCGGACGCCTCACCCGCCAAGGCTTCCGAGCCGGCGATCACGGCGTGCCAGCGGGAGCAGGGGCGCGGCTGCCACTCGGCGCCTTTCCAAAATGATGTCTTCCTGCGACCACCCGCGGCCACTTGACTCCCCGACACATGCCGCGAACAGGGAAAAGAAGCAGGCGACTCACAGCCACAAAAGCCCACACTGCCAGGCCACGGTGCGAAGCGATGGAAGACCCTTCAGCTTGCCTCGACTCGCCTCGGCTTGCTTCGAGCGTGCCCACCTGAGCCGGACAAGCACCGACGGCCTGAGCTCCACCGGCCTCGGCCCGCCAGCGCGGTACCGGCCCCTTCAACACTGCCCCAGGCCCCTGGACCCCGACCGTCTCCCCGCCGGCGCGGGACCGACTCCGCCCTGGCAGACGAGGAGCGTTTCCGTGGCTTCTTCCGCCAGGAGGGACAGGTCGACGTGTTCCCTGGTGAAGGACCGCTGGTTGGCTCGGCTGAGCAGGAGCAGGGCTTCGGTGAGGTCGATGGCCCGGGTGTTGACCACGCTAAGGCGCTCGAGCAGCTCGCAGGTGTCGCGGTCCGGGTCGTCGCGGGCCACGTCGAGCAGTGCCTGCGTGACCGCCAACGGGGTGCGCAGTTCGTGGGAGGCATTGGCCGCGAATCGCTGTTGTTCGGCGAGGTGGGCTTCGAGCCGCGCGAGCATGGTGTCGAAGGAGTCGGCGAGTTCGCGGAACTCATCCCGGCGGCCCGGCAGGCGGATCCGGTGCGAGAGCGGTCCGTTCGCCACCCTGCGTGTGACGTCGGTGATGCGAGTCAACGGGGCGAGCATCCGGCCGGCCAGAATCCACCCGCCCACGAGACCGAACACCAGCAGGAACGCCAGCACCATGATTCCCGCCGGGACGAAGACGACCGGGCCGAAATTGCTCGGGTCGAAGGCGCTTAGGAAGTCGGACCGATCGGGGAGTTCAAGGCTGTTCGACCTTCCTCGCAGAAGGAACAGCCACACGGCGGCGAGCAGCAAGGCGCCCGCGATCACGAGGAACCCGGCGTAGCTGAGGGTGAGCTTGAGGCGGACGCTTAACCCTTGACGCCTATCCACACTCCGCTCCCCGGTCATCGGCGTCCGGTCCGGTGTCGATGCGGTAACCGACCCCGGGCACGGTGGCGATCAGCCAGGGCTCGCCGAGGCGTTTGCGCAGGGCCGAGACCGTGATGCGCACGGCGTTGGTGAACGGGTCCGCGTTCTCGTCCCACGCTCGCTCCAGCAACTCCTCCGCGCTGACGACACCGCCTTCGGCAGCGACGAGCACTTCGAGCACAGCGAACTGCTTCCTGGTGAGCGCGATGTAGCGGCCCTCACGGTAGACCCCGCGGCGGAAGGGATCCACACGCAGGCCCGCGACCTCTCGTACAGGCGGCCTGCTGTGGGCGCGCCTGCGGTCGAGTGCTCTGAGCCTGAGTACGAGTTCCCGCATGTCGAAGGGTTTGGTGAGGTAATCGTCGGCGCCGAGCTTGAACCCGCTGGCCTTGTCGTCGAGTCGGTCGGCGGCGGTCAGCATGAGGATCGGCATGCCGCCGCCGGAAGCGACGATGTGCTGGGCGATCTCGTCACCGGTCGGTCCGGGGATGTCCCGGCCCAGGACGGCGATGGCGTAAGCGTTGGTGCTCAGCAGCTCCAGGGCGGTATCACCGTCACCGGCGATGTCGGCCGCGATGGCTTCCAGGCGCAGCCCAACGCGGATGGCCTCTGCCATGTAGGGCTCGTTCTCGACGACTAACACACGCATGGTCAGATGCTACGAGCCGGTGCATATCGCCGGTATATCGAAAACGGGATACGGGCCGGCAACGCCACGCCCCCTCGACTGGAGGCATGAACGAACCACACATTATCCCGCCTCGGCCCTGTGACCGGCTGTTCGCCCTCCTCGCGGTGGTGTTCGCCGTGCTCCTGCTGCCCGTTGCGTACGTCCGCCACCCCGGCCGCGCCCGCGAACTGGCCTGCCACTGGGTGCTGGGGATCCGGTTTCCTGCCGAGGATTTCACCGGGCTCACCGACGGTACCAGGGCGGCGTTCACCGCGGCACGCGCTGAGGCGCTCTGGCGCCACGGGCAGCTCATCGGCCTCACCTCGGGATACCGCGACCCCCTCGTCCAGCAACGGTTGTTCGACAAGGAGGTGCGCCGCGCCGGCTCACCGGCCGCGGCCCGGATGCTCGTGCTGCCACCGGAGGAATTCAGGCACGTCAAGGGCACCGCGCTGGATGTGCGCCCCTTCGAAGGCGCGCGCTGGCTCGAGGAACACGGAGCCCGCTACGGCCTCTACCGCATCTACGACAACGAGTGGTGGCACTTCGAATACCACCCGGACGTCGGCTTGCCGCCCACGGCCCAGGAGGTCGGCAATGGTCTGCAAGCTCGTTGACGAGAGGGGCAGCGTGCGGGGCGCCTGGAAGGGCGTCTCCAGGCCGCGAGGCAGCGTGCCTTCGCCGGACGAAAGCAAGAGCTCGCCGCCTTCGAAGAGGCGCCGGGCACGGGTGGCAGGGTGCTGTTTCTTCACGGCCCTGGCGGCATCGGCAAGTCGGCGCTGTTGGGACGCTTCGCCCAGCGGGCCGCAGCAGCGGATCGCGCTTCCCGGATCTCGCGTGCGACTTCCAGACGAGCGTTCAGGCGTTGGACCCACATATTGTCCGGGTCATGCTCATACCTCGCGTTGTCGGACCCCGGCGCCGTTTCGATCAGGTGCATCAGGGACGCTGCCATTCCGAAGCATCCGTCGGAGCCGAAGGCCGTTGCCAGCCGCTACGCCTCTTTGTCGGTAACCGGTGGGGCGATGCTTCCGAGGAGGCGCTCCGCCTTTTGGATGTCTTCCATCGGATCATCCTCCGATGGCATTCCCCAGTTGGCCAATTCCTCAACTTCCTGACGAACCGACATTTCCCCTCTTCGCGCTCTGCCGATCTTTCGGTGAAAGGCGAGCATATCTAGCTGAGTTCGCGCACTGCGACGCGTCCAAGACGGCGGTGTCGTGCACCATGCCGAATCCGTGACCGGCTGGTAGGACACGCCACCGACTGGGGCGGGGCGGCTACACTCTCCCGCCCCAGTCGCACCCCTGAAACCAGGAGAAGACATTGAGCGACGGCATCACGTGGCTGGCCGACGCCTGGCGCGGAGAAGCCCCCCTCCTGTTTGTCACCTTCGCACGCGGCATCAGCCCACGCGACCTCGTTGTCCGACTCGGCGCCCGGCCCGGCGAAGTGCTCGACCCGATCACCTTCGCCGAGGCCGAGCGGCTGACGTTCAACGACCGCGAATCAGCCCGCGTGGCCCGCTTCGGTGAATGCGCCAGCTGGTCATATGTGGTGGAGCAGGGCTGGCCCTCCAAGGCTTGGTGGGCTCATCCCGAGGTCTCCGCAGGAGGGATAGAAGTCTTGCACCTGACTCCGAAGCCGGACGACCCGCCCAGAGAGTGCTGGTACTACCGCGACGGCCACACGGTTGGCCGCTTCGATATCGGCGGCATCCCGGACGAGAACCTGGCGTTCCTGCTACCGGCGTTCGGGGCCGCCGGAATCCTTGATGACGACGTGAGCGAGGAGTTCGACTCGTTGCATGCGACCCTGACCGCCTTGCAGCAGCACTTCGGGCTGTCACTGCCACGCCAGGAAATCCTCAATGGACGGCTGCCCGCAGCGGTGACAGCGACCGTGCCGCCAGAAAACCTAGGGGACTGACGAGCAGGCCATCAGCAGACACCGCACAATCCGCAGCCGAGCCCCTACCACCATGGTGGGCATCATCGTCACCTTCACGATCGTCGATCTCCGCCATCAGCGCGGCACCCGTGGCGATCTCCTCCGTTGTCCAGCCGGTGATGTCGAGCAGCAGGCCGTCCAGCGGCCCGCCCACCAACTCCGCGTACGTACGGCCCGGCCGCGGGCCCGGGTGCGGGTCGTCGAAGTCCGTGCCGTAGACCCGACCGCGCAGCAGCTCCTCACCCTGGTCCATCAGCCAGGCTCCCAGCACCCACCAACAACACGGGCGGCCTTCCCGCGGGCAGGAAACGCAGTACGGCGGGCCCGGGGGGCATAGGCTGGCTGCGCCCGGGGCACCGTGCACCGCGCCTACTGGTGATCCCAGGCCGGCCTGCGGCGCGCCCACGGCGGCACATCCGAGCCCACCGACCGCGAGCCCATACGCGAAGACCGCGGCCGACTGACCCGGCGGCGGCCGCTGTCCCGGCAGACCCTGCAGTGACGTGCATGGCTGCACTGGCCGTGGGCAGCGTCGTTCCGCCTCGTTCCTCGGGGAAGATGAGCGAGGTACGGCGGGCCGGACCGGCGGCGGCCAGACGTCGGTGACGACCCGGCCCGGCCCGCCTCCGGCCGCTGCCTGCACACGTCGCCGCGCCCTACGTGCTCGCGCTCGGGTTGCCTCCCGCTGTGGTGCGCTGAATCGTACACAGGCCGGAAAGGGGGGCGCGCGGGCGGAAAGTGTGCAGGAGCTGCGGGCGGTGGCGAAGGCGTGCGCCGAGTTCGGTCCGCTGAGCGAGCCGGAGCGGGTGCGGGGCCTGGCCCGGCTGCTGGTGGTCTTGGAGGTCGACGTCGTGGACGTCTACCAGGAGGCCAAGCGCCTGGGGCTGCTCAAAAAGCAGGGTGTGGTCCGCGGACGGCTCGTCGACGGTGATGGATAACCGCGCGAGCGGCAGGCCGGGCAGCCGATGCCGGAAACTGGTGCCGTGACCAGCACCCCCGGGCCCTGGCCGGGGCGTTGCCCAGCTCATCCCCAGCCCGGTGGTTCCTCCGCGGCCGGCCGCGCCGCCGCTTCCCTGGCCGCGCTGCGCACCATCCCCGTGCACGCCGGCGTCCTGGAGGCGGCCGTCGCCCTCCTGGAGGAACTCCAGAATCCGGCGTGCGGCGAGGATGTCGCCACGGTGGCGGCCGCGGCTGTTACCGTCACCCTGCTGCGTCAGGCCCTGCATTCCGACACCTGACGCCCGCCGGGCCGCCGTCGGTCAGGCCGCCGCCTGCGGCATGGGCCTTCCCTCGGCAGCGCGGGCCGGCTCCAGACACCGCATGCAGAGGGGATCTCCGTACCCGTAGCGGTGGCACGGCTGCTGGCACCTCGCACACCTGCCGGCCTGATCGGACGGGCAGGTCAGCGCGATGCTCGGGCGGCGGGCGTGGTCATAGCGGTCAGGCCCTAATCAGTGACCTTCACGGTCCAATCACACTCACTGATGATCTGAAGCCGGCGAGTACCTGGGGTGTGCTGCTGGGTGCTGCCCTTGCCGGACTTGTCCAGCTGATTGACTATCTTGTCGTTCTTGTCGAATACGATGAAGTTGCCCTTTCCGGCGACGGCATGCATGGCCTTGCCGCAGTCGAACGTGTAGGACAGCGTCCACTCATCGCCGACCTTGAACGCGCTGGTGTTCTTCGTGCCGGAACCCGTGAGGGCGAGCACCGTAATCGGCTGGGCCTTGTGCGTGGGAGCGGGAGCCGCTTTGTGAGACGCTTCTGCTGGCATCGAAGCCGCTGTGCTTGCGGTCGACTTGTCCTTGTCGCTCTTGCCGCCGCTCTCACAGCCGGAGACAGCGGCAACGAACATGACGGCGGCGAGCGAGCCGTCGATCCCCCACTTGATACGGCGGTTCTTCTTGTCGGTCGGCTGCCGGCCGTCCTTCGGCTGGAAGTCGGACACCTTCATCCCCTTGTTCGTCTGCGGTTGCGAAACCTTCTGGCTTCGCGTGGTGCCCACCGTGACCTTGAAGTCCATCCCGCAACTTCCGGGCGGTGGGCCAGTGCCTCTGGCTGGGCAATTAGGCGGGAGGGCGGTTGCTGGCCGATCTGTCTGAGCCGTACGTTCCGGTTAGGGAAGCAGGCCGTACCTGTGATGATCGCCCTGCAGATTGCGGATACGAGCAGCCTTGGGAGCCCCAACCACACCGTGCACACGCCCACAAGGTGCAGATGACTCCCGTGATGATGGGCAGCCGCTTGGGGCACGGACACCAGGTGAAGGTTCCTGGGTCGCGCCGCCTGGCCCGGTGCATCGTACCGAAGATCACCGCCGATGCCGCCAGCAGCCCTGCGAGCGTGCCAGCGGCGGCTACCCGGGGCTCATCGCTATCCGGTCAGGATTCGACGTCATGACCGTCGCCGTCGTCGATGCGACCGAGCAGCGCGCGGGCCGCCGCGACGCGGAAGTGGTGCATGCCGAAGGCAGCCAGGGCCGCGTCATAGGCAGCCGTGGCCCGGGCCCGGGCCACGCTCTTGCAGCCCAGCCCCAGAAGAGCTGTGGCCTCGATCAGTTCGGCCGCGCCACTCCCGGCGTTGTCCGGCCCGTCAGGCAAATTCCGCCGCAGTTCCTTCGCATGCGTCACCTCGGTC
Source organism: Streptomyces sp. NPDC018019 (assembly GCF_044327805.1). Classification (NCBI taxonomy): domain Bacteria; kingdom Bacillati; phylum Actinomycetota; class Actinomycetes; order Kitasatosporales; family Streptomycetaceae; genus Streptomyces; species Streptomyces sp. NPDC018019. The sequence continues at coordinate 27,526 of NZ_JBIRGD010000051.1, read as the reverse complement.
AGAGCCTCGGCGTAGCGTCTTTGGCCGTTCAGACTGCGCGCCAGACCGAGCCGCAGAACGCCCTGGAGCTCTCCCGTAACGCGAAGGTCGGCGAGGGGCCCGTATTTGAACGCGCGGAGCGCGAGCGTTTTGCAGGCGAGAGCCTCAGCTTCCGCGAAACGTTCCTGCCCGTTGAGAACCTGTATCAGGCCGTGCCGAGCGGTACCGGCCAGGATTGACAACCTCGGGTCCACGCCGCGGCCGCGGTCCACGGTGCGGACGACGGCTGCGCACTCCGTCTCAGCTTCGGCATGCCGGGCGACCAAAGCCAGTGCGTGGGCGCGCTGCACGCGCAGGTTCAAGGTGTCGAAGTCGTCGGCCCCGAAGGCTTCGACAAAGACCGGCAGCACCGCGTCATACTCCGTAAGGGCCTCAGCATGACGGCCCTGGGAGTTCATCGCATTCGCGGCCACATGCAGTGCCAGCGCCGAACCCACCTTGTCGCGCCGCCGGGCCCGGGCCGCGGCAACGGACCGGGCCTCGGCCTCCGCCTCGGCATGACGTCCGGCCCGTTCCATGGCCCGGGCCGGGGCCAGGGCCGAGCGGAAGCGTTGCCTTTGCCGCTGCGCACCGTCTCGGCGGCGCCATCGCAGGAGATGCATGACTCAGATCATAGGAAAGCCGCGAACGGTGGAGCGGCCTACAGCGGTGGCTGGCACAAGACGCCTCACCAGGACTGAGCAGGCGCCACACCCGGCAGCTTGATGCGCGCTCACCCCCTCCAGCGGCCGCCGCCGGAGACGTCCTTGGAGCCCTCGCCGTCCTCCGCCATGGCCCGCACTCCGCCAGGGCCCCAGAATTCCTGCTGGCGGTGGCGGCTCGAGGACGGGGCGGCATATGCCTCGATCCCGATGACCGGCTTGACCCCGTCGAAGCCGTGGGGCCGGCTCTCGGCCCCACCCGAGTTCGGTGTACAGGCTGCCCGTGGCGATCCCGGTGAGGGCGGCTGTTTCGCGCGCAGGGCCAGGCAGTGGACCTGCGGACAGCCTGGCGGGCTCACGGAAACTGGTTCCTGATGCGTCACGGGTGATCCGGCAGCGAGGGGAGTGCGGGTGGGGATGTCGCCGGGGTGTTTTGCAACGTTGCCAGCGCGATCCGGATCGCCTCGTCAAGCTGAGGGTCGAGCCCAGCCGCGGAGCCTGCGGAGTGTGGAGAATCTCGATGTCCGGCTCGACGCCGTGGTTCTCGACGCCCCACTCGAACACCGCGAACCACGACGCGTACTTCGGCTGGGTGACCAGGGTGCCGTCGACGAGGTGGTAGCGGGAGTCGAAGCCGATGACACCGCCCCAGGTGCGGGCGCCGACGACCGGGCCGATGCCGAGCGCCTTGACGGCGGCGGTGATGATATCGCCGTCGGATGCCGAGAACTCGTTGGCGAGAGCGACGATCGGGCCGCGCGGGGCATCGCGCGGATAGCTGTACGGCTGGGCTCCGCGCGGCAGGGTCCAGCCGATGACGCGGCGGGCCAGCTTTTCGACGACGAGCTGGGAGGCGTGCCCGCCACTGTTCTCCCGTACGTCCAGGATCAGGCCCTCGCGGGCGACCTCGAGATGCAGGTCGCGGTGGAGCTGGGCCCAGCCCGAGCCGACCATGTCGGGGACGTGCAGGTAGCCGAGCCGGCCACCGGAGGCCTCGTGGACGTAGTCCCACCGGTCGGCCACCCACGCGTGGTAGCGCAGGGCACGATCGTAGGCGATCGGGATGACGACGGGGTGGCGCAGGTCGCCACCGTCGGCGGGGCGGACGGTGAGTTCGACGGGCTGTCCGGCCGAGCCGACCAGGAGGGGTGCCGGTCCGGTGGTGGGGTCGACGGGCCGGCTGACACCGACGTCTGCGAGCCCCCCGCTCGACGCAGCATCGTCCGACGACACCGCGAGATGGCCCCCGCGTCTCGTCGCCATACTCATCGGGCTCATCTGGCCGCCCCAGCTCCTGGCCGCCGCCGGCATCCTGGGGGCCAACGCCACCGCCAGCGTGGCACAGAGCTTCCACACCACTCAGGTGGCCTGGTTCGTTCTGACCGTCGTCCTCGTCTCGACGCTGCTGACCCCGTTCGTGATGAAAATGGGTGACCGACTTGGGCGAGTTGTGCCGTGCGTACGCTCCCCCCGCGGTCGCCCGGGCGCTGTGGGTGCAGGCGGAGGTGGTGGCCATGGCCACCGACCTCGCCGAGTTCGTCGGAGGGGCCGTCGCCCTGCACAACCTGTTCGGTGCCGCCCTGCTGCCGGCCGCCTTCATCGTCGCCGCGGTCTCGCTGGTCCTGCTGACCCTCGCGCCCGAAGGTCGCCGTCGCCGAGTGCCTCGTGCAGGAGCCTGCAGGCGGACCGGCTTTCTGACGCTGTCTCTCGAAGTTCCTCGAACGCGGTCGATGGATGAACACAGTCAAAAAGTGGTACGGGGCGCCGTACGGTCCTGCTGCGCTGATCGAAGACCGCCACCACCAAGGGACAGATCAAGACGGGCCCGTGCGGCAAGAACGGCAAGGGCGGCTACTGGGGCCGCGGCACCGCCCAGACCGGCAGTTGCGGCCCCAACGGCTCCGCGGCGCACGCCTGGTGCGCCGATTTCGTCGGCCGGGTGTGGTGGAGGAACGGCGTCGGCGGCAAGCTGCGCAAGCTCAACAACCTCGCCTCCAGCATCACCAAGGGCGTCCCGATGCATTCCAAGCCGAAGATCGGCAACGCCGTCCTCTACAACCAGCACACCTCGGGCATCGGGGATGACCACGCGGCGATCGTGGTACGCATCTCCGGCTCGGAGATCACCGTCGTGGGCGGCAACCAGGGCAGCCACCCCGGCAAGGTGAGTTCCCACACCTGAACCGCCCGGCATTCGCGGAGGTTGCCTTCACGGGAGAGGCAGAAGCGCCGGTGGGGTCCTGGGCAGGAGGGCCGTTGCGTGCGTGGGGCGATCGTTCCGGGTCGGCAGGTGTTTGCTGGTCCCCCGCCCCGGGGAGTTCGGGACCGGGGTAGGTTCGAACCGAAGCGGGCCGGCGCACGTTCGGCCACGCTCGCTTTGCGTCGTCCGGGTGTCAGGGTCAGCCGTCAGGGGGGATCGACGTGTCGCAGGAACCATGGGCCGAGCTGGGGGAGACCATCAGCGCGATTCGTGCCGAGTTGCAGAGCGCCTTGGAAGCAGGCAGGGAGGAGTCCTTGAAATTCAGGACCGGTCCGGTGGAGCTCGAATTCACCGTGGAGGTCAAGAAAGACAGCGGGACCAAGGCCAGAGTCTTCGTTCTTCCCTGGACGGTTGAGGCCCATGGTGCGGCAAGCGTGGGTCGGACCCACCGCGTCAAGCTCATCCTGCAACCGGTCGACGGCGACGACAACGATCTGAGGATCTCCGCCGACTCTCCGCAGCGTCCGAAATAGCCGCGAACGGCCGCATGGAGAACGGTTCGTCGGTTGAGGATGAGGACGGGGGATGGAACAGGCACGGGTCACTGAGATCTGGAATCCGGTCCTTGGGAAGTCGGGCAGCGGGTACCTGATCGGTGACGACGTGGTGCTCACTGCGCACCACGTCGTGGAGGGGATCCGTATGCGCGGCAGTGTGGAGGTCCGGCAGCTGGATCCGGAAGGCCGCACGGACTGGACGGCTGCCGAACTGATGTGGCTGCCGGACGCAGCAGCTTCGGAGGTATCGCGGGACGCGGACGCTGCGCTGCTGCGGATCACCGGGCCGGACTGGCAACCGCCGGTGGCTCCGCCGGTACGATTCGGGCGGATCGTGGGCAGGAACCGCGTGCCCTGCCTCGGACTGGGCTTCCCCGATGCGGTCGTCCGTCCCGACCATGTACGGGACACCATGCCGATACGTGGCCATGTGGACCCGTTGCACGGCATGAAGTCGCGGTTGACCACGGTGCATGTCGACGTGGGCATCGTGCCACCGAGCCGCTCGGAATGGCACGGCAGCTCTGGGGCGGGGCTGCTGTGCGGACCCCACCTGATCGCGGTCGTGACGATGGGCAAGAGCATCGCGCCCGGTGTGCTGGAGGCCGTACCCGTCAGCGTCCTGGCCGAACTGCCGGGATTCGAGCAGACCTTGCGTGCCCATGGTGTCCACTTCGTCACCGAGGACATCGGCGAGGCGTCTCCGGACTCCGACGACGAGCCGGACTACGGACCGATTGCCCTACCGCCACCCTCGTCACGGCACCTCCTGAAGGAGGCGCTGGTGCCCGCCGCAGGAGGGACGATGACGATCCTGGCGCTCTTGGCGCTGGCCCCGCCGGTGCCGGGCGTCACCTGGCCGATCGGATCGACACTCTCCGGCGTTCTGGCCGGATGGGGAATCCAACGACTGTGTGGACCGGGGTCGGCAGGGGCCGACCGTGAAGCCGCAGTCGCGAGGCTGCGCGAGGCCGTCCGGGGGGAGGTCAAGCGACGCCGTTGGCAACTGTTGGGCAACGACCGCAAGGCCATCAACGTCACTTTCGTCACCGTGCCGCAGGGCGGCAGGGACGCGGACACGGCCTGGCCGTGCGGGGACTTCGACGGCATCGCCCGCTACCTGGACGCGCTTTGGCCGAAGCGACTGGCCATCCTCGGCGGCCCCGGCTCGGGCAAAACGCTCCTGGCTTATGAACTCGTCCATCGGGTGCTCGCCCGCAAGCACTACGACGGTCCGGTACCGGTGCCGGTCGGTCTGTCGGAGTGGGACACCAGCGTGACGTTCGCCGACTGGTTCAGCACTCGGCTGGGCCAGGAGTACCTGGGCGGTTCCGAGACCAGGGCGCGGGACTTGCTGGCGTCCGGGCGCATCATGCCGGTCCTGGACGGCCTCGACGAGATGGACCCTCCGGACAGCGGACGGCCGAGGGCCCTTGCCGCGCTGGCCCAGCTGAACCGGTACGCCGGCCCCTTGGCGCTGACCTGCCGTGCGGACGAGTACGCCGAGCTCGCCGATCAGCGTCTGCTGGACTGTGCGACGGTACGGATCGAGGAAGTCCGGCCCGCCGACGGCTGGCGTTTCCTGGACGAGCGGACCAGGAACAGGGCCCGGCTCGCCGTGTTGAAGGACGATCTCTTCGCCACGGGGACTGCCACCGCAGCGGTGCTGTCCTCCCCGTGGATGCTCACCTTGGCGTCACTGGCATCGCAGACGGAGACCGGAACCGCGAAACTCCGCTCCTTTCTCGGGGTACCGGCCGCGGGCGGCCAGGAGCAGGAGGAGCTGCACGCGGCGTTGCTGGAGGAACTCATCCCGTCCTTGTGCGATCCGGATCCGGCCGGCCGGCGCCGGCCGTATCGGGCGGACGACGTGACTCAGTGGCTGCGGCTGCTCATCACAAGCCTGCGCGGCGGCCACGCGGCACCGGCCGACGGCAGAGGTGACGTCGTACCGACCCGGGATTTGGCCATCCATACGCTGTGGCCGGTCGCCGGGCCGCGCAGCGCCCGCTATGCCGCCGCAGCGATCACCGTCGCCTGCTGGCTGCCCGCCCTGTGCTCCTTGGCGGTCTGCCTCCACCGCAACCACGCCCTGCCGCTGCCTGGCGCAGTACTGCTCGCGATGCTGACCCCCGCGCCGCTGCTGTCGGCCTGGAACGCACGTGCACGATACGTCCAGCCCCGCCGCATCCTGTTCCAGCGGCTGCGCAGCAGACTCGGCTGGAGCCGGATCGCCCTGGGGGCCACACTGGGCGGCGTCCTCATGCTGCCGCTGACGCCCCTGTTCGGTCCGGGCTTCGCGCTGGCCGCCGGCGCCGGGTTCGCAGCCGTCTTCGGCCTCGGCCTGGCGCTGTCGGTACGGGCGGACATCGACCGCCGCCACCTGGTGGCGGTCAGCACCCCGTCTGCCCTGGCGGTGACAGTGGCGGCCGGGTTCCTCGCCGGCCGGCTCGGCGATTTCATCGGTCTCACCGCGGGATGCGGAGCCGGAGCCATCGGGCTGACGGCGGGAGTCCCCGCAGCGCTGCGTGCCGCTCGGCGCAACAACGGAGGAGACCCGGACCCGAATCCGCCCGGAGTGCCCTCACCGCTGTCCCCACTGCGCAACGACGCGATGGCAGGGCTGGTGTCCGGTGCCGCCGTCGTGGCCCTCACGCTCTATGCAACGCTGAGCGTCGCATGGTTGCGAGTCTCCTGGCCACTCGCCGTCATCACGGCCCTGGCCTGCGGTGTGGCTGCCGGGCCCGGCTTTGTCGCGGTCACCAGTCGCCAGTACATCGGCCTGCTAGCGGCCACCCGCGGAAAGCTCCCGTTGCGCTTGGCCGCCTTCCTCCGCTGGTGCCAAGAGCAAGGTTTGCTGAGGTCGGCCGGCACCGTCTATCAGATACGCCACGACGAACTGCTCGAATGGCTCCGGCGCTGACCGCTGCTTGCGCGACACTGCCGTTCAGTATGCGGCGTGCTGAGGACCCGCCAACGCACAAGGAAGTGTCCTCTTACGGCCAGCCGTCCGTGTCGACACCGTTGCCGCTCTCCGCCAACTTTTCGGCTCGGTACCGGGCCTCGAAGCGCGGGCCGACATTCTTGCGCCCGTTCTGCGAGCTCCGCCTCAGCCTGCGGCCGAGCTGGGATGCGTTCAGGTCACCGCACGGCCCGAACCGGTTGCCGACTCGCACGAAGACGCCCTGTGATTTTGCAGTCCAGGCCCCGGGCATCTCGCACTTGCTGCGCCACGCAGTCCGTCAGTCGCGCGCGCCAGAGGCCCAGACGCCAGGACACCGAAATGTAAGGTCCACGTACGCGGGTCCGCGAGTCGATACTGCGCGTGGCCGCAACCGGACAGCTCGTCGGCGCCCACACCGTCCACCGCCTCGCTTGACCACCGCGCCCCGGAATGCCGCCTCACGAGTTCGCAACCGAAGAGCACAACAATATGGCCGCGGTACGCCGAGGCCCCTCGGTTGCTGTCCCCGTTGCTGTACCGCAGCACAGCAACGGGGACAGGTGAACGACTGGTCACACCGGCTGTGACCCCCTGAAGCGTGACATCCATGATGCTTTGGATCTTCATCGCTATGGCCTTGGTTCTCGGAACCATAACCATTTGGCTGTCCTTGCACAGCAGAGGTGAGCAGCAGGAAAGCGCTTGCCGGTGACCACGCCGGCGGCGCGGAAAGAATTTGAGGAACCAGCCTCGGGGCGAGTGATCAGCGACCTTACGCTGCTTCGCGAGACGGCCAGGTCCTTGCTGCCTGCGGCGGCCCGATGCGGCACCCGAGCACACCTGTGCTGACCGGGGGCAGCAGTCTCCGGCTCAACCAGACCACCGCAGGCAGGGTGTCAAGCCACTGCGTGAGGGGCCCAACCGGCCGCTGCGGCCTGGCCGGATGGCGAGTGCGGATTTGCAGAGGACGGCAGACACCTCGCCTCTGGTGCAGGTGACGACCTCGATGTGCTCGGTCGTGCCGGCGCAACTGAGGTGGCGGCCCTCATGCCTGGCGATGCCGCCCAGCACCAGGCACTCGCGGGACGGAGGGTGGGGCTGTTTCTTCGCGTTCCCGGCGTTTTCTCGCGACCTCTTGCCTCATGAGGTCGTCGGTGCGGGTGCTGTGCCAGATGGTGCCCTTCCACTTCACGTACCGATGCTCGCGGTCACGGAGGAAGACCGGCTTGAGGTGTCGGTGGAAGAGGAGCGTGCGGCCCTGGTCCCGACGGCTGTGGCGGAACCACATTGCGCTCTTCTCGTGCCGGGCGAGCCGGTTCACCGCGAGGCCGGGGAGGGGGCCGCCCGCAAGTCCGGCCGGGCGTGTAGGTGATCTGGGGCGGGCGCTGCTCGCGGCGCTGGTCACCGCGGCCAGCGTCCGGGACCCCGTCGCCGGCACCCGGCTGATCGACCACGTCGCCGCCGCTCACCCCCGCCCGCGCAAGGCTTGGGCCGACGGCGGCCACCGCCAGCACCTCGTCGAGCACGCCGCCGACTCGACATCGACATGGAAATCGTCCAACGCGTCCCGGGGCCAGGGGTTGACTCGGTTCCAAAGCGGTGGGCGGCGGACCGGACGCCGGGGTGGCTCATGTTCCACCGCCGCCTGGCCCGCGATGACGAGACCCTGCCCGCCCGCTCCGAAGCCGTGATCCACCTCGCCATGACCGACCTGGGCGGCCGCCACACCGGGTGGGGGCGGCAGCCGTGGGTGGGATCGGCTCGTGGTTCGCGTCAGTCAGCAGAGCGGCGGATCAGCCAGGCGTCACCGCACCCTCTGGCGTTCCGAACCACTCCTTCAGCGCCTCCGCCAGCCCGGCCGTCGATGTCGGCGCCTGTGCCCCTGCGTCGGCCGCCCAGGCAGTGAAGCCGTCCGGTCGGATGAGGACCGCCGCCAGTTCCGGGCGGGACGGGCAGTCGGCCGTCAGGGTGTCGACGCGGCCGGCATACCCCGCAGCCAGGGCCCGGAGCTCCGGGTCGTCGGTGAGGTCGAGCAGGAGTGCCCGGCCGCCGTGGAGGTGGTCCGCGAGGCGGCTGCCGTCGGCGAGTTCGAGGTCCGGGGCGCTGCGGCCGGTCAGCGGGTGCGCGCCCGTCAGCTCGTAGCGCACCCCGGCGCTGTTGAGCCGGGCGGTGAGGTATGTGGTGCCCGTGACCGTCTCCGCCAGGTCGCTGACGATCTCGCGCAGGGCCCGGGACTGCGGGTCCGGGCGCATGGCCGCGACCTGGGAACGGGTCCAGTCAAGGATCCCTGCGCCGACCGGGTGCCGTTCGGCGGTGTAGGTGTCCAGCAGCACTTCCGGCGCCCGGCCGCCGATCACCGCGGCGAGCTTCCAGCCGAGGTTCATCGCGTCCCCGATACCCAGGCTCAGCCCCTGGCTGCCGAACGCGGAGTGCACGTGCGCCGCGTCGCCCGCCAGCAGCACCCGGCCCTTGCGGTAGTCGGTGACCTGGCGGGCGTGGTCGGTGAAGCGGGTCGCGGTCCGCACCCCGGTGATCGTGACGTCCACGCCGGAGACACGGCGCAGCCTCGCCTGGAGGTCCTCGGTGGTGACCGGCGCGTCCCGGTCGGCCGGCGGGCCGTCGAACTCCACGGTGACGATGCGCCCCGGCATCGGCCCGTGGGCGTAGACCCCGGTGTCCGTGGCGGCCCAGCCGACCGTCAGGTCCTCGGCGCCGGTCATCTCCACGACCGCCTGGTGACAGGTGATCTCCGGGTCCGTACCGGGGAATGCGAACCCCGCGAGCTTGCGGACCGTGCTGCGGCCGCCGTCGCAGCCCACGAGCCAGCCGGCGCGTATGACCCCGTGGCTGGTCCGCACCGTGACGGCCCCGTCGTCCGCGTCGAAGCCGGTCAGCTCCACTCCCCGGCGCACGTCGACGCCGAGCTCGTCCGCCCGCCCGCCGAGCAGCCGCTCGATGTCCTGCTGCGCCACGAACGCGATCTCGGCGGCGGGTCCGGCGTCGCCGAGACCCGGCTCCGTACGGTCGACCAGGCCGGCGCGCAGCATGATTCCGGCGAAGTGCCCGACGAACCCGAGCCCTTGGCCCCCGGCCCCGCCTCCGTCCCCGCCGTTGCGTTCGCGCATGAATGCCTGGAAGCGGTCCATCGCCTGCCGCTGCACCTCGGCCAGCGCGGGCAGCATGCCCCGGCGGTAGAGCGCCTCGGCGCCGGGCGTGGTGATCGCCCCGCCCTTGATCGTCGGGTCCACTTCGGTGCGGCGCTCCAGGACGGCCACCCGCGCGCCTCCGAGCCGGAGCTCGCAGGCCAGCATCAGTCCGACCGGGCCGCCTCCGGCCACCACTACGTCATAGTCCATGGCGCCGACTATGACCGAGGGCCGGGAAGGCCAAAAAAGCGCAGCGGCGTCAAGGAGCCAACCCCGCGAGGAGGGACGGGAAACGGGCCATCCACGCTCGTCCTCAGCTGCCTCACCCGCCCCCGCCGGTGTCCCGGCCGGGGGTGTGCTGCGCCAGGCCGCCGTCGACCGGGAGACGACGAGCACCGGTGAGCGATGAGACTCCCGCCCCCGGAGAGGAGGACGGCAAGGCCACGGCGCCGTGCTGCCGGGTCGGTCATCGTGCGGGCCGGCTTGATCTGCGCTCTTTTCCCCGTTTTGCGGCCGTGTTCCGATGCGGGTGCCGGCCGGGCGGGGCCGCGCCGGCCGGCGGTGGTGCCCCACCCTTAGGACGAGAGGAGCAGGACAGCACATTCGCGTGACGATTCCCCTGCCCGAGGAACAGCCCGCGGGCAAGGTCTGCTTCGACCTCACACACAGCACCGACGGCTACGTCAACGCCAGCGAGGCGCCCATCTGCTGATGACGGTCGCGATGATCAAGCCGGAGTCGGACAAGCCGCCCTTCACCTGGCACCCCGCCAGGGTGACCCTCGGTCTCGGGGCAGCGTGGAGTGCTGTACGAAGGCTTCACCTACGCCGAGTGGCTCTCCGTGGCAGAAGAGGGCACCTTCGCCGAAAAGCCTTTGCTGCGCGAGCAGGCCGCCTCGCTCACTCCCGAGGTCTACGAATACCTGCGGCGCACCTTCAAGGACATGAAGAGCCTGCCCATACCCACAAAGGGTTCGGCCAGAAGATGACCGGCGCGGCCGCGCGGTACGCGAAGGACGTGACCGTGCCCTTACGGGTCTACTCCCGCGCGCAGCTCGACACCCTGGGCATCAGCTACAAGAAGTCGGGCGAGGACTACCAGCGCCCCACGGTGCAGTACGCCTACCGCAGCAAGTGGTTCACGCGCTCCCAGTACGTCGATGACGAGGCGGGTGTGACCACCCGCTCCGGGATCGAGCCCGCGGCCTTCACCCGCGCGACCCTGCGGGTGGCCAGCCCCGGACCGGAGGAGACGGCGATCGGCTGGGGCCGTGTCGGCGGCAGCGACGCACTGAACGGCTGCGGAACAGGGGCGCCCGCGTTTCGCCTGGTCACGGCTGCCTGATCAGATGGTGGGGCGATTGAGCTGGGCCATGAGCTCGCGGGCGGAGGCGAGGTCGTCCTCACGCTTTTGAAGCCTCAGCTCCAGGCCGATCGGCGGTTGTTCGAGGGGGGATCCGGGGCTAGAGCTGTTCGGTGTCCTCAGGGCCGCCGATGTCGCACTCGCGCCACACCTGTTCGCCCAGCACCTCGCTGAGGCGGGCCTCCAGGCGCCGGACCTGGGCGGCGAAGCGAGCGGTGCGGGCGCCGGCGGCCAGAAGGCCGGCTTGCGGTGAGGCACGACTGACAGCCGGGCTGCGGCTGCCGGGGGCAGCGGGCGGCTCGGCCCTGACACCTGGCCACTTCCGTGGGGCGACAGGCCGCAAACGTCACGGGTGGGCCCGCCGCTTCGCCGGTTGGCGTACTCCGGACGCGTGCTGCCCCCGGCGCACGCCGTATGCCGAGGCGTCGGGTTTCCCTCCGCCCTACAACTTCCCCGACCTCCGCTCCAAGAACAGCAACCAGGCCAGATACACGCCCCCGCCCACCCCGGTGACCACACCCACCGGCAGGATGCCCGTGCCGGAGACGCGCTGGGCCGTCCAGTCGGCGAGGGTGACCAGGACGGCGCCCATCCACGCCGCGGGCAGGACGTTGGGGCCGGGGGAGTGGGTGAGGCGGCGGGCCAGTTGGGGGGCGGCCAGGGCGACGAAGGGGATGGGGCCGGCGGCGGCGACGGCTAGGGCCGTCAGGCCGGTGCCGGTGGCGAGGAGCGCCAGGCGGCTGCGTTCGGGGGCCACGCCGAGTGCCGCCGCTGTGTCGTCGCCCATCTCCAGGAGGGTGAGCGGGCGGGTCAGGGCCAGTACGGCGGGCGTCAGGACGGCGACGCCGAGCGCGGCCACGCTCACCTCGGACCAGCCGCGTCCGTTGAGGCTGCCGATCATCCAGGTGGCCGCCTCGGCGGCCTTGCCGAGGTCGGCCCGTACGTACAGATAGCCGGTCAGCGAGCCGAGGACCGCCGAGCCGCCGATGCCGACGAGGACCAGCCGGTAGCCGTGCACACCGCGCCGCCAGGCCAGCAGGTAGACCGCGGCGGCGGTGGCCAGGCCGCCGAGCACCGCGCCGAGGGCGATCTGCGCGGTGCCGGCCTCCAGGAGGATGACGGAGACCAGAGCGCCGGCCGAGGCGCCGCTGCCGAAGCCGATGACGTCGGGGCTGCCGAGCGGATTGCGGGCCAGCGACTGGAAGACCGCGCCGCTCATGCCCATGGCGAAGCCGGCCAGCAGGCCGTCCAGCACCCGGGGCAGCCGCAGGTCCGTCACGACGAAGTCGGCGCCGGGCGGACCGTCACCGAAGAGAGTGGCGACGACTTCGGCGGGGGTGAGGTGGTAGCTGCCCGTGCCCAGGGACAGGACGGCCACGACGGCACCGGTCAGTGCCAGCAGCCCGCAGACGAGCAGGGCACGGCGGCCCAGGCGCAGGGACAGCCCGCCGCGGGTACGCAGCACGGTGGGGCGCGGTGCGGTCCGGCGTACGGCGGGGATACGGACGGAGTTCACAGCTGGGCCACCTTGCGCCGCCGGACGAGGTGGATGAACACCAGGCCACCGCAGAACGCGGTGACCACCCCGACCTCGATCTCGGTCGGCGGGGCCAGTACCCGGCCCACGATGTCGGATCCGAGCAGCAGAATCGGGCCGAAGACGGCGCAGTACGGGAACAGCCACCGGGTGTCCGGGCCGCAGAGAGCCCGGACCGCGTGCGGGATCATCAGGCCGACGAACCCGATCGGCCCGCAGACGGCGGTGGCGGCACCGGACAGCAGGGTGATGGCCACGATGGACAGCACCCGGGTCCGGCCCAGCCGCGCGCCCAGGGAGCGGGCGGTGTCCTCGCCCAAGGCCATGGCGTTCAGCGGGCGAGCCACCGCCAGTGCCAGGAAGGCGCCCGCGAGCAGGAACGGCAGCGCGGTCAGCAGCAGGTCGCCGCGGCGGCCCGCGAGCGTGCCGACGGACCAGTGCCGCATGGTCTCCAGCGCGCCCAGATCCGTCAGTTGCAGCCCGTTGACGTAGCCGAACAGGGCGGCGTTGACGGCGGTGCCCGCCAGGGCCAGGCGTACGGGGGTGGCGGCCCGGCTGCCGCCGAGCGCGTTGACCAGGGCGGCCGCCGCCCCGGCGCCTGCCAGTGCGAACCACAGGTAGCCGGTGAACGAGGTGACGCCCAGCACGCTGATCGCGGTGACCACGGCGGCCGAGGCGCCCGCGTTCACACCGAGGAGCCCGGGGTCGGCCAGCGGGTTGCGGGTGAGGGTCTGCATCACGGCCCCGGCCAGCCCGAGCGCGGCACCCGCCGCGACGCCCAGCGCCGTACGCGGCAGCCGCAACTCCCGCACGATCCGGTCGTCCGCGGTACCGGTCCACCCGAACAGGCCGTGCCACACCTGGTCGAGCGGGATGGCCTTGGCGCCCACGGCGATACTCGCCAGCACCACGGCGGCCAGCAGCGCCAGGCCCAGCAGCAGCCCGCCGGCCCGCGCCGCCCGGTGCCCGGCGGGCGGCACGGCCGGGCTGGGCGGGGCGGCGCGCGGCGCGCTCACGGTCGTCGTCACGCGGCGCTGCCTTCCCGGGCGGCCCGGTGGCGCACGCACTCCTCGTACGAGGGCAGCAGTCCCAGCCGCTCGGCCTCCGCCAGGGTGGGCGCGGCGGCGTCCTTCGCGGACAGCACCGGGGCGGCACCGGCCGGCCAGTCGATGCCCAGGTCCGGGTCCAGTGGGTGGATGCCGTGCTCGCGGCGCGGCTGGTAGCCGGTGGAGCACAGGTAGACGACGGTGGCGTCATCGCTCAGGGCCATGAAGGCGTGCCCGAGCCCTTCGGACAGGTACACCGCGCTCGGCCCGTCCTCGTCCAGCGGCACGGCTTCCCACGCGCGGTAGGTGGGGGAACCGGTCCGCAGGTCCACCACCACATCCAGCACGGCACCGCGTACGCAGGTGACGTACTTGGCCTGGCCGGGCGGCACCTCGCTGAAGTGCACGCCGCGCAGCACACCGCGGCGCGAGACGGAACAGTTGGCCTGCGCCAGCGCCGGGGCGAGGCCGGTCGCGCCGGTGAACTCCGGCTGGGTGAACCACTCGTGGAAGGAGCCCCGCTCGTCCCGGTGGACGAGCGCTTCTCGCACCCAGGCTCCCTCGATGCTCAGCGCGCGCACGATACGGCTCCTTCCAGCGTCGCGGTCACCGCGGCGAACTCGTCGGCGAGGGCGACGCGCCAGTGCCGGGGTGCGGGCAGCCCGGCGGCGGCCCAGCGGTCGTGCCCCAGCACGCTCCAGGAGGGGCGGCGGGCGGGGCGGTTCAGCGCGGCGCTGCCGGTGGGGCGTACGCGGTCCGGGTCGGCGCCCGCCAGCCGGTACACGTCGCGCGCCAGGTCGTACCAGGTGGTCAGCCCGCCGGCGGTGGCGTGGAAGACGCCCGGGTGAGCGGGCCCGCGCCCCAGGGCGAGCAGCCGCCCGGCCACGTCGCGGGCCGGAGTGGGCTGCCCCGTCTGGTCGTTGACGACCTCCACGGTGGCGCCCCGCAGCGCGCGCTCGGCCATGGTCCGTACGAAATTGCGGCCGTGGGCGCCGTACAGCCAGGCGGTGCGCACGACGGTGCCGGTGTGCGGCAGCGCGGTCAGCACGGCGCGCTCGCCGGCCAGCTTGCTGCGGCCGTACGCGGTGCGCGGGCCGGTCGGCGCGTCCTCCGCGTACGGGGTGGTGGCGTCGCCCGCGAAGACGTAGTCGGTGGAGACGTGCAGCAGCCGGGCGCCGCGGCGGGCGCAGGCCAGCGCCAGCCCGCGCACCGCGCCGGCGTTGACGCGCCACGCCTGCCGCTCGTGTGCCTCGGCCGCGTCCACGTCCGTGTACGCGGCGCAGTTGACGACCACGGTCGGCCGGGCCCGCCGCAGGGTGAACTCCACGGCACGGGCGTCGGTCAGGTCCAGGGACCGGCGGTCCAGCGGGAGCGCGCACTCGCCCTCGGCGGCCAGCAGACGGCACACCTCGCGGCCGAGCATCCCGCTCGCACCGGTGATCAGCCAGCGGTTCACCGGGCGGCACCTCCCAGGGCGGCAGCCGCGGGGGCCCACCAGCCGGCGTGGTCGCGGTACCAGGTGACGGTCCCGGCGAGCCCGTCCTCGAAGGAGTGCCGCGGCACATAGCCCAGCTCGGTACGG
This sequence comes from Streptomyces sp. NPDC018019, assembly GCF_044327805.1. Classification (NCBI taxonomy): domain Bacteria; kingdom Bacillati; phylum Actinomycetota; class Actinomycetes; order Kitasatosporales; family Streptomycetaceae; genus Streptomyces; species Streptomyces sp. NPDC018019. The sequence continues at coordinate 12,472 of NZ_JBIRGD010000051.1, read as the reverse complement.
ATCTTCGTCCAGTCCACCGAGTAGCGCCGGTCGTGGCCCTTGCGGTCGGTGACGTGCTCGACCCGGTCCCAGCCGGCGCCGCAGGCGGCCAGCAGCCGTTCGGTGAGTTCTTTGTTGCTCAGTTCCGTGCCGCCGCCGATGTTGTAGACCTCGCCCGGCCGGCCGCCCTCCAGGACCAGGCGCAGCGCCCGGCAGTGGTCGTCGACGTGCAGCCAGTCGCGCACGTGCAGCCCGTCGCCGTACAGCGGGACGCGCTCGCCTGCCAGCAGCCGGGTGGTGAACAGCGGGATGACCTTCTCGGGGTGCTGGTAGGGGCCGTAGTTGTTGGAGCAGCGGGTCACCGACAGGTCCAGGCCGTGCGTACGGTGGTGGGCCAGGGCGAGCAGGTCGGAACCGGCCTTGGTCGCGGCGTACGGCGAGTTGGGGGCCAGGGGCTGGTCCTCGGTCCAGGAGCCGTCCGCGATCGAGCCGTACACCTCGTCGGTGGAGACGTGCACGAAGCGGGCGATGCGGTGCCGGACGGCGGACTCCAGCAGGACCTGGGTCCCCAGCACGTTGGTGGCGGCGAACTCGGTGCCGCCTTCGATGGACCGGTCCACATGCGACTCGGCGGCGAAGTGCACCACCGCGTCGTGCGCGGCCAGCAGGGAGTCCACCAGCGGCCGGTCGCGGATGTCGCCGTGGACGAAGGAGAACCGCGGGTCGCCTTCCACGGGGGCGAGGCTGGCGCGGTTCCCGGCGTAGGTCAGCGCGTCCAGGACGGTGACGTCCGGACCGCCGCCGGGGCCTTCGGCGGCGTCAGGACCGAGCAGGGTACGGACGAAATGGGAGCCGATGAAGCCGGCTCCGCCGGTGACGAGGATTCTCAAGGCGTCAGTCCAAGAAGGGGAACGAACGGGGGTGGGGGTGCGGACGCGGCCTCAGGGCGCTATCTGCACCTGGCTGTGGTCGCCGAGCACCAGGCGGTGCGCGCGGGGCGCGCGGGCGGCGCCGCTCATACGGACCATGCGGCCGATCAGCGAGCCCTCGATCCGGCCGGCGTTCTCGATCCGCGAGTCGTCCAGGACGATGGAGAACTCCACCTCGCTGCCGCTGATCACACAGCCGTCGGCGACGGAGGTGGAGGGGCCGATGTAGGAGTCGCGGACGACGCTGCCCGCGCCGATGACCGCGGGCCCGACGATCCGGGACCGTACGACGCTGGCACCGGCCTCGATACGGACCCGGCCGACCAGTTCGCTGTCGCCGTCCACGTCACCCAGGACGGCGGACGGCAGGCCCTCCAGCACCGTCCGGTTGACCTCCAGCATGTCGGTGACGTTGCCGGTGTCCTTCCAGTAGCCGGAGATGACGGTGGACCGCACGATGCGCCCGGCGTCGACCAGCCACTGGAGGGCGTCGGTGATCTCCAGTTCGCCGCGCGCGGACGGCCTGATGGCCCGTACTGCCTCGTGCACGGCGGGCGTGAACAGGTAGACGCCGACCAGGGCCAGGTCGCTGCGCGGCTCGCGCGGCTTCTCCTCCAGGCGCAGGACGCCCCCTTCGGGACCGAGTTCGGCGACGCCGAAGGCGCTGGGGTCGGCGACCTTGGTGAGCAGAATGCTCGCGTCCGGGCGGGAGCGCCGGAACTCCTCGACGAGTTCGGTGATGCCGCCGACCACGAAGTTGTCGCCGAGGTACATCACGAAGTCGTCGTCGCCGAGCCAGTCGCGGGCGATCAGGACGGCGTGTGCGAGGCCGAGGGGCTGCTCCTGCGGGAGGTAGGTGACGCGGGCGCCGAAGCGGGAGCCGTCGCCGACGGCCGCGCGGATCTCCGCCGCGGTGTCCCCGACGATGATGCCGATGTCGGCGACACCGGCCGCGACCAGGGATTCGATGCCGTAGAAGAGCACCGGCTTGTTGGCGACGGGGACGAGCTGCTTCGCGGCGGTGTGGGTGATGGGGCGCAGTCTGCTGCCGGTTCCTCCGGAGAGGACAAGTGCCTTCATGAGCGGGTCATCCTTGCGGGGTGAGGGGCGCGGGTTCGGCGGACGAGTGGTGGTGCCACAGCCGGGCGTACGGGCCGTCGGCGGCGAGGAGCTGCTGGTGGGTGCCTTCCTCGGCGATCCGCCCGCCGTCCAGGACGACGATCCGGTCGGCCCGGGCGGCGGTGGCCAGACGGTGCGCGACCAGGACGGTGGTACGCCCGGTGGCCAGGCGGTCCCCGGCGTCGAGCACCGCGCGCTCGGTGGCCGGGTCGAGGGCGGCGGTGGCCTCGTCGAGCAGCAGCAGCCCGGGGTCCACGAGGTGGGCGCGGGCCAGCGCGATCAGCTGGCGCTGTCCGGCCGACAGGTGCTGCCCGCGCTCGCCGACGGGCTGGCGGAAGCCGTACGGCTGGGCGGCCACCGCGGGCAGCGCGCCCACCGCCCGTACGGCCTCCTCGACCTCCCGGTCGGTGGCCTGCGGGCGGCCGTAGCGGACGTTGTCGGCGATGTCGCCGGTGAACAGGTGGGCTTCCTGGGGGACGACGCCGAGCCGCTGCCGGTAGGCGGGCGGGTCGTAGGCGCGGACGTCCGTGCCGTCCACCAGGACCTGGCCCTCGGTGGCGTCGTGGAAGCGGGCGAGGAGCTTGACGACGGTGGACTTGCCGGCCCCGGTCGCGCCGACCAGCGCGACCGTCTCGCCGGGCGCGACGCGCAGGCTCACCCGGTCCAGCGAGGGCCGCTCGGCGCCCGGGTAGCGGTGGGTGACCTCGCGCAGCTCGATCGCGCCGCGCAGCCGGTCCGGTACGGGCTCCGGCTCGGCGGCGGGCCGTACGGAAGGCGTCACGCGCAGCAGGGCGAGGGTGCGGCGCAGGCCGACCGACGCCTGCTGGTAGCTGTCGAAGGCGAGCGACAGCTGCTGGATGGGTGAGAAGAACATGCTGAGGAACAGGGTGAAGGCGACCAGGACGCCGGGGCTGAGGCCGCCGTCCGCCACGCGGTGGGCACCGGCGAGCAGCACGGCGGCCTTGGCGAGTTCGGCGGTGAGGTTGACGCACGGGAAGTACACGGCGGCGTAGCGCTGGGCCCGCAGCCGTGCGGTGCGGTAGTCCTCGGAGAGCTTGCCGAACGCCTCGGCCGTCTCGCCCTCGCGGGTCTGGGCCTGGGCGACACGCAGCCCGGAGACGTTCTCCTGGAGGCTGGAGTTGACCTCGCCGATGCGCTTGCGCGCGTCGGTGTACGCCGCGGAGGACAGCCGCCAGAAGACGGCGGTGGCCACCGCGATCAGCGGGACGAGGGCGAGCGCGGTCAGGGCCAGCGGCAGGTCGACGGCGAGCATCGCCACGACGGCGCCGCACAGCGTGGCCAGGGCGGCGACGGAGGTCAGCAGGTGGGTCTGGAGGAAGGCGGAGAGCGCGTCGATGTCGTTGACCATGGCGGTCATGATCTGGCCGCCGCGTTCCCGCTCGTAGAAGTCGAGACCGAGTCGCTGGAGATGGGCGAAGGTCTTCACCCGCAGTCCGTACAGCACCCGTTCCCCGGCCCGCCGGGTGACGCGCGCCTGGCAGGTGAGCACGCCCCAGCCCGCCGCGACGACGAGCAGCGCGATCAGGGCGGTGGCGGCGAGCACCGCGCCGTCGCCCGCGCCCACCCCGGCGTCCAGTCCGTGCCGTACGAGCAGCGGCAGCGCGAGGGAGGCGAGGGAGTCGGCGACGACGAGCAGCAGGCCCAGCAGCAGCGCGGCGCGGACCGGGGCGAGCAGCCGCCGGAAGCGGGCGTCGGGGTCGGGGGCGCGCAGCCGGGTCTCGTCCAGGCGCGGGTCCTCGGCGGTCTCGTCCATCGCGGCGTCCGGGGCCGCACCGGCCGGGGGCTCCGGCCACAGCTCCGGGGTGACGCCCTGGTCCGTGGTGTGCGGGGCGGCGGTGACGCGTACGTCGAGGGAGTCGCCGGGGCCGGCCAGCAGCTCGCGGAACAGCGGGCAGCGTCCGGTCAGCTCCTCCTGGGTGCCGGTGTCCACCACGCGGCCCTCGTCCAGGACGGCGATGCGGTCGGCGAGCCGGAGGGTGGAGCGGCGGTGTGCGATCAGCAGGGTCGTACGGTCGCCGGTGACGGTGCGCAGGGTGCGGTGGATGGCGGCCTCCGTACCGGCGTCCACGGCGGAGGTCGCGTCGTCCAGGACCAGCACCCGCGGGTCGGCCAGCAGGGCGCGGGCCAGCACCACGCGCTGGCGCTGCCCGCCGGAGAGGGTCAGGCCGCGCTCGCCGACCCCGGTGGCGTAGCCGTCCGGCAGCGCCTCGATGAACTCATGCGCCTCGGCGGCCTCGGCAGCTGCCCTGACCTGCGCGTCGGTGGCGTCCGGCCGGCCGTAGGCAATGTTGTCGCGAACCGAGCAGGAGAACAGGAAGGGCTCTTCGAAGACCACGCCGAGGGTGGAGCGCAGTTCCGCGAGCGACAGGTCGCGTACGTCGACGGCCGCGCCGGGCGGGCCGACGCGCACGGAGCCTTCCTGCGGGTCGTAGAAGCGGGGGAGCAGCAGCGAGACGGTGGATTTGCCGGAGCCCGACGGGCCGACCAGGGCCAGCGTCTCGCCCGGCCGGACAGTCAGGGACAGGCCGTCGAGCACCGGGTCGCTGGGCGCGTAGCCGAAGCGTAGGTCGCGCAGTTCCAGGCCGGCCGGTCCGGCGGGCAGCGTGACCGGTTCGGCCGGTTCGGTGATGTCGGGCCGCGCGTCGATGAGTTCGTAGACCCGCTCCGCGGCGGCACGCGCCTGCTGCGCGGTGACCAGGAAGCTCGCGAACAGCCGGGCCGGTCCGGCCAGCAGCGCCAGGTAGGCGGCGAAGGCGAGGAAGGTGCCGGGACCGATGCTGCCGCGCAGCGCCAGCCAGCCGCCGAGAGCGAGGACACCGACCTGGCCGAGTGCGGGCAGCGCCGAGAGCGTGGCGGTGGCGCCGGCCTGGATGCGGGCCACCCGCATCCGCCGCCCGAACAGGCCGCGGGCCGCGCGGGCCAGCCGCCCGACCTCGCGGTCCTCCTGGCCGAACCCCTTCACCACCCGGACGCCGGTGACGGCCTCCTCGACCTGTTCGGCGAGGTGCGCCGCGCCCGCCTGCGCGTCACGGGTGGCGGGGACGAGCCGGGCCCGGCTGCGGGCGGCGGCCCAGGCGGTGGCGGGCACCACGGTCAGCGCGACCAGGGCGAGCGGGGCGCACAGCCACAGCATCGCGCCGACGGCGACGAGGAAGAGGGCCGAGGTGCCCAGCGGGATCGGCAGCATCCCGAGCATGATCTGCACCTGCGTCAGGTCGCTGTTGGCGCGCGAGACCACCTGGCCGGTGCGCAGCGCGTCCTGTTTGACGCCGTCCAGGCGCTGGAGGGAGCCGAACACCTCGGTACGCAGCCGGTGCTGGACACCGAGGGCGAGTTTTCCGGCGGCGTACCGGCGGGTGAACTCGGCACCGAACTGGACCAGGGCCAGCCCCGCCATCGCGGCGGCAAGCCAGCCGATGCGGCCGGTGTGCCCGGCCACGGCGTCGTCGACACCGAGCCGGGCCAGGAGCGGTCCGATCGCCTCAAGTCCCGTACCGCACACGGAACTGACGGCGACCGCGAAGAGCAGTCGCGGGTGGTGGCGGCACGCGGCACCGAGCCTGCGCAGCCAGCCGGGGGGCGTTGTTGATCTGCTGAGCACGTGGTTAGCTTAGGCTTACCTTAGTGCGGGTCGCCACCCCGGTTGCGTGACCTGTCCCACACCCGCCGTTCCCCGCCCCTCGCCACAACACCCGTACCCCACAAGCCGCCTGACGGTCCGTCGGGGAGGAAAGCAGGTTGTCGATGCGTGTCCTGTTCGCCGGGCCGCCCTTCTTCGGGCTGCTCTACCCGATGGTCCCGCTGGCCCAGGCGTTCCGCGCCGCGGGACACGAGGTCCTCGTCGCCACCTGCGGACGGGCCGTCGGCCACGCAGCCGCGGCCGGACTCCCGGCCGTCGACTGCGCGCCCGGCACCGACCCCGACGCCCTGTACACCGCCATGGAGAAGAACCGCCGCGGCAAGCCGCCGGCCCCGGGGGAGAAGAACACCCCGCCCAAGGGCAAGGGCTTCTCCTTCTTCAGCGACGAGATGGCCGACACCATGGTCGGCATCGCCCGCCACTGGCGGCCCCACCTCGTCGTCCACACCCCCAACGGCGTCGCCGGCCAGCTCGTGGCCGCCGCCCTCGGCATCCCCTCGGTGCTGCACGCGGTCGGCTTCGGCCACACCGGCCGGCACGTCGCGATGATGAACGACGCCCTCGCCGACGGGTACAGCCGCCACGGCCTGGCCGGGCCCGGGCCGATCGCCGCCTGGCTCGACGTGACCCCGCCCGGCATGAGCGTCACCAGCGAACCGCACCGCCGCTATCTGCGTCACGTCCCGTACAACGGCGGCGGCGAACTGCCCCACTGGCTCTTCGACCAGCGCAAACGCCCCCGGATCGCGGTCACCCTCGGCACCGTCCGCCCGGTCGTGGACGGTGTCTCGCCCATCGAGTGGGTCATCGACGCCGCACGCGTCACCGACGCCGAGTTCGTGCTCGCGCTCGGCGGCGCCGACCTGTCCGGGCTCGGGCCGCTGCCCGGGAACGTACGCCCCGTGGGGTGGACACCGCTCGGCGCGCTGCTCGCCGGCAGCGACGCCGCCATCCACCACGGCGGCGCCGGTACCACCCTCACCGCGCTGGACTCCGGCCTGCCGCAGCTCGTCCTCGGCGAGGGCGCCGACCGGCCGGCCAACGCGGCGGCGGTCCGGGCACGCGGCTGCGGCCTGGTCCCGGCGGACCCGTCCGCCCTCGCGGGCCCCGACCGCCCCGGACGCGAGCTGGTCCGGCGGCTCCTGGAGGACGAGTCGCTGGCCACGGCCGCCCGCGAGACGGCCGAGGAGATGGCCGCCATGCCCAGCCCGGCTGACATGGTGCACCGGCTGGTGGAGCTCGCCCTCGCGCACGGAGCGACCTGATGGCCCGTACGAACGGCGGTGCCCCCGCCGTCTCCCCGGCCACCCCGCCCCGTACGCCCCGCCCCCGCCCGGCCGAGACCGCGGAGAGCCCGCGTCTGACCCGCCTGGCCGCCGAACTGGCTGCGGCCGGCTCGCCCCGCGCGCACGCCGCCGAGCTGGCCCGGTTCTGGGCCGAGGCGGCGGCCGCCGGCACCCCGCTGACCGAACCGCTCGACGGCGACCCCGAGCACCGCGCCGTCACCTTCCTGTGGCGCGGCGACCCCGCGACCCGTCAGGTGCTGCTGCTGGTCAACCGGCTGATGGACCGTACCGACCTCACCACGAGCCTGATGCGGCACCTGCCCGGTACGGACGTGTGGCACCTGTCCTACCGTCTGCGCACCGACCACCGCGGCTCGTACCGCATCGCCCCCGACACCGAAGGGCGGCCGCCCGGTGACCTCGGCCGACTGGCCGCCACCGGCGTCCGCGACCCCCTCAACCCGCACACCGTCGCCACCCGCTGGCACGGCCCGCCCGGCTCCGTCTTCGAGCTTCCGCACGCCCCGGCCCGCCCCTGGCCGCACCCCCCGCGCCCCGGCACCCCGCGCGGTACGGTCCGGCGCCACCGGGTGCCCAGCGCGGCGCTCGGCGCGGAACGCGAGGTGTGGACATACGAGCCGGTCGCCTCGGACAGGGACCGCGCCGACGGGCACACCCTCGTCCTCCTGGACGGCGACATGTGGTTCGGTCAGCTGGGCCTGGAGGACATCCTCGACGGCCTGATCGCCGACGGCGCGATCCCGCCGCTGACGGTGCTCGCCCCGCACGCCGTCGACAACGCCACCCGCGCCCGCGAGTTCGGCGGCCGCCCCGCGTACGTCGGCTTCCTCGCCGGGGAGCTGCTGCCCTGGGCGGCCGGACACCTGCCGGTCGGTACGGACCCGGCGCGTACGGTCGTCGCGGGGCAGAGCCTGGGCGGGCTCACCGCCCTGTACGCCGGATACGCCGCGCCGCACCGCTTCGGCAACGTCCTGGCCCAGTCCGCCTCCCTGTGGTGGCACCCGCCGGGCGAGCAGACCGGGGAGACGGCGTGGATCACCCGGCATTACGCCGAAGGGGCGCCGCGCGCACTACGGCTGCACCTGGACGTGGGGCTCCACGAGTGGGGCATGCTCGAACAGACCCGTGACCTGCGCCGCACGCTCCGCGCCCGCGGCCACACCGTCACCGGCACCGACTTCAACGGCGGCCACGACTATGCCTGCTGGGCCATCGCCCTGGCCCAGGGGCTGATCGCCCTCCTCGGCCCGGGCGCCCCGCCAGCGCCCACCGAAACCCCGCCGGCTACCGGATCCCGCTGACCACACCCCTTCCGCACCCCCGAGGAGCACCTCCGATGCGTTACCGCCGACCCGCCACCCTGCTCGCCGCCGCCCTGGCAGGCGCCCTGACCCTCGCCGGCTGCGGGGACGGTGACGGCAAGGACGGCGCCGACGGCACGGCGGGCGGCTCCGGAACCCGTACCGTCGCCGACGCCAACGGCGAGAAGGTGCGGGTTCCCGCCGCTCCCAAGAAGGTGGTCACGCTCAGCGAGCCGACCCTCGACGCCGCGCTCGCCCTGGGCACCCGGCCGATCGGCGCCACCAGCGGCCGCGGCCAGTCCGGCGTGGCCGGCTACCTCGCCTCCCGGGCCGAGTCCGCCGAGATCGTCGCCAACACCGCCGGACCCGACCTGGACAAGCTCGCCGCCCTGCGGCCGGACCTGATCCTGCTCGACGAGACGGTGGGCGCCAAGCGCGTCCAGGACAAGCTCCGCCGGATCGCCCCCACCGTGCTCACCGCCAAGCTGAACGCCCCCTGGCGGGACGCCTTCACCGCGACCGCCGACGCCCTCGGCAAGAAGGCGGACGGCGAGAAGTGGCTCACCACCTTCGACAACCGCCTGAAGACCGTGAAGGACAAGCTCGGCCCCAACGCCGCGGCGGTCGCCAGTGTCATCCGCTGGCAGAACGGCGCGCCCTCGGTCGTCGGCAAGGGCAAGGGCCACGTCGGCGACACCCTCGCCGCGCTCGGCCTCAAGCGGCCCGGGGGCCAGCAGGGCGCCAGCTCCGGCCACAGCGAACCGGTGAGCCTGGAGCGCCTGGACACCGTCGACGGTGACTGGCTCTTCCTCGGCGCGCTCGGCGACCGGGCCGCGGGTGACAAGGCTCTCGAGGAGGCCACCGCCGTACCGAACTTCACCAAGCTCAAGGCCGTCGAGAAGCACCACGTCGTGGTGATCGACGGCTCGGCCTGGAACAGCTCGGGCGGCCCGCTCGCGGCGCAGGCGGTCCTCACGGACGTCGAGAAGGCCCTGGCGAAGAAGAACTGAGCCGAGCGGGGGCGAGGGCCCGCGGTCTCATGAACTCCCCGCCCCCGCCTCCCGGGGACTCACATACATCCGGATGTCGTCGGCCGCCCACAGCACGAACCGCTCGATCGGCGTCACCTCGTGCCCCGGTACGGGCCGGAACCGGAAGCGCTTGAGCAGCCCGGCCAGGACCAGTTCGGCCTCGACCGTGGCCAGTCCGGCGCCCTCACAGCTGCGCGGCCCGAACCCGAACGGGATGTACGCCGGCCTCGGCCGCCTGGCCATCTCCTCCGGGAGGAACCGTTCGGGTACGGACGTCCCGGGCCCGGGCCGGTGGCCGGGGTTCAGGTGGACGGCCCGGAACGGATAGAAGATCACCGTCCCGGCCGGCACTTCGTAGCCGCCCAGGACCAGCGCCTCGTTCGTCTCCCGCGCACCGTGCGGTTCGGGCGGGAGAACAGCCGCACCGCTTCCTTCAAGGACCATGTCCAGGTACGACAGGCGCCGCAGATCGGCGTACTCGGGCTCCGCACGGCCGCCGAGCACGCGGTCCAGCTCCTCCGCGACGCGTTCGGCCGCCTCCGGTTGACGTCCCAGCAGGTGGAGGGTCCACGACACGGCCACCCCGGTGGTGTGGTGCGCGGCCGGCATCGTCATCATCACCGTGTCGCGGCCCGCGCCGGGCTCTCACCGGCCGCGACGCGCTTCCGGACCGCCATCGTCAGCTCACCGATGTCCTGGGGCGGCTGATCCCGCGCGGCGAGGAACCGGGCAAAGGCCCTCAGTTCCTTCCACGTCGACCGGGTCGAGGTGAGGGAGTTCCAGCCGCCACCGGGTGCGCAGCGGGCCGCGAACAGAGCGGCCCAGGACTGCTGCATAGTCGGCGCCAAGGGAAGAACGGTGAAGTCGTAGTCGGCCACCTCGCCCTTCGCGCTGCGGTGACGGACGTCAAGGCTGCCCGCCTCGCGGACCACAGGGTGGTGGTGCGGCGCATCGGGCAACGAGGCCGCGCGTCCCCGCCGGCTCACGCGACCTCCATCCGTTCGTCCAGATCTTGGATGCCCTCGCTCTCACGGGCGATCCGCGCGAACACCGACGTCATCCTCTCCTGCGACAACCCGGCGACGCCGGCCAGATCCCCACTCGGCTCGGCGAGCAGCGAGCGCAGCTGCAGATCCGCGACCGGCGCGAGATAGATCCGCCGTGTGGTCTCCAGGTCCGCGTGTCCGAGAAGGTCCTGCACCATCCGCCACGGATCGCCGTAGAGCAGCCGGAAGTCCCGACGCTCCTCGGCGGTCAGCGCCATTCGCTGGTCCATCAGGTAGTCGAGGACCACCAGCATGTAGAGCGCGAAGCTGTGCCGGGCCATGTGCGGCGTCGCAAACGCCGGCTCGGCCATGACATCCGCCAGCACCGTCTCGCACCGCTGCGAGGCCGTGCGGAAGACGTTCTCCCACGACGCCGGACGAAACGGCAGCCCGGACTCGTTCAGCCACAGCCACAACGGCTCGGGCCCTTGGGGCCCTTCCGTGAAGTACGTCATCCGCTCGGCGGCCGTGGCCTCGCCCAGCGGGGTCTGACCCACGACACCGTCCTGGTCGCGCCAGTGCAGCACCCTTCGCAGCCGACCGCTCTGGTGCGTCACCAGCCGCCACTCGGCAAGCCGCTCGTAGCGGCCCCGGGCCTGAGCACGGCGTACCGCGTCCGCCCGCGTCGACTCCACATAGCCTTCGACTTCGCCCAGCGCCACCGCCGAGGCGTAGAACGTGCGGGCCATCTTCGTCTTGGTCACCGCCCGGGCCAGCCGACCACCGTAGTAGCGGCCTCCTTCCAACCGTGTGCGGGGCACCTCGAACAACAGCAGCGAGGCCGCCTCGGTCAGACGCATCCCCGAGGACAGCAGCAGCCCTGCATAGGCGGCATTGCGGTCTTCAAGGCGCCCCACCCACCCGGGACCCGGCCTGCCATCGGCGGTGTGACCGCGCAGACCGACATCCACCCACAGCCGGAAGGCCCGAGGCGTCAGCCAGCGGACGTTACCGGCCCTCGCGTGCTTCGCACGAGCAGCCGACACCGACACGGCCTCGCCGTTCCGGCCGATCACCGTCCGCGTCTCGACCGGGTTCACCACGACGTACCCGCGGTCCACGGCCCACCCGTAGAGCCTGCTCAGCGCGGCCAGACCGCGGTTCCACCGGGCGCCGCCGACCTTGCGCGGGTTACGCGGAGACCGAGTCCTCCAGTCTTCAAAGTCCTACAGGTCATCCGCGGTCGCTTCGTTCCAGTTCTTGCCCCGGCCCCACAGGAAATCGAAGAAAACGCAGTAGTCGCCGGTGTAATTCCGCTTCGACTCGTGTTCAAGACGCGAGAAAGACGACCGGCACAAGTACAGGCCCATAACCCCGTCGCCCCGGTAGTCCGGCGATAACAGAATCGGATCTCCAGGGTGAATGCCGAACCGCTCTTCCCGCTCGGCCAGGTCCCCCCAGCCTGCCAAGATCGGCATTCGATCAGTCACCACCCGGGTCTTGGGCACCCAGTACGTACGCCAGCCTGGCACAGAACCACCCCTGTCGGATCAGCTTCAACACGCTGATTCAATAGGGAAGGTGCGGTATTTCTCCCAGTCGTGGTGGGTGTCGAGGAAGCCGGTCAGCAGCGCTTCGTGGTCGTCGGCATCGGCGGCGTAGACGGGGGCGGTCCGGGTCGTCGGCTGCTGCGGATCGGTTTGCGCGGCCCTGCCCGGCCCGGTGACGTGTCTCAATCCGAGGGCCCAGACCGTCGAGGCCCTCTCGCCAGTGGGTGCTTTTTCGTAATCAACCCGGCGTGGTCAACTGGGAGACGGGTGGGAAACCGGCGCGGCAGATTCCTGTGAGCTTCTGCCGGGAACTGCTGAATATTGTGAGAAACCGTCATGCTTGCGCGTGTGTACGGCGCAGAGGCCGGGCCAGCGCAGAACTGGGCCCTGCTTCGTTGCGAACACGTTTCCGCTGCTACGGAGCCGCTCTGGGCTGGCGTTTCCTGCGACACCGCGCCCTGCCCGTCCCCGCGCGTGGTGACGGACAGGATGCAACGGAAAGAGCGGCGTCGTGATCGAGAAGTTCACGGTGGGAGAGCCCGGATGAAGACCTCGAAGACATCCGGCCGCGCACCGGTCGGGCACACCAGCCGTCCCTCGCCCTGACTG
>NZ_JBIRGD010000050.1:0-38084 GCF_044327805.1 Streptomyces sp. NPDC018019 | reverse complement strand
CCCGACGGAGCCGACTTCCACATGACGCCCACCCCGCCCCCGAGCGACCCCGACCTGCTCTCCCACCACGAACTCGAAGCCTTCGCCGACTACTCGACACTTTTGATCCAGGACGCCCAGGCGCGCCTGGGCGAACCTGAACCCGTCTGGTTCGCAACACTGGCGGCGAACTGGATCAACACCGCTCCCGGCATCATCGGCATCGGCGCCGCCCGCCCCTTCGACGTTCCCGTCACCGTCGATGTGCGCCGCACGCCGCCGGCTGACGACGCGGAACGGCAGCAGGCCGACCACGTCACCGAGGCCGGCCTCACCCTTCCCTCCGGACGCCTGCTGATCTCCATGCAGGACTTCGTCGATGGACTGCCCCGCATCTCCCTCGCCCCCGGGACCTACGCCGTGCGTATCTACTCCCACGGCCTGCGCACCGTCTCCGAGGATGGGCTGGAGGGCGAAGACCGCTACCACGTGGTGCTCTGGCCCACCGACGAGGAGCACTCCGCCCAGGTCCTTAAACGCTACCCCGAGCCCCTCCTCGGCGGCTGAGTCGCAGACTGTCGCCACATAGGCGGGCGTTCCCGCACATGGCGTCCTTCATCGCCAGGTGCCCGCCGCTTCGGTCCGGCGCCGGTAGCCGCCCGCCCCGCGCAGCCCGGCTCTTTACAAGGCAAGAAGCCGTCGCATGACCTGGTGCCTTCGCCTCACATGGCGACACATGAACCGTCAACAGCAGCGCAACGCCACACGCCTCTGATGCCGGAGACGGGGCGGTTGGCGGGGGCGCCGCGAGCTTCGGCAGCCCGCTGGGACGCGGCCTTGGGGTAGGGCGGGGCATCGGTCCGGGGGCGGGCAGGCAGGCAGGTGAGCTGCTTCGGCCGCCTGGTCGCCCCGTGTCGTTCCTGGTCAATGCCGGTGAAGTCGTCCAGCGGTTATGCCGGCGCGCCTACGATGCGGTGGTGCGGAATTCGAAGGCGTTCAAGGAAGCTGTTGCCCAGACCTCGCGGAGCTGGCCCACCGGGGGGTGACAGTCGGACCGTCGACGGTTGAGAACACGATCGAGAAGGACATCAACACCGTGGCGGGACAACTGGGCATCCAGGTGCGCTCCGCCTGGCGGTACTTCGACGCCGCCCTCGCCGACAGCCTCGCCCGCAGCGCGCACGCCTTCGAGGAGAGCAGCAGCGACAAAGGCGTGGGCCAGGCCCCGATGCCGCCGATCGACAATCCTGAACTTGCGCTGCTCCTCGCCGGTGTCCCGGACTCCCTGGCGCAGACCGGCGGCGACCTGTATGCGGTCATCGTCAATGTGGCGGTCAACGCGTGGATGGCCGGCCACATCCACGGCGAGGACGGCTGTGCCGGGTGCGACGGCAGCCGCGGACCGGCCGGGCACGACTGGCAGGCCCGGATGCGCACCATCACCGAGATGCAGCCCGACATCAGCAAGTGGTTCGACCGCGACGTGTGGACCCGCGCCGTCAACGACGCGGGCTATGCCGTCACCCGCCGCTGACGTAGCACACTGGGGGAGCGACGACGACAGGAGGTGCCGTGATGAGCGACCAGCCGCCACCGGAACTGCCGCCCGAGGACGGACCGAGCATCACCGCACACGTCACAGCCACGGGCGCCACCGCGGACTACCTGCGTCAGCTGGCAGCGGTCACCGGCCAGTCCCCGGAGGCTCTGGCCATCCAGTGGGCCGCCGGGCAGGTCGTCGGCCCTGACACGGCGCTCGGAGGCGATCCGTCCGTACCCGACTGGCCCGCACTGTTCGAAGGCCCGCCAGATTTGTCCGAACACTCCCACGCCTACCTTCGCCGGTGAAGCTCTGCAGATGATGGCGCCCGACATCATCTCGCCCTGACGTCCTCGACAACCGGCTGGCACAGGCTCTTTCTCACGGTGTCGGGCTGGCCAGCCGCCTCCTGGCACTCCCGTACGATGATCCGGTAAGTGATCGACGGGCTAGGGATCCACGCATGGGCGACATCAGCATCAACAGCCATGCTGTGCGGGCGACGGGCAGCGATATGAGCGCGCTGTCCCGCGAGGTGGCCCGCAAGCTGAACAACTCCCTGGAGGAGAGCCAGGCGACGGGTTTGGCGGACTCTGTCTGGGGCTGGGAGTGTGCCGAGCGCCTCTACTCCTGCGCGCTGACGTGGGAGGAGCACATGACGGGCCTGGCGAAGAAGATGGGGGAGCTGGGCGAGCGGCTGCAGGACAGCGCCGGCAGCTACGACGCCCAGGACGAGGAAGCGGCTTCGCGGCTGCGGCACGGCCTGAACGACCTGGGAAAGGCGTGAGCGGCCGGTGGTGAACTACGAGGCCGTGATCAATGCCCGGCCCGAGAAGTGGCACAAGGCCGCCGAAGAGTGGGTGACGCTGGCCAAGCACGCTTTGCGCGCGGCCCAGGACATCCGGGACAATGGCACCAAGCCGCTGGCCGACAACTGGACCGACGAGGTGGGCCAGAAGGCCGCGAAAGACCTTGAGAAGCTTGCCGATCAACTGGAGTCCGCCTACGACATCCTGCTCGGCGGCAAGATGCTCTGCGAGGCCGTCGCCGACAGCATGGAGACCGCGCTGAGCTCGGCGCGCGAAATCAACGAACTCGCCCAGCGCCACAATCTGCGCATCGGACCGGACGGCCTGCCCGAGGGCGCGCCGATGCCCGGTGAGGACCCGGACAAGCTGCACGCCCGCGAGCGCATCGTCGCGCTGCGCGATCATGTGCTGCATCAGGTCGGCGAGGCCGACAACACGGCCGCCGCGAAGTTCGCCATGCTGACGGACAAGGTGAACGTCGCCGACCCCGACGAAGCGCTCAAGGTGCAGAACAAGGCATCCCAGGCGGAGATGGAGATCCTCGGCGCCGAGATACCCAGGGATGCCGGGCCGATGACCCAGCGCATGTGGTGGAACGGCCTGAGCGACAAGCAGCGTCACGAGCTGATGCTGGCCGACCCGGTCGCCCTGTCGAAGCTGGAAGGGCTGCCGGAGAGCGTCAAGCAGGAGATGCGCGGCACGGATGGCAAGTTCGACCGCGTCAAGATGGTCGAGTACGCGCTGCAGAACTGGGACCAGGACGATCCGATCGACTTCGGAAACAACTGCACCAACTTCGTCTCCCAAGCTCTCGATCACGCAGGCATGCAGAAGAAGCTCGACTTCTGGTCGGGGGCGCGCGGCGACGACACCTGGGGCCATGAAAGCGGTATCGGCAACGACTGGTGGGACAAGACGATGTACTACTCGAAGTCCTGGGGCGGAGCCGAGAACCAGCAGAACTTCATGCTCGACCACGGGGGTGAGGAGGTGCCACGCGACCAGGTCCGTCCCGGCGACATCATCTACTACGAGCAGGCCGGCGACAACGACCAGATCGAGAAGGGCAACACCCACCACGCCGCCATCGTCACCGGCGTCATGCCGGATGGCGAGATCAAGTACACCCAGCACAGCGACCCGTACCGCAACGTCAGCCTCGACGGCCGCCTCCCCAACACGGAAAAGGCCGAAGGCAAGCAGAAGGTCCGCATCGTCCGCCCGCACCCGGATTGGTACTGATCCCGTGGCCGAGACCACTTCCGATGCCCAAGAGCGGCCACAATATCTGCCGAGGTGTCGGCGTACTGCGTTTCTGTCCGTTCCGCTGCTGACCGCCGCAGCCGTCACCTGTTTCGTCGCGACGCTGATCGTGTCAACACAACATGTCCACCACCAGTCCGCCGCCTGCCGCTACATCGCCGTTCCGTGGACCCATTTCGCCTTGTCCTACGGTGCTCTGGCCGCCGCCGTACTGGCAGTGACCGTGCACATCGTGCTCCTGCGCAGCGCACGACGCCGCGGATCGGGGCCGACCGCACCCCGGCATAGCGGCCTTTCCACCATGTGTGTCGTCATCGCCAGCCTGATGATCGCCCTGTCGGCAACCGTCACCGTCATGACACATGCGGACGCCGCCGAAACGGCAGCCAACCTCGGCAAGCCCATGTGCGAAGGCTGACCGGTCGGCGGCGGGGTCGCCTCCAGGCACCAGGTACAGCCGCCGGCCTCGTCCAGGACACTCTCCTCGACGGGGCGGGCGGCCTGCAGGGCACCGGCAAGCTGCCGACCCGGCTTGGTACGACCCAGGGCGGTGCGGGAAGGATCCCGAGCATCTCCAGGACGCCGTCGCGGGGACCGCGGGTGGCGATGCGCAGCGCCGCGGCGCCGCGGGCGGCGGCGCGCACGAGCGCGTGGAGCCGGGACGCGTCGAGCGCGCCGCGTTACGTCGCACCCTGCTCGCCACCGCTGCCGCCGGCCCGGCGGCCGCGCTGCTGGCCGTCGACGACGCCCTCGCCGTCCCGCCGCCGCCCACCGGCCACGCCGAGCCTCTCAACCAGGCGCTGGCCCGCGCCCTGTACGACCACGGCTCCTACCGCCCCCTTCTTGCCGGCCTGCCCGGCCTGCTGGGCAACGCCCACCACGCCGCCCGCTCCCGCCGCGACCTCGACCACGCGCGCCTGTCGGCCGCCTATGCCCTGGCCGCCGCCGTCCTGGTCAAGGTCGACCGCTACGACCCGGCACGGCCGGCCGCCGACCGCGCCACCACCTACGCCCACGCCTGCGGCTCCGCCCTGGCCGGCGCGGCCGCCGCCCGCGAACCGGCCATCGTGCTGCGCCACCAGGACCGCGGCGAGGCCGCCCGGCATCTGATGGCACACGCCACCGACCGGCCTGCGCACCGAGGCGCAGGCCGCCGCATACGCCCAGATGCTCGCCACCTCCGCCTACACCGCTGCCCGCTCCGGCGACCGCACCACGGCCCTGGTCATGGCCGACGAAGCCCGCCGGGCCGCCCGCAACCTGCCCCAGGTTCCGCCCGCAGGACGGCTGTTCCCCATCACCCCGGCCGCCGTCGACCTGTATGCCGTCGGCGTCCACTGGGCCCTCGGCGACGCCGGCGACGCCCCGGAAGCCGGCACGAACCTGCACCCCGGGCAGTTCCCCACCGCCGAACGCCGCCCCCGCATGCACACCGACCTGGCCCGCGCCTGGTGGCAGGGGGACCGCACCGCCCAGGCCGCCCGCGAGCTCCTGGCCGCCGCCCGCGTCAGCCCCGGCGAGGCCCGCGACCGCCCGGCCATCCGCGCCATCGCCCAGGACCTGGCCACCCGGCACCCTCGCGTCGAGGGCGTACGCGAACTCGCCGCGGCAGCCCGCACCACCCCTACTGCCCCTGTTATGCCCAGTAGGGCCAACCATTCGTGAGCTGGGCTTCAGTGCTCGCCGGGCAGGTCCTGCCCGCTGGCCGCCGTCACACAGAAGTGGAGGCAGACCGGGTGACCGACCCTTTCCGGCGTTCGGGCGAACCGTGCGGGTCCCGAGCGGGCGCAGTGGCGCTCGGCATGACGCTTGTCCTGGCCGGTGATGCTTGGGTCGGCCTCGCCAGGAGCGAGCAGCCCATCATTCACGGGCACCGCCGTCGATCCACCGACCGTCCGGGCCAGGCATGGGCGCGGCTAGGCTGGATCACAAAACCAGGGCAGGCTGGGTGGTTTCGTGCTGCGGCAGCGGGCGCGGCACGGGGCGTTGCCCCAGCAGCCGTCCCCGCCTACTCGTTCCCGATGGGGATCGGCAATTCTGGTCGTAGCGGGCATTTCGTGACGGTCGCTGTGCCGTCCGGCACAGGGTGGCGGTCGCGTAGGGTCAGTGGCATGGCTGACAGGTTCAACGTGGCTGAGGCACTGGCCGGCGGATGCCCGACGCGGGCGGATGCGTGGACATTCGTTCACGGCTTTGCTGCTGCCTGGTCCGCCCCATTGTCGCCGACTGACGGGTTCACATCGGCTGATGTTCAGCGGGCTGAGGATCGTCTCGGTTTCCGTCTTCCGGTGGCTCTCCGGGAGGCGTATGCCTTGTTCGGCCGACGGCGTGACCTGGTCGCCCAGCAAAATCCGTTGCTGGAGCCGGACGAGCTGCTGCTCGACCCTTCCGGCGAACTGCTGGTGTTCCGCAGCGAGAACCAGGGCTGCGCCGGGTGGGGAGTGGCTCTGGCCGACCTTTCCCGTGAGGACCCGCCGGTCGCCCTGTTTGGTGATCGGCTGCCAGGTTCCAGCCGACTCCACTTCCTCGACCGCCTGTCGTTGGCCTGTGTGGAAATCGTCCTGAGCGAAGCTGTCATGGCCGGTCGGATCGAGGGCCGGAGCCGTATCTGTCGGGCGACGCCGGAGGTGGTTGCCTGTCTGGAAGAGAAGTTCGCTCCGGTTGCTTTGTCGCCGTATCCGGCGTGGTTCGAGCCAAAGGGGCAGCCCGTTCGTTGGTTCTCTGCCTCTGGCCTGGTGCTCTGTCTGGAGCCCGGCTCGGAGGTGAGGGATCTGGTCGTGACCGGCATGACGACGGCTGATGTCCAACGTGCAGTTGAAGCCATTCCGGGCGCCTGGCCGCCCGCCGTGCCGGCGGTGACCGAGGCGGTAAGCGATCACGAGTGGGCTCTGCCGTTCTGAATGACTGGTACAGGTGACAGTCGACGACGAGGCAGGGCTGGCCTGCTCATCCAATTCGTCGCGCAGTGGGTGTATCTGCCCATCTGGGCCGCAGCGTCGCTGGCGCTGTGCGTAGTGGTCGCGCTGGCGTCGGCAGGGTTGAACCCGCCCAAGAGCTGGTTCAATCCCGCCCGCGGACTGTTGAGCTGGGCCCGGCTGAAGGCCGAGTGGTCCCGTAACCCTGAAGTCTGGCGAGCGTACGCGGACGACAGGCTGACGAGCCGACTGCGGAAAGCCGAGAACAACCAGGCGCTCTACACCAGCCATCCCTCAGCCGGGAAGCGGCGGGAGGTGTCCGTCATACTCCCCGTCAGGTTCTTCCGCGGTGTGGGAGCCGAGCACGCTGTCAGCACGGCGCGGGCCCTGGGGTGGTCATCTGAAGTGCTGCCGACGGAGCGCGGTCAATGGCACCCGGGCGCCGTGCGGGCCTTCCGCAGCTCGTCCCTCGGATCCTCGGCGGACGACACATAGACAAGCCTGCCCCTCTGCTGCGCCGCCGGCGGGAGCCCGGAACCAGACGCTGCCGTCGGCGCTGGCCATGTGCTTGAGGCAGGCATCCGGCTGCGAACTCGGGGGCTCGGGCACCGCTGGTGGGCTCGAACCGAGCAGCAGCAGTCGCTCGGCGCTGTGCGTCATCGGCTGTCCGCACCGGGGCTGTCCTTTCCCGACGGCGGAACGCTTCTAGCCTTCGCTGACTTCCGTGCCGACGTAAAGCTCGGTGGCGCGGCAACTGCTCAGGAGAGGCGTGCGCGTTCGTCGACCTTCTGGGGGCGACTGTCGGCTGCGTCAGTGGTGGCGCTAGTGGTGGTGGACCTGTTCTATGCCTGCTTCGAGCACGTCCTGCAGGTCGGCATCGTCGGCGGGTAGGTCCAAACCCAGTGCGCTGGCGCCCTTGCGGTAAAGCGTGGTCATGTCCGGGTATGCCGCGGTGATCAGGGAAGACAGAAGCGGCTGGTCGCCGGGCGTGGACTGGTCGACGAGGGTAAGGACCTCGACCCGCTCGTCAAGCGTCATGCGGGGCAGTGCGGAGCCCAGTTGCCGCCTGGCTCGCCGCCCGAGCCTCAGCAGCCGTGGCACCGGTGCCCGCGGCGGCGCGTTCCACGGCGTACGAAGCCGGTGCCGCTCAGCCCCGTGCCGCTGCAATCGTCCGACCTGGCGTGGGCGGCCGTGGCGAGCAGTCCGCGGACGCTGGCCGCCTCCCGATTCGCCCGAAGGCGAATGCGTTGGAGGCTGCCGCCGATGCCGAGGAGACCGTCCGGCTGCGGGCGCAGGGGCCTGGCCGCCATCACCGCCGCCCACCGTGGGCCCACCACGACATGCCGCCCCGCCGGGGCCGTCCGAGCGCGGACCAGGGCCCCACCCCCCGCATGCGTGGGGACCACGGAGACTTGAGTTTGCCACCAGGCGTACCGGCCGGAAGCGGTGTCGGGGCGGTGGGAAGGCGGCGGTGCAGGGCGTCCGTGAGGTTGCTCAAGGCGAACCGCACAGGCGCCCGTAGCTCGTCGGCAAGGAGCCGGGCGAGCGTGTCACGGTCGGGCAGCGATGTGGTCCTCATTTCCCTGCCGCCCACTCTGGCAGCCACCACCGGCAACCGGCCGGGACCGCGCGGCGGCCGCCGACGGGTTGGCCGAGACGGGCGATACCGGATCGAGGCAACCGGCGCCGAGGCGAGCACGACTGCCGCTAGAGAGCAGATCGGACGGCGGGGCGGGGTGTCAGTGCAGCCTTTTAGGGTGGCGGCGAAGGTGCAGGGGATCTGCAGGCGAATTGGGGAGCGGTGCCGTGGGCGACGGAATGCAGTGGTTGATCGATGGAGAAACCGGGATGGACCCGATGACCGGTGTGGTGTTCGCCCGCGGCATCGACGCCCGTGAACTGGCGGCGCGCCTGGGAGCCCTCGAGGGCCCGGGGGCGGGTCCGATGACCGATGAGGAGGTCCGGGACCTGGATGTGGAGGCATACCGGCCGGGCGGGAGCGGTGATGGGGTGGTGCGCGTCGGTGAACACGCCGGGTGGGCGTTCGCGATCGAGTACGGCGACTGCGAAGGCCTGTCGCGCCTTGAAAAAGTCTCCCGCGAGGGTGTTGAGGCCGTGTACTACTCGCACAATCCCGACCACCCGCCGACCATCGTGTTCTATGCCCGCGACGGCCGCAGCATCTGCGGCTTCGGGCTGCGCGAGGAGTGGGTCCGCTGGGGCCAGGAGCCGGATCTGCTGGTGCCTGATCTCGTCGCCGCCCGGATCCTCACGGCCGACGGCACCGGTCTTCGTAAGGATGAGGGTGACGACGCCGCCGATCGCGAGCGGCGTGTCCTCGCCGTCTTTGAGGACCGCTTCGGCCTCTCCCTGCCCCGGACCGCCTTCACCGTCGACCGGCTTCCCGTTCACGCAGTCAACGGGGCACCCGCCCCGGACTTCGACGCCGTCCGCGCCTGGGCCAAGTCCCAGGGCCACCCCGTTCCGGATGAGCGTCTGGGCCTGGTCCCCGCCGGTCTCCGCAGCTCCTACGACCATGCCGTCCACGGGCAGCAGCACCTTGACGGCATGTCCTCGACGCCGATCTTCGGCACCTTCCATACAAGCGGAGTGCTGAGGCACGCCGCGGAGTAGGTTTTCCCCTGGGCCGGCAATGCCGGGCCGGATACGGCGGCCCCTGCATATCCCGGCATCCCGGACGCCGGCACGTCCCGATGAGGCACTGCGCCCGGACCCGGCTCGCGACGGAAGCGGGCGTGGCTATGCACCCGTCAGCGGTGCTCAGCCACGCCCGGTACAGCAGCGGCGAGAGATCCAGAATGTCACGGTCTCAGTGCGCTGGGTCGAGCGAGTTCGACTGACCCGAGCGGAGGTCCGCGCTGGCGCCGGATGCGGCTGCGAGACAATCTGCTCTTGGGGATTGATCTGCAACTGCACAACGGCCGCCCGCACTGGCCCGGCCGGCGCTCGAAGCGCAAGCCGACACTGATCCGCCAGTCCCACGGGCATGGTGAAGCGCTGGCTGAGCTCATCGCCACGCTTCCCGCCAACACGTCGGGGAAGCTCTGGACGGTCGACCCCTACAACGACACCACCTTCAACGAGCAAGAGGTCGAGGCCGCGCTCCGCGAAATACCCGATCTCCTCGACCGCTGCACGGACGCCTCACACATTGCTGCCGTCCGCGGCCTCGCTGGATACCTGAAGGACTGCGCCGCTACTCCCGGCAGCTATCTCCTCCTGGTGGGCGACTAAGAGTTGTTCGGCCGATCAGACCGGCGCCTCGTTCAAGAGGCAGCTCTTGCGTGCCATGATCAGCGCATGAGCGAGTACTCCTGGCCTTCCGAGAACGGCAGATGCCAACCAGCCGGTGCTGCCGCGGCCTGGCCTGCGACGGTTCGCTCTCTGCCTGTCGGTACCTCGATCACCCGTGAGGTCATCGGTAGGCAGCCCTTCGGCGTCTTTCTCTCCGTTGACGGCCAGCCCGAAGCTGTTGGCCTGGCCAGAGTCGACTGGATGCCCAGGTGCATGGAACTGCCGCCCGTAGGACAGCTCGTCACCGGCGAGGTGGTCTGGCATGCCAAACACAATCAACAGGTGGGCATAGTGCTCCGTGAGTGGGCGGAGCACGAGGACTTGCTCCCTCGGTTCGTGGAGCGTGTCGGTCAGACTGTCACCGGACGTGTCACGAAGATCGCGCCGATCGGCCTCTTCGTGCGCATCGCCGACTGCGTCGAAGGGCTCGTTCCGCTCACCGAGCCGGTCGCGGACATGGCGAAGAGTGTCCGCGAGGGCCAGACAATATCGGTGCGGGTAGTCGCCGTCGATCTGGAACGGACCCGTGTTGTCCTGGCAGCCGATAGCGTCGCCTAAGCGGCTTTCCAGAAGTCTTGCGCGTAACGGGAGAGGCGGCCCTCGGGGACGGGGGTGTTGACATGGCCCTCGCCGGGCGTTCGATCGAGGTGTCAGCATCGGCCGACCACCCGGCGAGGTTGTGGTCAGTGTGCGCCCACCTACCGTGTTCGCCAACGACTCCGCTGCTGAACTGGTTGTGTAGCGCGGGAGGTTGCGGGGGCCATGGCGTGTAGCGGGCCGGGCGCTGATGGTCCTGCTGGCGCTGCATGGCCTGTCACCTGCGCAGATCGCCGCTGTGCTGGAGTACGACCCGGCCACTGTGCGCCGCTGGATCGGCCGGTTCAACGCGCTCGGGGTGGAGGGCCTTGCCGACCGGCCCCGCAGCGGGCGGCCGCCTCTGGGCGGGCGCCGGCTGTCCGCCCGGATCGCGACGCTGCTCAGGCAGGTCGGCCCATGGGCGGTGCCACGACTCTTTCGGTGTCTGGGACGGCCGCAGCTGAGCCGCCGCACGCTGTACCGACGGGTGCGGCAGGTGGCGATCTGGCGGCGGCCGAAGCTGATCGCCCGTGGTGCCCCCAAGCGGGCCGCGGTGCTGAAAGCGATGGTTCGCGGGCTGCAGTGCCTGCCGTACGGGGCCAGGGTCTGGGCCGCCGACGAGACCCACGTGCACCTATTGCCGCACACACGAGTGAGCTGGACGCTCCCTGCCCGCCGGCCGCAGATCCTCCCCCCCGGGCAAGAACCAACAGGTCACCGTGCTCGGCGCGCTGGAGGTCACGACGGGCACCTGGGTCTACCGGCTCGGCCGCCGCAGCGCGGCCGACTCCTGGCCCTGCTGCAACAGCTCCTTGCCGCTTTCCCCGACGCCCCGGCGACCGCGGTGCTCTTGGACAATGACCAGATCCACCACGCCCGCGCAGTGCGGGACTTCGTGGCCGCCCACCCGGGACTGCACCTGTGGTTCGCCGTCCGCTACAGCCCGCACGACAACCCGACCGAGCGGATCTGGGCCGCCCTGAAGACGTTCATCGCCAACACCGCCGTCTCCTGGCCGGGCCGCCGACGACAGATCCACGCCTTCTTCCGGACCCGCTCACCCGGCCAGCTCCAGACCACCGCCGCCCCATGGACCAGCCCCTGGTTCCCGACCAGTTACCGGCACAACGTCTGGATAGCCGCTTAGTTTCCAACCGCCACTGGACTCCACCTGCTTGGGGATTGGCCGGTGATACGGAAGAACGCCTCGCTGAATGCGCCGGGTTTGCGGTACCCGACCGCACGGGCGGTAGCGCCGATGGAGGCCCCGTGGGCGAGGTGGGTCAGGGCCGCGCGAATGCGGACGTGGGTGCGCCAGCGTGCGAACGTCATTCCGGTTTCGTTGGAAAACAGTCGGGTGAGGGTGCGCATGCCTGCGCCGACTTCGTGGCCCCAGGCGGCGAGGTCGCGCTGATCGGCCGGGTTCGCGATCAGCCTGTCGGCGATGGCTCGGATGCGTGGGTCGGTGGGCAGTGGCACGTGAACGATTGTGCTGGCGGTGGGTTCGAGCAGGTCGAGCAGGAGTGACTCGGCGCGAGTTCGCGTGGGGTCGGGACGTGGATTGCGGTCGAGGTACACGATCAGTTCCCGTACCAGGGGCGTGATGACGATGCCGATGGGTTCGACCCAGGTGATCGGACAGTGAGCGGCGTCGACGGCTACGGTGCAGGAGTCTCCGGGGTGAAGCACGTCCACGGCGTGCGGTGTGCCGGAGGGCAGCCAGAGTGCATGGGTCGGCGGCACGAGCCAGTCCCGCGCCTCGGTGCGCACCGTAACGGTCGCGCTCGTCGCCCACACGATCAGGTGGTGGGGATGGCGGTGGTAGGCCAGCCGGGTGCCCTGATCGACTTGCGACCGTGCCACGACCAGCAACGGGAGTCTTCCGGCAGTGGCATCCGATGAGTGGCCAGCGTCCACCTGTCCCCTCTCGCCGTGGAGATCGTGGCCGTTTCACGGTCATGGTTGGCCACACACCGCCTGCCAGCCAGCTTAGCCTGACCTTACTACCCGCGGCCCAGGTGTCCGGCAAGCGCCGAGATCCCTTGGCACACCCATGCGTAGAAAGGAGATCCGATCATGCCCGAGAACACCCACCGCCCCCTCTGCGACTCCGGGGTGAACACCGTGATCGACAGGCTTGCGTCGGCGCAACAGTTTCCGCCCAACGACCCACGCGCCCGGCTCGAGCGGGATCCGCACGACTACAGCGAGTACGGCTTCTCGATCCTCCCTAAACAGGGCGACTTGATCTATCTGTTGTGCCGCGGCCTGCGCGCCACGCGGATCGTGGAGTTCGCAACTTCGGTCGGCATGTCGACGCTCTACTTCGCCGCCGCCGTGCGCGACAACGGGGGCGGCACGGTCATCGGATCGGAGATCGTGCCCGCCAAGGTCGCCACCGCCAAGCGCAACCTCGCCGCCGCCGGGCTCTCCGACTACGTCGACATCCGCGAAGGTGACGCCCACACCACATTGCGCGATCTCGGCGGTCCGGTCGACTTCGCGCTGATCGACGGCTGGCTCGGAAACGACCCCTCACTCGCCCGGCAAGTCATCGAACTCATCGCGCCTCAACTACGCGTCGGAGGCTATGTCATGAACGACAATGCCGAACCCGACTTCCTTGACTACATCCGCGATCCGGCCAACGGTTTTCTGTCGGTAACCCTGCCGCTTCACGGCGGCACCGAACTCGGCGTCAAAGTGGACGCATCACCGGGAAGCTCCTGACCGTTAAGACAACGCCGCTAGTAATCGAATCCCCTGCACCCGGCCGTCGTATGCGGACTCGACCCGGAGACCACGATCCGCTACGCCGACTCGGCCCGCCGGCTTCTGGGAACCACGGTCGAATGCGACCTCGGGTTGAGGCGAACCCACGGGCCGGGCCTTGCTCTTGGGCGAAACGGACCTCGGGTGCGCGCCGAGGAACCTTCAGTTGCGCTGAACTCACGGTCGGCAAGAGGCGGGACCGGAATACCGGCCCTCGTCGGGTGAGGCTGCCGGGCGTACGACGCCGTTGCCCTCGCCAGGCTCAGCGGGGTCCGGCCTACTGGGACGTGCACGCCCGTCAGTTGGACGGGAGAACTCCGCAGAACACGATCAAGGAGTGAACATGGGAAACCTCAGTGGAAAGGTCGCACTGGTCACCGGCAGCAGCCGGGGCATCGGGCGAGGCATCGCCGAACGCCTGGCCCGGGATGGCGCTCTGGTCGCCGTGCACTACGGCAGTCACGAAGCGGCGGCCAAGGAGGCCGCTGCGACCATCGCCGAGGCCGGAGGCCGGGCGTTTGTCGTGGGCGCCGAACTGGGCGTTCCCGACGACGTGGACACGCTCATGGCCGGGCTGGAGGCCGGACTGCGCGCACACGGGGAATCGGCGATCGACATCCTGGTCCACAACGCGGGGCTCAACTTCATGGGGCGGCCGATCGAGGTCCTCACCCCTGAGGAGTTCGACCAGATGGTCGCGGTCAACGTCAAGGTACCGTTCTTCCTCACCCAGCGGCTGCTGCCACGGCTGCGCGACGGTGGCCGGATCATCAACATCTCATCCGTCTCCACCCGTATCGCCTCATCCCATGGCATCGGCTATCCGCTCACCAAGGGCGCACTCGAAGTGTTCAGCCACACCCTGGCCAAGCACCTCGGCCCCCGCGGGATCACCGTCAATTCCGTCGCAGTCGGCTTCACCCACACCGACATGACCGCTGGAGTGCTCGCCGACCCGGCGAACCTGGAGCGCAACCTCAGCCTGACTGCCCTCGGCCGGATCGGCCAAGTCCCGGATATCGCCGACGCGGTCGCCTTCCTGGCCTCCGACGACGCTCGCTGGATCACCGGCGCCAAGATCGACGTCACCGGCGGCGTCAACCTGTAGCAACGCTCAACGAGACCAACGCACCAACAGCCGAGGGGGTGATCCGGCGGTCCCGCACCGGCGCCCAGTAGCGGGAGATGCCCGGCGAATGCGGCCCTTGGCCGACGGTCTACGGCCGCTTCCGGGTCCGGAGGGACGCCACCGTCTTCACCGCGCTGCTGGAAGGCCTGATCGCCGAGGCCGCCCACCGGGGGAAGACGGGCTTGTCCCTGGTCAGCATGAACTCCACCACCGCCCGCGCCCACCATGACGCCGCCAGGATGCGTATCGGCAAGGAGGCCGTGGACGCCCTTGAGGAGGCCGCCGACGAGACGCACCTGCACCTGCTGCCGCACCTCCGCTCCACCTGGACGCTGTACGGCTGGCGGCCTCGGATCCCCACGCCGGGCAGGGCCCGGCAGCTCACCGTGCTGGGCGCGCTGGAGGTCACCACCGGTACCTGGGTATACCGGCTCGGCCGCCGCAGTGCGGCCGACTTCCTCACTCCTGCTCCAGCAGCCGATCGCCGCCTTCCCCAGCGCGCCGGCGACCGTGGTGCTCTGCGACAACGACCAGATCCACCACGCCCACGCGGTACACGACTTCATCGCCGCCCACCCCGGCGCGCACCTGTGGTACGAAGCCCGCTACAGCCCGCACGACAACCCGGTGGAACGCATCTGGGCGACGCTGAAGGTGCTCATCGCCAACACCGCCGCCTCCTGACCCGGCCGCCGACGACAAGCCCACGCCTTCTTCCGCCCCCGCACACCCGGCCAGCTCCTGACCACCGCCGCCCCTGGACCAGCCCCTGGTTCCCGCCCAGTTTCCGACAGAACTTCTGGATACGCGCTTAGAACTTCCCCAGACCCATCAGATGCGGAACAGATGGTCAAGGCCGCGACGGTGGCGGTACCGAGGTAGACGTAGCGACGTTTGTCATAGCGAGTGGCCACCGCCCGGGCCTGCTTGAGCCTGCTGACCGCCCGGGACCACCCCCGCGGGCGCGGGGACCACCAGGCGCTGCCTCGCACGACGGCGCTGTTGGCCCGGTTGAGCTGGGTCTGCCACGCCTTCCGAATGGTGCCGCTGCTGGAAGCGGGCCGCGACGCCCGCTGGCCCTGGCAGTAATCCCCCGGCGCGCCCGCCACCTCGAGCGCGGCCAGGTCTACCAAGCCCGCGCTCCAGAGGTTTCGACTGGCTGGCGAGCACGGATGTGGACTCGGTGCCAGTGACGCACCCCGCCCAGAAGCAGGCACTGGCTGATCTGCTTTCCCGGTTGGACTCGGACACCGACACCGACACCGACACCGACCTGACCGGCTCAACCGCCGAGGAGATTGCTGCCGCTCAGGAGAGGTCGCCAGCGACATGGGCTTGGTGACACCGCCTCGAGCAGACCGGTCGAACAGTGGCTGAAGGCGTCACAGGACGCTGCCG
The DNA here is from genome assembly GCF_044327805.1 of Streptomyces sp. NPDC018019. Classification (NCBI taxonomy): domain Bacteria; kingdom Bacillati; phylum Actinomycetota; class Actinomycetes; order Kitasatosporales; family Streptomycetaceae; genus Streptomyces; species Streptomyces sp. NPDC018019. Next base: position 22,388 of record NZ_JBIRGD010000050.1, on the reverse strand, counting down.
ACGTTACACGGCCTCTCAGGCAGCCCAGCCCCCGGTGTTCGAGTACGACTCGTAGGAGTAGCGGGTGTTGCGGTCCCATTCTTCGCCGGTGACGCGTTCGTAGGCGTGATCTGGTGTGTAGAGCAGACTTTCGGCCCAGATGAGGCCGGCGGCGAACGGGGCGAAGGCACCCGGGTCCTGGAGTACACCCTCGAAGACCTCCCGGCCGGCGGCGACGACTGCGCAGCGTGCGTAGAGGAAGACGTCACCGGAAAGGCCCTGGCCGAGTTCTTTGCGGTCCAGGCGGTAAAGGGCCCAGGACAACTGCTCGGCGAAGCCGGTGACCACGGACACCGGGGACTGAGCCAGGTGCTCGGTCAGTGCGGCTGCCAGTCGCTCGGAGTCGGGGTCCGGCCCTGCGGGCCTGCGATCCTCGATGAGCTTCCAAAAGGTATCTTCGTTCACCCCATCGAGCATGCCGCAGGGGTCTGACAGCTTGGCGTCGGGCCGACGGGAACGAGCAAGGCGACACCGCGTGCGCGACGAAGAGTCCGGGGGAGCCCTGGGCCGATCGGCGTCAGGAAGCCTTCCGGAAGTCGATGCCCAGCGCCGAATCCGCGGACACCGGTACGTGGATACCGTCCCGTGCCCCTCGGCCGTCGACCACCAGCTCGATTGTCACGCGCCGCCCCGGCCCGGTGCCGACCTCGACCCGGATCTCCTGATCAGCAAGGGAGTTGCCCGGCTTCCGCAGCATCCACGTACCTTCACCGCTGAAGGCGTGGGGCGGGTTGTAGCCACTGTAGCCGCCAGGCACCTTCGTCGCGGTCGCGGACCCGTCCTCGCGCAGCATCACCTGCGCGCCGCGAGGCCCTGTCCAGGTACCGACGACGTCGCCCCGCTCCGCCCTCCCCGGTCCCCACCCGACGAACAGGGAGAGGTAGGCCACGCCGGCCAGCATCAGCACGACGATCGCCGCCGAAACCCCGATGGCCACCCGCGCCACGATCTTCATCAGGCCGACGCCTCCCCGTAAGAAATCACACGCCCCGCCTTATTCGGCACATCGTACTCATACGGAAAATCGACCCATGGCGGCCCTGGGCTACTACCTCGTATCTTGCGGTCGGTGTCCGAGGCGGGAGCCCAGGGCCTGGTAGGCCTGGACCGCCGGCGGACACCCCTGGGCCCGGATCGACCACACCGCGCTCGCCGCCGGACGCCTCCGACTGGTTCTGGATCGGCAACCGACACCTGAAAGCACACATGGGGCCGGATCGCCATCGACGCTTACCCGCTGCGGCCCGTCGAAGCCGGCATCCGAGGCGGCGTGCGTGCCCCCGTGACCGAGCGGGACGGCCTGCGCCGGCTCATCGACACCGCCTGGTCCATGAGCGGCCGTTCCCGCTCCGAGCCGGCCATCGCGTCGGCCGCTGGCTCGGTGTCGGCCCAGCCCTCCTCACCGCCCTGCCGTGACCAGGGATTCAGGGGCGAAGTCGTCTGGCGACTCGGCCCCGAACCGCTGCCCTGCCACTGTCCGGTGCTCTCCCGGCGGACGCCATCTGCCGTGCGTCGGTGTCCTCTTCAGCCTCGGTGCAGCCGGGGCCGATCGATCGTCCGACACCAGGTTGCACGCCACGCTCAGGCGAAGTCGGAGTACGCGAGGTGCACCGAGCAATACGGCAGCGGAAGAGGTAGGCGGTGGCCCAGCCGTCCTTGTCCAGAGCGGTGAGGTAGCGTTCGACATCATCGGCGCTCTCGCCCCAGTCGGCCGTCTCCTGACGCAGGGCCTCGACGGCGTCGGGGTAGCCGGCCAGCTCCCGGGCGCCGACCGGCCCCAGGAAGGCGGCGCCGTCGCCGCAGTGGACCAACCAGTCACCGTCGCCCTGCCAACTGCTGTAGCCCGGAGTCCGCGTCGAGAGCGCCTCCCAGATGGCGTCCAGTATGTCGTCGCTGGGCCCGCCGGTGAATTGTGCGTCGTATTGCCGGGCGGCGCTGCCGTCGGCGATGCACCATGGGCACACCCCGTCGTCGACATCCGCCGCGGTGTAGATCGGACCGGTGTAGAGATAGCCCCGGCCCCCCGGTTGCACCTGATGCACACGCCATCGGAAGCGATAACCGACCCGGTGGCCAGCGGATCAGGGGGGTACGGAAAATCCGAAAGCTATTCTGTCACGAAAGGCCATGTTATGTGCATGTCGCCACGCACGGGAGCACGAGCCGCATCGGAAAAGGCTCGCTCACCACTGCTCCACGCTGCGCTTCGAACCTGTCAAAGTGACACCGAACTGAACTTGCCCGACGGCGATGGCGCACACCCATGTGCGCACAGGGGAAGGGGTGGCTCCCCAGCAAGTCGTCAGGATCCGGCCACCGGGGGTGGGCTCTGCCCTGGCGGCAGCTGCGATCGCCCGCAAGAAGGCAGCCCTGAGGTCGAGAACCGCATGCTCCTGGGACAGAACCCCCGCCCTGCAACGGACCTTCACGAAGTCCAGAACGGGCTACGCACGCTACGCGCCCACCACCTGGGCGCCCGCCTCCGCGACGGCCGCAACGCCCGCTCTATGCGCGACACGGAAATGGAGGCACTGCGCCAACAACGAGACGCAGCACTCGCAGCCGGCCGCCAAGCAGCGACCGCCATGCAGGCACTGCGCGACGTCAACCAGCGGCTGATGATCGAGAACAGCCGGCTGATCGCCGCAGATGCTCCGGAAGCACCCGGGACGGCCGCAGCCATACCCGAGCCGTCCGGCCCATAAGAAGCCCGCCGCCGAGCGACACCCGATCCATCCCCGTCAGCCTCTTTACGCGGGGAGCCCTCCGCCTGCGTGGCCATTCTGCACGCACCACACCGTCGGCCGGGTTTGTTCGGCGAAGTGCCGCCGCAGTGTCTCCCCGGATGCCACGCTGGTCGGCGAAGCAACCCGCGGGCGACGCCGTCGGGCGCGGGGAGGGGGACTGTGGCGCGGCGACTTGTCATCTTCGTACCGGCCATTACGGGCAGGACAGCGGCGTGGGACACGCTGAGGCGGCGGCTAACGGAGCTCGACGGCTACGGAAAACCGGACTGCGACTGGGTCGTCGTGCCGCACGACGGTCTCGGCTACAAGAACGGCTCCGTCACGAAGCTGGCAGCGACCGCCGGCGCCCGGATCCACGAGCACTGGGTCGCCGCCGGCGGCTACGACGAGGTGGTCCTGGTTGCCCACAGCCTCGGTGGTCTTGTCCTGCGGCAGGCATACCTGAACGCTCTGGGGGTGAACGGAGCACACGAGCGTCGCCCGTGGGCAGGGAAAGTCGATCGCATCGTGCTGTTTGCGAGCCTCAACCGGGGTGTCGACGTGTCCTGGCACAGGGCGTGGTGGCTGCCCCCGATGGCCTGGTGCGCGCGGCTCCTGCCCGTGCTCAGACGGTGGCTGGTGCACGATCTGCTGCGCGGGTCGGACTTCATCACCAACCTGCGGATCACCTGGATCCGCGAGATCAACACGCAGGACCACCCGCCGCTCGTCGTGCAGTACATCGGGACCAGAGACAACCTCGTCACCAGCGACGACAGCAGCGACATTCATCTGTTCCCCACGGGCTGGCAGGAGTTCCTGGCCGACGCCGACCACAACAACCTCCTGCGGCTGGACATCGCGCAGGACCCGGACGCCCGCTTCAAGCTCATCGCGAACGCGTTCATTATTCCCCGCAGCCCGGCGGCCGTTCCGGAGATCGGCACGCCGGAGAAACAGATCGTGATCCTGCTGCACGGCATTCGCGCAGGCAACACGACCTGGGTGAACGACCTGAAGGAGCTGCTCAAGGCGGAAGATCCCGGCGCCGAGGTGGTGGGCGCCACATACGGCCGGTTCTCGGCACGCAAGTTCATCCTCCCGGTGACCCGCCGCAAGTACGTCGGCTGGCTGGGGGACGTGTACGCCGAACACCTCGCCAAGAACCCCAAGGCGACGTTCCACTTCGTCGGCCACAGCAACGGTACCTACCTCCTCGGTCATAGCCTCAGCCGTATCCCGGGCATGCGGTTCCACCGGGTGCTGCTGGCCGGGAGTGTCCTGCCGCCGTCTTACGACTGGACCAAGCGCGTCGACCAGGGCCAGGTGGCCCAGATCAGAAACGAGCGCGCCGTACGCGACATCCCCGTCGCGGTCCTCTGCGCCGGGCTGCGGGGGTTCGGTATGCGCGATATCGGCACCGGCGGGGTGGTCGGCTTCGACGACGACCTCACGGTCAAGACCGAGGTCTACTACCACCCTGGAGGTCACGGCGCGGCCCTTGAAGCGCCCAACCTGCGCCGGATCGCCCAGTATGTGCTGCATGGCACCTCCGAGCGGCCATCCGGGCTGCGCCGCGCCCCCGCACGGAGCTTCTCCCTGCTATCCAGGCTGGCGGCGCCGCTGTTCATCCTCCTCGGGCTCGGCGCCCTTACCGGGCTAGTCTGCTTCGGGCTGTACGGCCCCTGGACGCCGGAGATCAACTCACTTGCCGCGATCTGTGCGCTGCTCGCAGTTGTCGTCGCCCTCGACGTGGCGTGAGAACCCGCACTGGAACAGCGGGAACGCGCCCGCCGCTGCCCCCGGCGCCCGCCACCACCAGGTCGACAGAACGTCAGGGGGTCGGGCACAGCGACCGCAGCCGGCCGGCGACGTCGTACACCGTCAGTTGCAGCGCACGGATATCGCGGATCAAGGGTCCTCCTCCTCGGCGGCCGACTCCTTCACCAGCCGCTGCACCAGCGCCCCATCCTCCTCGCTCAGCCCCAGATCCGCCCAGCACACCCCCGCAGCCCGCAGCATCTCCGCGACCGTCGCGCGCCCCGGATACTGCCGGTCGATGCGCTGCAACACCGGCACACAGGCTCCAATGCGCCACATCGACGCAAGCCTGATCTCCTGCTCTTCCAGCAAGGCCGTCGTACGCGCGCTCTTCGCCTCGGCACAGGCCAGCCGGACCCGAGCCTCGGCCACCTCCCCCTCCATCACCCCTTGGGTGATGGCGAGGATCTCCGGCACGTTCAGATCGGGCCGCTCGGCGTGGATCCAGCGCATCTTCGCCTCCAACCGACGCGCGGACGGCTCCGACAGCGTGCCGAGCTCCTCCGTGAAGAAGGCTTTCAAGGCCTGTGTGTGATCGCTCATACGCTGCTAACTGCGCCATCACCTGGTTGGTGGCGCCGACGCACCGGGACATAGAGCCGCCCGGATGCGAAAGGCCCGGCGTGGGCCGGGCCTCACGGCCGAAGGGGCGGAGCGTTCTACAGCGTGTCGACGGTCTGGCGGATGCGGGGCTCGTCCCAACCGGCATCGAGCAGCCGGCGGGCGGCGGCCTCGTAGGTGCGCAGGACCGAGGGGGCGGAGTGGGCGCCCTTGCCCCAGGCGGCCTCGAAGCGCTCGAGGACAGTGCGGGGGGCTGCTGTTCTGGGCGGAGGCCTCGGCAGCCGGGGCCGACCGCGTCGAGTGGTGGGCATGCTGGCCCCGGCCGCCTGGGCTGACGTCCCGGCGGCGTCTGCGAAGGCGCCGACATGGACGTCACGGTCTGTGCATCGGACGGCGGCGGCCCGGCCGGTTCGGGCGGCAGCTCGGGCACGGACGGAGCGCCCGCCGCAAACATCGGCGATGGCGGCTCTGCCGGCGGGGGCGGTTCGGCTCCGCCCTGCACCTATACCAAGCCCAGCCCGCAGCCGCCGGCGGAGCACCTTGCTTGGGAGGGCAAGACGGCCAAGGACGGCGCGCTCTACCAGGTCAACTGTCCAGTGAGCGGGCGCGTCGGTGTCGTATTCGTCGGCAACGGCGACGGCGCCCCGGCCGCACCGGCCATCGACCCGGAGCAAGTGGCCCGGCAGGCGGTCGACTCCACGAAGCTGGTGGGCCCGGATGTGGCCAGCCCGCGGGCGACCGGGCAGTACGTCGTGGGCATACCCGTGTGGATGTGGGTACGCCAGACGACGACGTACGGGCCGGACACGGCCAGCGCCACGGCGGCCGGCGGGGTGACGGACACCACCACGGCCGAGGTCGCGTCCGTCGCCTGAGACATGGGTGACGGCACCACCATCACGTGCCACGGCCCCGGTACCTCCTACGACCCCTCGCAGGGCAAGGCGCCCTCACCCGACTGCGGGCACCGCTACAAACGCCATCGACCAGCCAGAGATCCCCATGACCACAGCTTGAGTCTCCCGGCCTTGTGCCCAATCGGCCAACACATATCGGCCAGCGGGACCCTCCGAGCCACTCGGGATGACGGCGCGGTCTCACTTCCTCTTCCAGCGGCGGAGGGCGGAGCGGGTGCGGGCAGCGCGAGGTGGTCCCACAGCTGTGGTGCCGTCAGGCCGGGTTCGCGCAGGTGGGCGTCGAAGTGGAGGCCGGGGGAGAAAGGGGCGGCGATGAGGCGCAGGCCCGCCGCGAGGGGTGAGGGCGAGTCGGGGCAACGGCTACGGCCTGTCCGAAACCGGCGTGCGCCGCACGTCTGTCGTGGCGGAACGCTGGTGCCGGGGGCACGGCGCCTTTAGCGTGTCCGCGCCACACTCAACCCGCCACCGCCGCCCACCACCGTGCGGCCGAGCCACGTATCCGGCTCCACACGCCCGGTACGCGGCCGTCCTCACTCGGTGCTCGTTCTCTTGTACGACGTCCTGGACGGCACGGTCCACCGCTGGAGGAATGATGCGCATGGCTCGCAGGAGACGGCCTCCTCGTTCACCCGCTCGCGGGACTGGTCTGGTCGCGGTGCTCGGCGTGTTCGCCGGGGCCGTCCTGGCCCTGTTGTCGGTGGCCCCCTCCGCCGAGGCGTTCGGAACGGTGCCCGGGCGCGAGCACTCCAGCATCACGCGTGCCGCGCTGGGCTGCCCGCAGAGCGGTACGGGCCGCGACTACTGCTTCGACCCCCGTTCGCTGACCGTTCTCGCGGGCGGTGGCGGTCCTGTGGACAACCCCGACTTCTGGGGTGCGGTCGGCTGGCCGGACAACCTCGTCAAGCCGGGCGGCGCGGACGGCCCCGAGGCCCACTGCGATAATGCGGACTACCTCGATCCGTCCCACAACGGTGGCCGTGCCTATCCGCTGACCCGCGACCAGGCGACCAGCGCGCTGCTGGCCTGCGTGCGGCACGCCCGGCAGGGGTTCACCAGCGCCATCGACTCCGCCGCGGACCTGCTCGATGTCAACAACCGGCTCAAGACGGGACCAGAGTTCGACCGGGCCAAGCGCGCCGTCCTGTACAACTGGGGCCGTCTGCTGCACGCGGTGCAGGACTTCTACTCCCACTCCAACTGGGCCGATGCCCCCGCGCCGAACCTCCCCCTCGGGACCGCCAACCCGCCCGGCCTGAACATGCCCCGGCCCGCCCAGCTGTTCAACTTCCTGGCTCCCGAGCCGTCCCCCGCCTCCGTGCCCCGCGACCTGACCACCGGCTGTTACTACCTGGACCCCGACCACCCGAACCGCTGCCAGGGACACGTACGCCACGGCGCGCCGCTCAACGGCGAGGACACGGGTCTGAACAAGGACGGCGGGAAGATCGACCCCAGGACCGGGCAGACCTCCGAGCCGAGTACGTACCGGGGACAGACCGGTCGGAACTTCGACCAGGCAGTACGGGCCGCGATCACTGACACCCGCCTGCAGTGGGTCGACTTACGGCAGGGGCTGGAGAACCGCTATGCCAAGCCCGGCCAGGCATGGCTGATGGCGTGCGCGCTGCTGCGCGACGCCCCGCACACCGAATGCGTACCGGGCCGGGCCCCGGCGCCGGCCGGTGCGCGTGCCACGGCCCAAGGCAGCCCCGTCGACGGCGGCGCTGCTCCGGACTGCGGCGTGCACTGGCAGCAGCCCGGCGGGCCGTACACCACGGTCTTCATGCAGTACGTCAACTGCTCCAGCAGCCCACAGACGATGGCCCCGTACGCCACAGGCGCTGCCGGTTCGCCTGACTCCCGTTACACATTCGGGCGGGTGTGCCGCACCATCGCGCCGGGCTGGGTGACCTCGTGGGTGATCGACCCCTCCTACTTCCCGCCGGAGAACACCACACTGCAAACGGTGACGCACTGCTGGACCCCCACCGCGGCCGCCGCCTCTCCTTCGTCGCGTCTGCTCGCCGCCTCATCCGCCGGCCCCGGAGCGTGGATCGGGCCGCCGCCGGGTTCTTCCCGCCCGGAAGGAGAAGGGCGCCGCGCTGCCGCGCCGCCGTGCGGGACGAGCTGGAGCCAGCCCGGAGGTACGGGTACCACGGTCTTCATCGACTACGTCAACTGCCTCGGCGTACCGGCCCTGATCACCCCGCTGGCCATCGGGGACGGACCCGATTCCCGCTACAGCTACACCGGCGCGGCCCAGTACGTCGCTCCCGGGGGCACCACGGCACACTTCCGCGTCACGCCACCCCAGTTCCCGCCGGAGCCGACCAACCTCCAGTGGGTCACCCGGGTCCTGTAGCGGGCCGACGGCCAACGCACCGCCCGGTACGCGCCGCGTACTTCACGGTGGATGGCCCCGCAGCGCTGGAGCAGCTGCGCGAGCAGGCCGCCACCCGGACCGAGATGGCTGCGGCCGCGCCGTGGACGGAGCGGCCGCCCGATCTCGCCGCGCGTCCGCTGGGCGACGACGGCACCGGGGCGGCGATCGCATGAGCGTCGAGCTGAGCGGCGTGGGCCTCGCCCGCCGGGCCCTGGCCGCTGACTGGGTATCAGCAAAGAAGAACGGCGCCGCTCGGGAAGGAGAAGCCGAAGGAGCGCACCGGTACGGTCGCACGACGGGATGTCGTAGCCGTTCAGACTCGGCAGCGTGTCAGTCGTGTGATGACCGAGCGAGGCCTGGTCGCCCCGTGTCGTTCCCGGTCCATCCTGGTGAAGCAGTGCAGCGGTCATGCCGGCGCGCCCACGATGCGCTGGTGCGGTCCGGCCGGCCACGACTGGCAGGCCCGGATGCGCGCCATCACCGAGATGCAGCCCGACATCAGCAAGTGGTTCGACCGCGACATGTGGACCCGCGCCATCAACGATGCGGGCTATGCCGTCACCCGCCGCTGACGCAGCGTGCAGGAAAAGGGGGCCTCTGCCACCGGGGGCCTGCGGGCCGTCCTTCCCCGGTTGACCTGGTCTGGGCGCGGCTGAAGCATCCGGCCGCCCGCCCGGGGGCAGGCCACCACCCGCAGCGGGCCGGCCCGCGTGATCCGGTTCGCCGGTCGGGTGGTCGTGCTCAGCGCCGCCACCGCACCGAGGCATCCCAGGCCGCTGCGCTGCTGGAGCTGGGACGACCCGAAGCCCGCACCGAAGCCGGCGGTCACGTACCCGATCCGGTTCGAGACCCGATGACCGCACCCGGGGTGGCCCGGGCCCTCTTGCCGGGGTCGAGCAGGGCTTTCACACTGCGGTCACGAGCGTGGGGAGTGGGGGAGTGATGGCGGCACGACGACGGCGCCGGCGTATGAGGAAGCGCACCCGCAGGCAGCTACAGGGAGGGGGGACTGCGGCGGCGGTCATCGCCGTGGTGTGGCTGGCAGGGAACTGGGCGGCAGTGTGGCCGATCCTGGTGACCGTGCTCGCCGTTTCCGTTGCGGGTGGGTCCGGCTGGTTGCTCCTGCGCGCGCACCGGCGCGCGGTCGGCGCGGACCGGCAGTGGCGGGAGCAGGAGGAAGCCAAGGCGCGCGAGCTGTCGATGACGGAGGTCGACGCGCTGTCCTGGCAGGAGTTCGAGGCATACGTCGCGGATCTGTGCCGTCGGGACGGCTGCACGAAGGTCATTGTCAGCGGCAAGAGCGGCGACCTGGGCGCGGATGTCATCGGCTACCTGGCCGACGGCCGCAAGCTGGTCATCCAGTGCAAGAAGTACGCGCCGCACCGCAGCGTGTCCTCACAGGACATGCAGAAGTTCGTCGGCACCGCCCGCCCCGAACACGGCGCGGACGTCGCCCTGTACGTCACCACCTGCCGCACCTTCACCAAGGCCGCCCTCGGCCTGGCGGTGCGCCAGGACATCGTGGCCCTGCACCGCGACCTGCTGGGCTCCTGGGTCAAGGGCGCCCACCTGGAGACCCTGCTCCCGCTGAACGGCAGCGGCGGCGGCACCAGGCGCCCGCCCGCACAGTGAGAGGCGGCAACCATCAACCGGGGTCGGTGGTGAGGTACTGACGGTCGGCGTGACGTACGCGCCGCTGTTCCCGGACACGGCGCCGGTGCTGGAGGAGGCCGTGCAGCGCGCCGATGGCAACGCAGGCGACGATCGTCAGGATCGACAGCCAGGCGATCGTGTCCGCCTCTGCCCAGGTACCGTCGGCAAGCGGCTCGGAGCGTGCCTCGATGTACTCGATGGTGATGACTGCCACGGCGGCCGTGAAGGGAATCCCTGTGGCGCTCCACAAGCCCACCAGGACCCACGGGCTCCACAGCCTCCGCTCGACAGCCAGCCCGAGCCCCCTGCGCACCGCCCGCGCCTGGGCATCACTGCGGCGCGCCGCCACCCATCCGGCTGCCATGGAGCCGGCCGAGCCCAGAACCAGTGCCCAGGCGAGATCTTCGAGGAGGAACCGCACACCGGGCGACACCAGCCGGGCCGTCGCCATCACCGGGAAGACCGCCACGATCAAGGTCCCCGCCAGCGCCTTCCACTTCGACGACCACACCTGGTCGAGACCACTGCGCCACTGTTTGACGCACCGCATCACCGCCGCGGTCGCGCCCGCCCAGAACACTGCGCACAACACCACTGCCCCCATGGAGCGGCTCCCCTCCTCAGGCCTCTTACGCCAACCTCAGCCAGTCCCGTTCACTGCGCAGTTGCCTGTTCGAGGCGTCAGCGCAGGCGGCCGAGGTGGATGACGCTGACGCGGACCTGGCGGTCGCTGATCTCGTACAGCACCCGGTAGACCCCCACATGGATGCGCAGCACGTCGGTGCTGCCGAACGCGCCCTCGGGCCTCGGGTCGCCGGCGAGGTGGTCGACGGCGGTGAAGACCTGCCGGACACCCTGCGGGTCGTCCTGGGCGAACCGCTCCGCCTGGGCGAGAGCCTCGGGCTCCGAGATGACCTCGTAGCTCACGCCTCGGTGCCGCCGAAGACGCGGCGGTACGCCTCGTCGTGCGGGACGCCGGCGTGCTCGCCGCGGGCCTGGCGGGCGCGGTGGGCGGCCAGGGCCCGCATCTCCTGCAGTTGCAGGGCGTCGGCGGGGCTGACCAGTACGGCGATGGTCTGGCCGTGATCGGTGATGGCGGCGGGCTCGCGGGTGGCGCTGACCTGGCGAGCGATGGCACCCAGCCGGGCGCGGGCTTCCACGATCGAGTAGGTCGTCTCCGACATGCACACCACCTTATGGAAGTGTGCACTTCTCGCGGTCGAACCGCGCAGAACGCTTCATCGGCTGCACGGGGTTCACGTCAGCGGCCGAACGGACACGACGCGAGCGGCGGCGGGGCACCGGATGTGGCGGGAGAGACCGGTGGGCCGGGAGCGCGAGCCCGGGTGCTGCCGGGCGGCGGGCCGCGTTGCACGGGCAGCGCCGCCCGGCAGCGACCTGTCGTCGGCCAGCTGCGGCGCCGCCGGACGGGAATCATCCGCCGGTGGCCCACTGCTCCATCGCGCTCGGGTCCTTTTTCAGCAGGGGGTCGCGGCGGGATTGCGCCGTGGCCCGGCTGACCCCCATGGAGCGGCCCAGCGCACCGTATGAGCCGCCCTGGGCGGCGTGCTGGCGCACGGCGGCGTTCCGGACGCCTTTCACCGTCTCCAGCAAGTCCGTAGTGGCCTTGATGACCGTTGTCAGATCGTCGGTGTCCGCCCCGCCGGTGCGCAGCAGGGCGACGCCGTGCAGCACCTCGCCGAGCCGCGCGGCGAGCAGTTGAGCGTCGTCGCCCAGTGCCTGGGCGTCGGTGGCGGTGAGCGGGATCGTGAGGTCCAGGCCGGGGCTGGTGTGCTCGGGTCCGGTGGTCACCGGGCTTCCTCCTGAGGGGGGTGCGGGGCGGGCGTGTGGCGTTCGACGACGTCCTTGTCGAGATCGCGGTGGCGGAGGCCGACGGTCAGGCCGCGTCCCGCACACCGCTTGGCCAGGTCGCCGACCAGGTAGGCCGTAACGGCAGTGGTGTCGCCGGACAGGACGGTGGCGAGCGCGGACGTCACGGTCGCAGAGCGGTGACGGCCACTGGCGCAGCCGACCGCCACAGTCAGCGGCTCGTCCTGCCGCGGCCCGGCGAGGTAGATGTCCACGGTGGCGGCCATGGCGTGCACAAGCGGGCGGATTCCGTCGGTGCGCATGACCGTCCTACGCACGGCGGCGTCCCGGGCAGTGAGGCACCGCAGCTCCGGGCGCAGGTCGTAGCAGATGGGGCCGGCCGGCTCCTGGCCCAGGTAGTCGAAGTCGTACGGGTCGTCGGCGGCCTGCATGACGCGGTCGGCGGCGGCATCGAAGACGGCGGCGAACGCCTCGTGCACGCTAGCGGCCTCGAGCGTCTGGAGGAGGCCGTCGTGGTCGGCGGCGCCAGGCCGGACGGCGTCGGCAGGCAGGTTGAGTGCGGCGGCCGCGGCCGGGGCGAGATGGCCACGTTTTCGTCGCCGACGCTGTTGCCGGCCCGCTCGGCTGATGTTTCGGCGTTGCTGATGCGGGCGCCGGCCTTCGACTGCTGTTCCATGGGAATCACGATCTGGCGCGGGGAGGTCAGGGCGGGCCAGGCGTTCTGGGCGAGGTAGCGGGCGGCGGCGTCCACGAACCGGTCGTGGGCGGCCAGCGCGACCTGGCGCGCTGTGGTGAGTTCTTCGGCCAGCGCGGCCCGGCGCGCGGCAGTGAGGTCATCGGCATTGGGGATGCTGCCGCGGATCGCGTGGCTCAGCGTGATCATGTGGTCGGCGGCGGCGCGCACGGCCGGGTCCTCGATGAGGATGCGCAGCGCGACCAGCGGGCGGGTGATCTCGCGGCGGGTCCGGTGGCTCTCGTCACGCAGAGCCTCGATCCGTTCGGTGCCGGCGCGCTTGAGGACGGCGTCTCCGCGCTTCCACATCGCTGTGCGGTGGTTGCTGGCGGCGTAGGCCAGCGCGGTGACGGACTCCAGACGGTCACGGCGGATTGCCTCCCCATGGCTGACGAGGACCGAGCGTTCGGCGGCCCGCTCCTGGAAGCGCCCCGAGACGAGTGCGCCCTGCAGGGTGGCGACGACGGCGAGGCCAGCGGTGACGAGGGTGGATAACACGGCAGGGACCCCTGACTGTATGGCTTCCAATACGGGTGGGTGGCGATGAGAACTGTATGAATTTCCATACACCTAGGGAAGGGTGGCGACCATGACCCTTTGCAGTGCATCTGCGGGCTGCGCATCTCCCAACCCAGGCCAGCAGCCAAGCAAACGACGGCACGCCGCACTGGAACGGCGGGGCGGCGCAATACGGGTGGACCGCGACGCCTACAAGGACCTGCACCCCACTACGCTGCCTTCCTCGCCGAGGACGTACGGACCGCCGGCGTGCGGGTACGGCCGGAGACCTACCGGTGGCAGGCCAAGGTGGAGGCGCGGGTGCGGGCCGGCCACCATGATGCGGTGCTGGAAGCGCCGTTAGCCGACCCGCAGGCCTTCGTGGAGCAGCTGGGCGCCTACCGGCGGGCGGGCCACCGCATCGAGACCGTGGTGCTGGCTGTGCCCGAGGCGGTCAGCCAGCTCGGCATCCTGGACCGGTACCTGCGTCTGGCCCGGCAGGGCCGGGCCCGGTACGTCTCCTGGACCAATCACGACGCATGCGCGGTCGCCCTGGTCGCCACCCTCCGGCAGGTGGAAGCCAGGCACCTGGCGGACCGGGTCTTCGTCGTACGGCGTGCCGACGAGGCGGCGCTGGAGATGGTGTACGACAACGCACTCGACGGCACCACGGGGCGCTCGCGCCGCCCGGCCGGCGCGGCGCAGGCAGTGCTCGAGGAGCGTCGGCGGCCGTGGGACGCCCGGGAGACGGGACGTTTCCGCCGCCAGCTCGCCACCGCCTCCCGCAGGCGGGCCACAGGGACACTCCATTCCTCGGCCCAATGCGCGAACTCGAACAAGACCGGACCGTCGCCCTGCAGCTGGCAGGACAGGATGCCCAGCACATCACTGACGGTCCTGTCGGCGCCTCGGCGTTTCCTCCCGCCGGCCCGCGCCTGAACGCGGCGAAGGAAGCCGGCGGCCAGCATTGCCGGCCCCGCGATGAAGCCGAAGTCGCATGTACAAGTGCTCACATCCGCACAACGCCCCGCCCACAGCACGGATGTCGCGGCGAGCGAAGCCCCACCCGGACGGAGGTGCGCGCCGATGACCAGCGGGGCGTTTCCCGTGAAAACGGAGCGGCCACCGTCAGCCTCGGCTCGTGTGAACTCTCCGCTTCCTGCATCCCCGCTCGCGCAACCCGGCCACCGGACGGCAGACTCGACACCGTCGGAAGGATAAGTTCATGAGCGCACAGCCGGTACACCACGGCGACGGCGGGCCGCCGCCGCTGCCCCGTACCCAGAACGCGGTGGCTGCGGCCCTGCCGCCGGCCGACCGTATGGAGTTTTACCGGGAGATGGGCGAGGCTGATGAGACCGAGCTGCTGGGCGTGCTGCGCCGCTGGTGGCTGCGGGCCCGCCTGTACGCCGATCCGCTGCCGGACGATGTCCGTACGGCCGTCGAGGCCGGCACCGCCCCCGGGCGCGCGGCCGGCGCCGCGCTGCGCCAGGCCGCCGCCGACCGCGAGGCGAGCACCGGTGAGCGATGAGACTGCCGCCCCCCGGAGAGGAGGACGGCGAGGACCGTATCCGGCTCTCGCCCGCCGTGCTGCCGCTGCTGGGCCCGGCCGTGTCGGCGAGCGTGTTCTCGGCGGTAGCCAACCTGCTGGCCGAACTGCGCGCCACACCCGTACCGCCCCTGGCCCAGCCCCGTCCCGGGCCGGCCGGGCTGGTACTCGGCACCACTGGCCCGGGACATCGGTATCGCTGAGTACTACGTCGGCGATACCGAGCCGGGCGCGGACGGCTCCACCATCTATGTCGCCCGCATCGTGATCTCGGATGACTGGCCGGACTTCTGAGCCGCCCGCATCCTGACCGCCGGGCCCGGGCCGTCACCGAAGGCCAGGCCGCACCTGCGAGCGGGCCGCCCTCGGTGCCGTACGCCACCTGGCCGCCCTGGCCCGCCTCGGCCGCGCACAGATCGCCGACGTGGACGGCGACCTGCTCGCCGAAGCCGAAGCCCTGATGACCACCTACGAAGGCCACGCCCCCGGCCTGGCCGACACCGTCAACGCCGCCCTGGCCTGGCGCCTGCGCCGCCCCCTGGTCCTCACCTTCGACCGGCACTCCTCCGACATGATCGCACCACGCCCCTGGGACACCGCCTCAGGCACGCCACTGACCTGCGCATTCGACGAGCCGGAATCTCCCGGGGTGGCGGCTCGCACGGGCGTGCCCGCATGCCGGCCGGCGGTGGTACGGGGGAGCGCCGATTACCGGTGAGGTGCTGGACTTCGGCAGGATGCTGCCATGATCGAGATCCGCACCCCCCGCCTTCTGCTCCGTCGGTGGCACGATGACGACCTCGCGCCCATGGCGGACATCAACGCGGACCCGCGGGTCATGCGCTGGATCGACGACGGCTCGGCGCACGACCTGGACGACACGGCTGAGGCCATCGAGCGCTGGGAGGAGGAGTGGGACGAGGAGGGCTTCGGGCTCTTCGCCGTTGAGCTGCTGGCCTCGGGGGAGCTGGCCGGCTGTACGGGTCTGTCCGTGCCCGAGTTCCTGCCGCAGGTGCTGCCCGCCGTGGCGATCAGCTGGCGGCTCGGGCCGCAGTTCTGGGGCCAGGGGTACGCGTCCGAAGCTGCGCACGCCACGCTGGAGTTCGCGCTCCAGGACCGTGGCCTCGACCGTGTCATCAGCATCAGCCAGGAGGGTGATCAGGCCTCCGAGAACATCGTGCGCAAGCTCGGCATGGAGCTGGAACTCAAGACGGCACATCCGATCAACGGCCGTCCGCTGCGCGTTCACACCATCGACCTGACCGAGTTCGAGACATGAATCGGTTCCACAGGCGGCGGCGACACCGACCGGGCATAGCAGCACCTCTAGGCCGAAGGCATCCGGCCGCGAGCTGCAGGGGCGGACGTGGGACGAGATGCCGGTGCGGGTACCGGCTAGCGCAGGCACACCACGCTGGAACGCGTCAGAAGGGCGACCGTGCAGCGACCGCCCGGCGGGCCCGCACTGAGTCTGAGGCCGTCGAGCAGGCTCGCCGGGCCCGGTCGTGCCAGCGGTGTGGGGCCGGAGATGGGCGGGGTGTGCGGGGTGTGCCGGGACCGGGACGAGACTGAGGTGCTGCTGCGGCAGGCGGTCGCCGCGGTCGTGGTCGGTTGTGTCCGCCCGGTGGACGTGGACGCTCGGCCGCGGGCCGCAGGCCCAGGCGGAAGCCGAGCACGCCCGGGCCGCGCAGGGGCGCCGCCGTCACCTGCACCCACGGCCCAAGCCGCCGAGCAGGCCGCTGACACCGCCGCCCAACAGGTGCGTCACCGTGCCGCCGAGCACCTGCTCGCCGCGCGCAGCACCGCCTGGCTCGCCACGCAGGCCCTGGCCTCGGCTGGGGAGCTTGCCCCGCAGGGCCGGGCAGCGGCGTACGCGGCAGGAGCGGCTGAAGTCCGGGCGGTCTTGGCTACCTGACGCAGCAGATACCCAGGTATCGGAAATCCGAAAAGGCCGTACCACTCCGCCCCGCGGGGGGAGCACCGGAGCCGGGTCGGCTCCGGCCTTTCATGTGCGGAACCCCGCGTGTGCGGGGACCGCGGATACCCTGCGCTTGGCCGGAATCAGAACCGGTTCAGCGATTCAACAACCGGCGCGCGATCGGAATACTGCGTGCGCAACGACATGCCGGGGGAACCCCGGGGAGCAGGGGGAGCGGATGACGGGGCAGATCCCGCCGCAGCACGGCGAGCAGGGCCAGGGCGCGGCGGCGCAGGGCGCCGCGCTGTTCAGCGACGCGGACGCGGCCAGTGACCGCCCGGCCCGGCCCGCTGGCGGCCCGCCGCCGGTGACCGTCATCTGGCAGGCGCCCGGCGAGCACGGGCAGCAGCCGTGAGCGCCCTCGCCCCGCCCCTGAGCCGGCCATCACGATGACCGCCGTCGGCCACCCCCTGTACGCCCTGATCCTCCCTGCGCGCCTGACCGCCCGCTACGGCCTGACCAGCGACGGCACCCGCACCCTGCCGCGCCCCGCACCGCACGGACGGACCGGGGCCACCCGATGACCGCGGCGCCCCGGCCGGCCCAGCCGTGCCGCGCAGCGCCCGCACGGAGGGACGAGCCCGCCCCGTGGGCCCCACCGTGCGCCTTCACCGGCACCGCCCGGCTGCCCGCCACCCGCGTCGACCGGCCGGTCGCGCCGGCACCCGCTGGTGTCCCTGGCCCCTCCAGCCCCGAGGAGAAGTGATCGTGCTTGCGACCGCGGAACGCGTCCGCCCGGCCGGCGCTCTGGGCCCCGTGGAGATTGTGTGGCACCGGCCGGCCGATCCCGCCGGCTGCGACGGCGACTGCGACCACCACGCACTTGTCTGCGGGGAGCCGGGGACCGGCCTGCCCGGAGGGCTGCGCAAGGTATCCGCCGACCTGACCGAGCCCGGACAGCGCTGGTGCCCCGCCTGCCGGGCCGCCGACGGCGCCGCGGCGGCGACCGCACCACACGACAGCGCCGGAGGCCCGCATGACCCGAGCTGAAGACCGACCCGGCCCGGTGGAGCGCCTGCGGTGCTGGTGGGCGCTGGGCTCCCCGCCCTGGCGCCACACCGCGCTCAGCGCGGCTGTGTTCACCCTGGCCGTGACCGCGTTGCTGCTGGTGCCCGCCGACGGGCCCGCCGCGCTGCGCCTGGCCGCCGCCGCGGTGGCCGGGCTCGCCTTCACCGTCGGCTCCGGCGTGGAGTCGGCGGCCCGGTTTAGGGGGGAGGCGCTGGTCTCGCCGCGCGCCTTTCGCCGCTGGCAGCGCCAGGTCCACGCCGCTGCCCGCCCCGGCAGCCCGGACGGGGGTGCCCGGTGAGCGCCGCCGACGCCCTGCCCACCAGCGGGGACCGTGCGCACGACCGCCGGGTGCGGGCCCGGCTGGCCGAACTCGCCGCCGAACGCGGCCTGTCGCTCCCGCAGGTGCTGGCCCAGCTGAACGCGGAGCTCACCGCCGGCCGGGCCCCCGCACCGCAGCCTTCGGCCGCCGACCGCGCGTCGGCGGACACCCCGGGCCGCCGGGCCCGGGTGATCGCCCGGCGCCCCGCCGACGCCGAGTGGCAAGTGGTGACGACGTCCGAGACCTCCGCCGGGCCGCCCACCGTAAGGGCGCGGCCGTGCGGCGGGCCCGAGCCGTGCCCGTGGCGCCGCGACGCCCCGCCCGGCCAGTTCCCGGCCCAGGCCTTCCGGCACTCGGCCCAAACCTCCCTACCCGGGCCGACCGGCACTTCGGCTGCCACGCCAGCCGCCCCGAACAACCCCAGATCTGCGCCGGGTGGCTGCTGCGCGGCGCCCAGCACCACCCCCGCATCCAGCAGCAGCTCGCCGACGGCACCCTGGCCCGCCCCGACCTGCCCGCCGGGATGGCGCTGTACGACTCCTATGCCGCCATGGCCGTCGCCAACGGCGTCGCCCCCGACGACCCGGCCCTGACCGGCCCGGCCCCGGACCCGGACTGCGTACCGCTCTGCGGTGGCCAGCCGACGGAGGACCCACGATGAGCACCCAGACCCGCCCCCGCCGCGCCGCGTTGCCGGGTACGGCCCGGCCCGCCCCGCACATGAGCGTCCGGCCGCTGCCCGCACCCCGCCGCCCGGGCCGCACCCGGGTCGCGGTGGTAGCGCTGGAGCGTCAGCCGCGCTTCGCCGCGTGTGCCGACCAGGCCGCCGGACGCCTGGCCGCGCTGGACGGCACCGACCTGCTCGGCGACCGGCCCCCGGCGCAGATGACCAAAAAGGAGGTGCCCGACGTGCTCGCGGCCGACGCCGACGTGCTCTTCGCCGACGGGCACAGCTTCGACTCCCGCTGGTTCGACGGCGCTGCGCCGGACGGTTTCCTCGATACCGAACTGGCCGCCGTGAAACAGCCGCTGCGCGCGCCGGTGCTGGTCGCTTACACCTGCTCCGGCACCAGCCGCCGCTTCCGCGCAGCCCTGGCCGCGCTGCGGCCCGCCGATCTGCCGCCGCTGGCCCTGCTGGCGTGCGACGGCAACGCCCCCTATACCCACGAGGTGCTGTTCGCCCCGCTGCTGGAGGCCCTGCTCACCGACGGGCAGGGCGCCCGGCCGTGGCCCGAGCGGCTGCGCGCGGCCCTCGCCGCCGCGCTGGCCGGCGACGAGCTGGCCCCGTACACCCGGCGGCACTGGGACCGCTGGCACGTCTGCACCGTGCCCGGCACCGCCCGCCCTCGCCCGACCCCGCACCAGGAGCCGTGAGAATGCCGACCGCCCTCGTGCCCGCCGCCGTCGGGGCTGCCCCGGCTGTCCGCCGCCGTGCCGAGCCGGACGTGCGCACCGCCACCGGCGCGCGGCTGACCGCCGCGGCCGCCCGCCGGCTGGCCGACTCCGTGCCGAAGAACTCCCGGGACGCCCGGTCGTCACGCTGGCGCGGCTTCACCCAGTGGTGCGCCGTCTACGACTGGGGCACCGACGAGCCCAACGCGGTGGTGTCCTACCTCGCCGACCTCGGCAACCGCGGCCACCCGGCGAAGGTGCTGGAATCCCACCTGGGCACCCTGCGGGCGCTGCGCGCCGTCAAGGAGGCTCCGCTGAGCGACGCGGAGGTCAAGGCATGCCTGGCCATCGTGCGCCACCGCGCGGGGGAGGAGGCCAGCGCCCCGGACCTGGAACCGGGCCCGCTAAGGCCGACGCCGTCGACCTGGATGAACTGCGGCTGATGCTACGCACCCTGGACCGCACCACCGTGCACGGCCAGCGGGACGGGGCCGCCGGCGCCGAAGCAGTAGACGTCAGCCGCCGAACTGATCTCCGGGGTGGGCGGACCAATCCGTGACGGGCCCGCCCCGGCTCACCTCCGGCTCCGGGCCCTCTTCCTCGTACGTACCGAAGGGGCTCCGGACGGCTGTGACTGGGGTGCTTCTGCTGCCGGGCGACAGCCGTCCGTCGCCAGGTCAGCGGGAGTTATCTCTCCATCGACCAGTCTCACCGCCATCCGGCGCAGAGCGTGGCGCCGTGCCAGGCCCTGATCCGGCTACCCGATCGCGGACTCGGCAAGTGCTTGCTCGAACGCGTCGCGAAGATCGCGGGCAGCCGCGTTGCGAGGCCAACCGGCGAGCTCGCACAATGTCGGGGTGTCCAGTCCGGCTGCGAGCGCCTCAGCAGCGATCATCGGCAGGTCCTCCGGGCGTATCTCATCCGCCTGATAACGGCAGGCCACCTCACCCAGAGATGTGAGTCCACTCTGCACAGAGGTTTCCGGTTCTGATGTCGTTCCTTCTGCTCTCATGACTCCTACAGTGTCAGCCCCATTGCCAAGGAAGGCACTCAGGGGCGGGGCCGTTCGGCACCCACCCCGCGTGTTCGCCCGGATCCAGGGCCCGAACCCCGCGAGAACACGACCGTCCATCCTCGGGATCCCGCGAAAGGCCCTTCATCTTCCGTGAACTCGCGGGCCTCTCCGGGTGTGATGTTCCGGTACAGAAAATGCCGGTGAGAACGATCATGTCCTTCTGGCCATGTGGTCGCTCAGTGAGCTGCCTGCGGTTCTTGTGGCCTTGTCTTGATTACGGCGAGCCGCGCCATAAGGGGCGCCCGCCCACGCATTGTTCCTGACCATTACAGTGAAGGCATGACGCGAGGAACTGTGACCAGGACGCCGGAGATCAGCTTGATGGCGGTCGGCTTGTTGCTGTTGGCAACGGGATTCCTGATCCCGTCCGGGTTTTTCCAGGGCGTAGCGCAGGGTTCCGGTCTTGTGGCGGTTCTCGTCGCGGCCGTACGCATGGGGCGTGCCGGAACCGCGCAGGGCGACCGGCAGACGACGCCTTCGTAGCATGCGCGGCAACGGCAAGGGGCTACGAGGTGGTAGGAGAAGTCAGGGCGTGACCGGCCGTGAGGACCATCGCATGGAGCCAGCACCCGGCCCTCCTCCTGAGGCTGGCGGCCTGAGCTTTGGAGGCGGGCGATGAGCGACACTTATCTGACGGTCATTGCGACCGATCCGTACTGGCAGCCCGGTACGCAGGCGGCAGACCGGGCTGCGGCCGTGCTGGCCCGGATGTTGCCCGACAACGCCCGCCGCGGTCTTCACACCCGGTGGCACGACAGCGTCGAAGTGGTCGACTGCGGCGCCAACCTGGAGAAGGTCTCCTGCCCGCAGTGCGGTGCGCAGCTCGCCTTTGACTGGTGGGAGGAGGCCGTCTCGCAGTGCTACGACGAGGGCTTCCGGACGCTCCTGGTCACGGTGCCCTGCTGCGATGTCGCGACGTCGCTCAACGCGCTGGTCTACGACTGGCCGATGGGGTTCGCGCGTTTCCGGATCGAGGCCCGCCATCCGAACCGCGCACGGCTGACCGGCGAGGAACTGGCCGCGCTCACGGACGCCCTGGGACACCCCCTTCGCCAGGTCCTCACGCACATCTGAGGCCTGTCCCGTGACCTTGGTACGGTTGTCCGCATTTGGCTGACCCGGGGCAGGGCCTCAGATCTCATGGAGGCCGGGCAGTGCGGTTCACCTGCCGAAACTTCGGGCTGTCGGATCTGCCGCGGCGCGGGATCACCCCGCAGGAGGCTCCCCTGGATGTGCTCCTCCTCGGCATCGAGGCAGATCTGTCCATCTGGGAAGACGGGCAGGTGGTGTGGTCCGAGGAGGCATTCCCCGTGGCCGAGCTGGCGTATCACGTGGCGCTCTGGCTCCGGAGCCCGGACGCCGGCCGGGAGGACTTTGAGCTCGACTCGATGCAGGCGGACCCGGGGCTGATCCGCATCACGGGTTCCGACGGGGGCTGGCGGATCGGCTCCACCTACACGCCGGACTTCTGGACCTCACCGGTCACCTGGGACGATCTCGTGGCGGAGCTCGAGCAGTTCGACCGTTGTGTGCGCGAGGGCGTTGCTGCGATGGGCGTCGATCCCGCATTCATTCCGGAGTCCTGAGCCGGGTCCTCCGCTCAGGGCCTCTGGTGATGGTGGTGGCCGTAGCGTTCCCTGTTCCGTGCTACTTCCTCGGCGCTCACTGACGAGTAGATGGCGTACACGCCTCCGACACGGCCATTTCCCCATGCCTCGTGGTCCCGGGAGACCAGGACGGACACCTGCGAAGTGGGCTGCCAGTGTTGTGTGAAGGCCGGAGCGTTCACATCGGGGGCATCCTCCAGAGGGACGCCGCGTTTCTTCAGCAGCCGCTCCAGCTTCTCGTACCGTAGATGACGATCGAATCGTCCGTATCGGTCGCGAACGGCTCTGCTGACGATGCT
>NZ_JBIRGD010000049.1:0-39664 GCF_044327805.1 Streptomyces sp. NPDC018019 | reverse complement strand
GCGGGGGGGGGGGCGCGGGGGGGGGGGCCCCCCCGCGCCCCCCCCCCCCCCCCCCCCCCCCGGCCCCCCCCCCGCGGGGGGGGGGGGGGCCCCCCCCCCCGCCGCGGTCGTCAGGGCGCCGGATTGACGGCGGTCGCCTTGACGAACGTGTAGTGGAATGTGCCGCCGTCGTCCGCCGTACGGCGCAGATCGCGGATGCCCCGGTCCCAGTCGGCCTCGGTCGTCAGCCCGGCGGCCAGGGCGTCGTCCCGTACGGCCGCGATCATCGCGATGAACGTGCTGCGGATGAACCCGTCGACCAGCCCGGGCCGGGTCGCGTCGGCGTAGACCGTACGCGGCCGGACGGTGACGTCCGTGTACCCGGCGGCGGTCAGCAGCGGCTGCACCTCCCTGCCGAGCAGCGCGTTGCCGCCGGCCGCGGCCTGCAACCGGATCTGGTGGCCGATCGCCGCGCGGGCGTGGGCGCTGTCCGGGTGGAAGAACACCGACCCGTGGTCCCCTTCGATCACGGTGATGCTGCCGCCCGGGCGCAGGACGCGCCGCAAGTCCGCCAGTGCCTGCGCGGGGTCGGACAGGTGCTCCAGGACGAAGCAGACGAAGAGGTGATCGAAGGAGGCGTCGGGGTACGGCAGGTCGGTCAGATCGGCCTGCTGCCAGTGCACCGTCGCCGCGTGCGGCCGGGCGGCGAGGCGGGCGCGGGCCCGGGCCAGTGACTCGGCGGAGACATCGATCGCGGTGATGTGCGCTCCCGGGCTGGACGCGGCCAGGTGCACCGTCTGGGCGCCGACCCCGCAGCCGGCCTCCAGGACCCGGCTGCCCGCCGGGTACGCCGTACCCGCGTGCAGGAGTGCCGCCAGGGTCTCCGCCTGGTCGGCGAGGCGGCGGGCCTCGTGGTCCGAATAGCCGTGCACGTAACCGGAGTCGTGGGGCGGGAGGGGCTGGTGGGCGCCGCCGTTCTCGCGTGCGTCGCCCTCCTTGTATGTGCCGTCGTCCTCGCCTGTGCTGCCGTCCTCGCGTGCGCCGCCGGTGGGTTCGTCCGTCGCTGTCGCTGCCGTTCTCATGCCGTCACTCTGGCTCCACAATGGTCCGGTGCCCAGGTCCAAAGATGTTCCGTCCGACCGGTCCATACCGTCCGGGTCCGACTTCCTCCAGCTCAACGCGGCCGACGCGCCCGCGGGCGGTCTGTCCGACTGGCTGGCGCAGCGGCTGCGGCTGGCGATCTCCGACGGCCGTCTCGCGGTCGGCGACCGGCTGCCCGCCACCCGCACGCTGGCCGAGGAACTCCGGGTCTCCCGGGGCGTGGTCACCGAGGCGTACCAGCGGCTGATCGAGGACGGGCACGCGGCGGGCCGGGGCCGCGGCGGTACGGTCGTCGTCGCCGCGCCCGTCATGGCCCCGACTCCCGCCCCCGCCCGTGTGCGTCCGGCCGCGGCGCCGCCGCCCGGCGCGGTGTTCACCGCCGAGCCCGGCGCCGACGTCTTCGACGTGGTACGGGCGGCACCGGCCCGGATCGATCTCAGCCCCGGCACGCCCGACCTGGCCTCCTTCCCCCGTACGGCGTGGCTGCGCGCGGAGCGCCGGGTGCTCGGCACGCTCGCCGCCGCCTGCTTCGGGTACGGGGACCCGCGCGGCACACCGGAGTTGCGGCACGCCGTCGCCAAGTGGCTGGCCCGCAACCGGGGCATCACGGCCGGCCCGGACGAGGTGCTGATCGTCAACGGCACCGCGCAGACGCTCGGTCTGCTCGCCCAAGTCCTGTGCGACCGGGGCGTTTCCGCGATGGCGGTGGAGGACCCCGGGTCGCTCGGCACCCGCCAGCACCTCCGGCACTGGGGGATGCGGACGCCACCGGTCCCGGTCGACGCGGACGGCATCCGCGTCGGGGAGCTGCGGGACTGCGGCGCGCCCGCGGTCGTGGTGACACCGGCGCATCAGTTCCCGACCGGGGTGGTACTCGGCGGCGGGCGGCGCCGCGAGCTGATGCGCTGGGCCGCCGGCACCGGCGGCCTGATCGTCGAGGACGACTACGACGCCGAGCACCGCTACGACCGGCCGCCGGTGCCCGCCCTGCGGGCGATGCTGCCCGAGCACGTCTGCTATGCCGGAAGCGTGTCGAAACTGCTGGCGCCGACGCTGCGGACCGGGTGGGTCCTGGCACCACCGGAGCTGCACGGAGCGCTGGTGGACGCCAAGCGGTACACCGACCTGGGCAGTGCCGCGTTGCCGCAGCTGGTGCTCGCCGACCTGATGGAGACGGGCGAGCTGGAGCGCCGGCTGCGGCAGCTGCGCCGGCGCCACCGGGCGCGTCGCGACGCGATGATCCGGGCGATCGACACGCACCTGCCGGGCGCCGCCGTCCAGGGCGCCGCGGCCGGCCTGCACCTGACGGTCACCTTCGACGCGGGCTTCGCCGATACGGACCTGGCGGCTGCCGCGCTCGCCCGCGGCGTCAAGGCCCACCCGCTGTCGTGGCACTGCCAGAGCCCCGGCCGCCCGGGGCTCGTGCTGGGTTACGCGGCCAGCACGGCGACCGAGATCGAGGAAGGAGTGGCGGTCATCGGGAGCGTGCTGGCGTAGTGCGGACTGCCGGGGCGGTCGGCATGCCGATTCCGTGCGGTGGAGGCGGCGCACCGGTGTCGCGCGGCGTGTCGCGCGGCGCGTGCGCGCCCGTCCGACACGCCGCGCGTGCCCGTTGACTCGTATCCCCCGGGGCGGCGCCGTGCTGACGGGCGCATCCGCCTGTCCGGCACCTTTCCGGATGCGGGTGCCGACGCGCCGGAGGACGGCGCCGGCCGGGCCATCGGCGCGCATCCGCCGCGTCTCCATGGCGGCCGTGCAGCTATGTCCGCCAAGCCCGTCCAGCCTTGTAATCGGAGGCCGTAGGGACCGCAGGCCACCGCCTGGCGAGGAGACGCGCCGCCGTGCCGTCATCCGGGCGGTCCCGGCCGCTTGGGCGCGGGGCCGGAGCGCCGGGGGAGCGGCGCGGTACGCGCGGGGTCTCGGGCGCCCGGTCATGTGCGCGGTGACGGCGTGTCGCACCGGCCCGTACGACACGGCGTAGGGCGCGCCGTAGGACCGCGCCGCCAACCGCGCCGGACCCCGCGGACACTGCCGGGCCGCAATGTCCAGCCAGGGGAGCGCAGTTCACGTACGCGCAGTTCGCGTACCCGCGGCGCCCGCGTCCGAATCCCGACCCTGCGCCGGGGCGCCCGGTGACGGCGGGCGCCCCCCGGCAGGGAGGGTACGGGGAAGAGCCGGGACGGGTCAGGAGGCGGCAGGGGCGGTGTTTTCCTGCTCGGCCTCGACCTGCTGGTTCCACAGCTGCTTGGACGCCTGCCAGCCGTCCTCGTCGTGGCCGCGGCGCCAGTAGCCGGAGATGGACAGGTCCTCGCGCGGAATCCCGCGCTCGACGCGCAGCAGCTTGCGCAGCTCCTTCACGAAGCCCGCCTCGCCGTGCACGAACGCCTGCGGCCGGCCCTCCGGGAAGTCCAGCGCACGGACGGCCTCGACCAGGCGCTCGCCGACCGGCGCGTCGCCGCGGTGCAGCCAGGTGATCTCGGCGCCCGCCGGGGCTTCCAGCTTCTGCTCCTCCTCGGGGCCCGCGACCTCGATGAACGCCCGTACGGGTACGTCCTCCGGCATCCGGGCCAGGGAGGCGGCGATGGCCGGCAGGGCGCTCTCATCGCCGGCGAGCAGGTGCCAGTCGGCCTCGGAGCCGGGGGCGTACGCGCCGCCGGGGCCGAGGAAGAGCACCTCGTCACCCGGGCGGGCCTGCACCGCCCACGGGCCGGCGAGGCCGGAGTCGCCGTGCACCACGAAGTCGACCGCCAGCTCCCGCGCGTCCGGGTCCCAGCTGCGCACCGTGTACGTGCGGGTCCGGGGCCACTGGTGGCGCGGGAAGGCGGCGCGAATCTCCGCGATGTCCAGCGGCTGCGGGTAGGCCACGTCGGGGAGCGGGAAGACCAGCTTGATGTAATGGTCGGTGTACTCGCCCGCCGAGAACTCCGCCAGGCCCGCGCCGCCCAGCACCACCCGCACCATGTGCGGTGTCAGCTGTTCGGTGCGCAGTACCTGCGCGTGAGTGAGCTTGGGCTTCTTGCGGGCCGGACGCTCTGCTGCCACGACGATCTCCCCTGCCACGGTTTTGTTAGGTATACCTAACCTAACAGTTCGTCGGGTGCAGCGTCGCGAGGAGCCGCTGCAAGGAGCCGCCCAGCCCCCACCGCTCGGCAAGTGCTTCCAGCCGTTCCGGATCGGCCGGCTCGTCCGGCAGCGCGGCGTCGAACTCCGGCACCGGCACATCGGTGGCGACCCGTACGACCTTCGGCGCCACCGCCACGTACGGGCGGGCCTCGGTCAGCCGCTTGCGCTGCGAGGGGGTGAGCTTGGACGCCGGGTCGTCCACCGCAGCCATGATCCCGGCCAGGTCGCCGTAGGCCGCCAGCAGCTTGGCGGCGGTCTTCTCGCCGATCCCCGGCACGCCCGGCAGGCCGTCGCTGGGGTCGCCGCGCAGCAGTGCCAGGTCCGCGTAGCCGCGCCCGTCCACGCCGTACTTCTCGCGCAGCAGCGCCTCGTCGGTCGTCTGGAGGGTGCCGACGCCCTTGAGCGGATACAGAATGCGGACGCCGCGCCGGTCGTCGGCCAGCTGGAACAGGTCCCGGTCGCCGGTGACGATGTCCACCGGCCCGCCGGCGCGGGCCGTGAGGGTGCCGATGACATCGTCCGCCTCGTACCCCGTGGCGCCGATCCGGGCGATGCCGATCGCGTCGAGCACCTCCTCGATCGCCGGGACCTGCGGGGACAGCGTGTCCGGGATCTCCTCCGGGTCGGGCCCGGCGGAGGAGGCGCCGGACGCGGGCGCCTCCTCGGCGACCCGGTGCGCCTTGTACGAGGGGATGAGATCGACCCGCCACTGGGGGCGCCAGTCGAAGTCCATGCAGGCGACCAGATCGTCCGGCTGGTGGTCCTGGACGAGCCGGGCGATGAAGTCCAGCAGGCCGCGCACCGCGTTGACGGGGGTGCCGTCCGGGGCCCGGACCGATTCCGGAACGCCGAAATAGGCCCGGAAATAGAGCGAGGCGGTGTCGAGGAGCATCAGGCGTCGAGTCACACCCTGATGATGCCGCACCCCCGGTGACGTGCACGGCCGGTGCCACGGAGGCGGGCCGGGCGGGTGATGTGAACTGGCTCACTTACGCGTTTGTCATTTAGGAATCGGGGCAGGCGCGCGGCCGGAGCGGAGCCGGTGGATTTTCAACATTTCCACCGGTTAAGGCGGGCCCGACCCGTGCCGCACCACGACCTGTCCAGCGGGGGAGGCGGGTCGTCCTCAGCTAATTCGAGAGGTGTATGTGGCCAGGCTGCAAGCCGAACACGTGTACAAGGTGTTCGGGAGACGACCCGAGGACGCGGTACGACGGCTCGAAGAAGGAGTGAGCCGCGAAGAGCTGCGGGCCGACGGGACGACCGCCGCGGTGATCGACGCGTCCTTCTCCGTGGACGAGGGCCAGATCTTCGTCGTCATGGGTCTGTCCGGATCCGGCAAGTCCACGCTGCTGCGGACCCTCAACGGGCTGCTGGAGCCGACCGCCGGGAGCGTGCGGTTCGACGGCCAGGACCTGACCTCGCTCAGCGCCAGGGAACTGCGCAAGGTCCGCTCCGAGAAGATCTCGATGGTGTTCCAGCACTTCGCGCTCTTCCCGCACCGCAGTGTGCTGGAGAACGCCGCGTACGGGCTGGAGGTCCAGGGCGTACCGCGTGCCGAGCGCGAGAAGCGCGCCACCGAGGCACTGCACCTCGCGGGCCTCAAGGGCTGGGAGAAGTCCTGGCCCGACGAGCTGTCCGGCGGCATGCAGCAGCGTGTGGGCCTGGCCCGCGCGCTGGCCACCGACGCCGACCTGCTGCTGATGGACGAGTCGTTCAGCGCGCTGGACCCGCTGATCCGCCGTGACATGCAGGACCAGCTCCTGGAGCTCCAGAAGACGCTGAAGAAGACCATCGTCTTCATCACCCACGACCTGAACGAGGCGATGCGCCTCGGCGACCGGATCGCCGTCATGCGCGACGGCCGGATCGTGCAGATCGGCAGCGCCGAGGACATCCTCCTGACCCCGGCCAACGACTACGTCGCCTCCTTCATCCAGGACGTCGACCGCTCCCGCGTGCTCACCGCGGGTGCCGTCATGGTCGACGCGGACCAGGCGCTGGGCAGCACGGCGGACGACGGTACGGAGATACGTACCGCCGCCGACCTGCTCGCCGCCACGCCCGCCACGGTCCACCGGGACACCCCGGTCGCGGAGCTGTTCGGCCCGTGCTCGGCCGGGTCCGTACCGGTCGCCGTGACCGGCACGGACGGCGAACTGGTCGGCGTGGTGCCGGTGCAGCGGCTGCTGGCCGTGCTCGGCGACGGCGGGCAGCAGGACGCCCCGGCGAAGACGGCCGGTACGCCGGCTCCGGCGGAAGCGGCCACCGGGCCCGCCGGTGCGGAGCCGGACGCCGCCGGCGACAGCGATCCGGAGGACGAAGCGGGCGGCAAGCCCAAGGGCAAGGTGACCGCCGGTGCCTAGGATCGACGTCGGCTCCTGGGCCAACACCGGTGTCGAATGGCTGCGCCACCACCTCACGTGGCTCTTCGACTTCGTCTCCCACGTCCTGACGGACATGTACAACGGCATCGAGGCGGTCCTGACCGCTCCGCACCCGTTGCTGCTGATGGGCATCTTCGCGGTGCTCGCCTGGTGGCTGCGCGGCCTGCCGGCCGCGGTCCTCACCTTCGCGGGCTTCGCGCTGATCGACTCGATCCAGCAGTGGGACGCCACCATGCAGTCCCTGGCGCTGGTGCTCGTCGCCTGCATCATCACCGTCGTCGTGGCGGTCCCGCTCGGCATCTGGGCGGCCCGCAACCGCGCCGTCGGCGGCGTCCTGCGCCCGGTTCTGGACCTGATGCAGACGATGCCCGCGATGGTCTACCTGATCCCGGGCATCCTCTTCTTCGGCATCGGCGTGATGCCCGGCATGGTGGCGACCATCATCTTCTCCATGCCGCCCGCGGTCCGCATGACCGAGCTGGGAATCCGCCAGGTCGACGGCGAACTGGTGGAGGCGGCCGAGGCGTTCGGCACCCACCCGCGCCGCACCCTCTTCCGTGTGCAGCTGCCGCTGGCGCTGCCCACCATCATGGCCGGCATCAACCAGGTGATCATGCTGGCGCTGTCCATGGTCGTCATCGCCGGCATGGTCGGCGCCGAGGGCCTGGGCTCCTCGGTCTACAACGCGGTCAGCTCGGTGAACGTGGCCCTCGGCTTCGAGGCCGGTCTCGCCGTCGTCATCCTCGCCATGTACCTGGACCGGATGACCGGCGCCCTCAACCAGCGGGTCTCGCCGCTGGGCCGCCGCGCGCTGGCCAAGGCGCAGGCCGCGCTGGGCGGCATGAAGTTCCTGTACTGGAAGCCCGCCACGTCCGTCGCGATGGCCGGTGTGGTGGTGCTCGCGCTGGTCGCGGGCGGTCTGAACGTCTTCGGCAAGGACGGCGCGAAGACCGACGGCGGCGGCCGGCCGATCACGCTCGGGTACGTCAACTGGGACGAGGGCAAGGCCACCACGTACCTGTGGAAGGAGATCCTCGAACAGCGCGGCTTCAAGCCGAAGGCGCAGGCGCTGGAGGCCGGCGCGCTGTTCACCGGGCAGGCGCGCGGCGACATCGACGTGCAGACCAACGCCTGGCTGCCCACCACGCACGCCGAGTACTACAAGAAGTACAAGGACAAGCTGGAAGACCTCGGTGCCTGGTACGACAAGACCTCGCTGGAGATCGCGGTCCCGTCGTACATGAAGGACGTCAAGACCCTGGACGACCTCAAGGGCCGGGCGGGGGAGTTCGGCGGCAAGATCACCGGGATCGAGCCGGGCGCCGGCGAGATGAAGATCCTCAAGGACAAGGTCCTCCAGGACTACGGCCTTCAGGACGAGTACAAGGTCGCCGAGTCCAGCACCGCGTCCATGCTCACCGAACTGGACCGCGCCTACGCGGCGAAGAAGCCGATCGCCGTCACGCTGTGGTCGCCGCACTGGGCGTACGACAGGTACGACCTGACCAAGCTCCAGGACCCCAAGGGCTCCTTCGGCTCCGGTGACAGCCTGCACCTGCTCGGCCGCAAGGGCTTCACGAAGGACGAGCCCGAGGTCGCCAAGTGGATGAAGAACTTCCACCTGGACGAGAAGCAGCTCACCAGCCTGGAGAACGACGTCAAGAGCGCGGGCGAGGGGCACGAGCAGGACGGCGTGCGCACCTGGCTGAAGAAGAACCCGGGCCTGGTCGACAAGCTCGCCCCGTCGGCGAACGCCACGTACGCCAAGGGCAAGGACGCCGGCGCGGCGCCGAACATCGGCTACCCGGCGTGGGACGAGGGCATCGCCACCACGTACCTGTGGAAGAACGTCCTGGAGAAGCGCGGCTACAAGCCGAACATCCGCAACCTGGACGTCGGCCCGATGTGGACCGGCCTGTCCAGCGGGCAGATCGACGTCGAGTTCGACGCCTGGCTGCCGGTCGCGCAGAAGCAGTACTGGGACCAGTACAAGAACGACCTCGTCGACGTCGGCGCCTGGTACGACAAGACGTCGCTGGAGATCGCGGTGCCGTCCTACGTCAAGGACGTCAAGACGCTGGACGACCTGCGCGAGCACCGGGACGAGTTCCAGGGCAAGATCATCGGCATCGAGCCGGGCACCGGTGAGATGAAGCGCCTGAAGGACACCGTCGCGCCCGCGTACGGCCTGGAGGACTTCCAGGTCACCGAGGCCGGCACCAGCTCCATGCTGGCCGAACTGGACCGCGCCTACGCCAAGAAGGAGCCGATCGCGGTCGTGCTCTGGTCGCCGCACTGGGCGTACAGCAAGTACGACCTGACCAAGCTCGCCGACCCGAAGCACACCTGGGGCGACAACAACCAGATCAAGACGCTCGGCCACAAGAGCTTCCCGGAGAAGTTCCCGGAGTTCGACGGCTGGCTGAAGAACTGGAAGATGACGCCGGACGAGCTGGGCAGCCTGGAGAAGGACATCCAGGACGCCGGCAAGGGCCACGAGAACGACGGCGTCGAGAAGTGGATCGCCGACCACCCGGGCATCGTGGACAGGATGGCGCCGGTGAAGTGAGGCGCTGACCCCGTTACGCGGGCCCCGTCCCCGGCTGTACGCCGCGGGCGGGGCCTTCGTGCGTCCCGGCGGCCGTACGGCCGTGAACGGATGCTGTCCGTTACGGGTCGACTCTGCATGGGTCAGCTCTGATTCGCGTCACGCTGCGCAGGGGGCAGGATGACCTCGCGTCGTGGGGTGGC
Organism: Streptomyces sp. NPDC018019; assembly: GCF_044327805.1. NCBI lineage: Bacteria > Bacillati > Actinomycetota > Actinomycetes > Kitasatosporales > Streptomycetaceae > Streptomyces > Streptomyces sp. NPDC018019. The sequence goes on along the minus strand of NZ_JBIRGD010000049.1, from coordinate 30,323 downwards.
TCCGGACGTGGCTGAGCGCGTGTCTGCTCTGATTCGTTCGCGTTGGAAGCGGTATGAAGCGTCTCCATGTCACTGGCGCGACATTGCTTGCCGCCGTCGTCAGTGCCCTCGCCGGCGCGCAACCCGCGAGCGCCACATCGATCATCGGCTTCGGCAACGCTGCCGTCGGCAACACCTGCGCCAACCACGGCGGCCCTCGCGCTGACGGTGCTACGAGGCAGGGCAGCGGCGCCGCTGCTGCCCTGAGTGCTGCTCTGCCCGTCGGCAGCCCGGCCAACCAATGCGGGACGTTGGGGCTGCCCACCGGCTTGCACGAGATGGGCGGGGTCGACGTCATCGGCACTTTGACGGGCGGGGAAGTCTAGCCAGACGGACGGACGGACGGACGGACGGACGGTACGGGTGCCCCGTATGCTCGTGCTCGGCACGAGTGGTATCGAAGAGCGGCTCCGGGGCCGCCTCGGAGAGTCCTCCCGCCGCTGGACCACCGGCGTTCCGACATCGTCCGAACGATTTCGCCCGGCGGTGAACCGGGCGGCGGGAGCGCGTCCCGGCGGCTGTGCGGATGGGGTCCGGGCGGGGCCCCGCCCGCGTACGGTGGGGTGATGACGACCGGTCACCGCAGCCCCCCTCGGGTGGTCTCCCTCGTGCCCTCGCTCACCGAGGCCGTGGCCGCCACCGCGCCCGACCTGCTCATCGGCGCCACCGACTGGTGCAGCCACCCCGCCGGTCTGCGCGTGGCCCGCGTCGGCGGCACCAAGAACCCGGACACCGCCCGGATCGCCGCCCTCGCGCCCGACCTCGTGCTGGCCAACGAGGAGGAGAACCGCGCGCCGGACCTCGGCGCGCTCCGGGCGGCCGGGCTGGACGTGCTGGTCACCGAGGTCCGCGACCTGGACCAGGCACTGCGCGAACTGGACCGGGTGCTGGTGCGCGGCTGCGGGCTGCCGCGGCCCGGCTGGCTGGACGACGCGGCGGACGCCTGGCGGGACGTCCGGGCCGCGGCGGCGGACCTGCGCGGCGCGGTGGTGCCGGTCTGGCGGCGGCCGTGGATGGTGCTGGGCCGGGACACGTTCGCCGGTGACCTGCTCGCCCGGCTGGGAATCAGGAATCTGTACGCGGACCACGCCGAGCGGTACCCGCGCATCCCGGTCGACGAGCTGAACGGGCGCGGCGCCGACCTGGTGGTCCTCCCGGACGAGCCGTACCGCTTCACGGCGGACGACGGCCCCGAGGCGTTCCCGGGGCTGCCCGCCGCGCTGGTGAGCGGGCGGCACCTGACCTGGTACGGGCCGTCGCTGGCCGAGGCGCCGGCGGTGCTCAGGGCTGCGCTGGACGCGGCTCGCCGGCCGGAGCCGCGGTGAGGAGCGGGGCCGGGGCGCCGGCTGTCTCCGCAAGGGTCTCCGGCCCGGCGGGAACCAGCGGGGCCGGAGCCGCCGCCGTCTCCGCATGGGCCGCCGGAGCCGCCGCCCCCGCCTTCCCCGGCGGCGGTACGAGCAGCTGACCGCGCGCCAGCCCCAGCGCGGTACGCACCCCCGCCACCAGCCAGGCCGCCACCAGCACAGCGAACAGCCCCACCGCGAGCCAGGTGAAGGCCGTCAGGCCGGTGTGCCGGGCCAGACCGGCCGCGCCCGTGACACACGTGCCGACCGGGAAGGTGAACGCCCACCAGGTCATCGAGAACGTCATCCCGGCACGGGCGGCCCGCACGACCAGCGCCGTCGCCAGCGCCAGCCACAGCAGCGCGAAGCCCGTGACGGGCACGCCGTACAGGAGCGCGAAGCCGCTCATCGCCCGCGCGTACCCGGCGCCCACCGCGCCGGGCGCGGCGTCGGCGAGGTTGCCGACCGCGGTCGTGGACTGCCCCAGCGGCCCCAGGACGAGGAAGAGCGTCGGGGTCAGCGCGAGCGGCAGCGGGCCGTGGTGGATCAGCCGGGCCAGAACCAGCGGCAGCACCAGCAGCGTGGCCAGCAGCGACATGCCGAACAGCGCGTAACAGGCGAGCAGCATCGCCTCCTGCCACTGCCCGGCCGGCAGGTGCGGCACCAGGCCGGGGCCGAGCGCCGCCGAGACCATCGGCGCGACCAGCGGCAGGAGCCACACCGGGGAGGCGGTACCGGCCTCGATCCGGTGCCGGGTCACCATCAGGTACGGGACGGCCGCTGCCGCCGCGAGCCCGGTCGCCGTACCGGCGCACCACAGCACGGCGTCCACCGCGACCGCGGCCCGCTCGCCGAGCACGTCGGGGCCGACGGCCAGCGTCCCGCCGCCGACCGCCAGCAGCGCCATCGCCAGACAGCCGTAGAACGGCGCCACCGCCGGGTCGAGCAGGTGGCGCCGCGCCTGGTCGGCGTGGTGGATCCAGTGGGCGGTACGGGCGGCCAGCAGGACCAGCAGCAGAGCGGCGGAGAGCGCCCAGACCGCCACGTACGCGCCGCGCGGGACCGGGAGGTGCGGCCGGAGGGCGGCGCCGGCCGTGGCGACGATGGCGGTGCCCATGACGGCGGCGTACCAGTTGGGGCCGAGGTGACGCAGGGCCGGGGGCACGCCGGGGAAGCGGGCGAGGGGGCGGGGGCCGGTGCGGGTGGAGGACTGCGTCGGGAATGCCATGCTTCCAGCGTCGTCCGCCGCCCCGCCTCCCGCCAGGGAGCTTGTGTCTATGAGGACATAAGGTGGGGTTATGACGGGTGTGAAGGGCGGGGCGATGACCGGTGAGAACGGAGAACGTCCCGCGACGGGGCGGGTGGCCCCGCTCGCCCACCGCGTACCGGACCTCGGCGCGCTGGAACTGCTGCTCGCCGTCGCGCGGCTGGGCAGCCTCGGGCGGGCCGCCCGCGAGCGGGGCATCAGCCAGCCGGCCGCCAGCAGCCGGATCCGCTCGATGGAACGGCAGCTCGGCGTGGCCCTCGTCGAGCGCTCGCCGCGCGGCTCGCGCCTGACGGACGCGGGGGCGCTGGTCACGGACTGGGCGCGGCGGGTCGTGGAGGCCGCCGAGGCGTTCGACGCGGGCGCGCAGGCGCTGCGGGGGCGGCGGGACTCGCGGCTGCGGGTGGCCGCCAGCATGACCATCGCCGAATACCTGCTGCCCGGCTGGCTCATCGCGCTGCGTGCCCAGCGCCCGGACACCGCGGTCTCGTTGCTGGCCGGCAACTCCGCCGCGGTCGCCGAACGGCTTCTCGCGGGCGAGGCCGACCTGGGCTTCGTGGAGGGGCTGGAGGTGCCCGCCGGGCTGGACGGCGCGGTCATCGGCCACGACCGGCTGGTGGTGGTCGCCGCCCCCGCCCACCCGTGGACCCGGCGCCGTACGGATCTGACGGTGGCCGAACTGGCGGCCACCCCGCTGATCCTGCGCGAGCACGGCTCCGGCACCCGCCAGGTCCTGGACGCGGCGCTGGCCGGGCACGGCGGCCTGGCGGCCCCGCTGCTGGAGCTGGCCTCCACCACGGCGGTCAAGGCGGCGGCGGTGAGCGGTGCGGGCCCGTCGGTGCTGAGCGAGCTGGCCGTGGGGGAGGAACTGGCGGCGCGGCGGCTGGTCGAGGTGCCCGTGCACGGCACGCGCTTCGGCCGGGAGCTGCGCGCCGTCTGGCCCGCCGGGCACCGGCCCACCGGTCCCGCCCGCGATCTGCTGGGGCTGACCCGGGCCGTGCCGTGACCCGCGCACGCCGGGCTCATCGGTCGGCCTGGTAGGCGGCGTCCGCGCCGGTGGCCGTCCTGCCGTCGGCGGCGGTGTAGGTGACCGTGCGGTCGCCTCTGATCTGGAAGACATTGGTGGGCCGCTGGCGGTTCCGGGGGTTGCAGACCGGGACCGGGACGGTGAAGACGGTCCGGTAGCGCGCGCCGTCGGTCGTGGTCACCCGCGTCACGAAGGTGACCACGCCTCTCTTGGCGGGGTTGCCGCCGTTGGGCGGCTCGAAGAACCACGCTCCGTCCGCCTGCGCCGCGGAGTCCGTCGGCTCGACGGTGACGGAGTTGTCCGCGTTGAACCGCACGGTCCGCACTTTCGTGCCGTCCTGGGTGTACGGCTTGGACAGCTCGAAGGCCGCGTCGGCGCCGGGCTGGGGCGGATCGGTGAAGTCGCGTGCGCTGCCGCCGCACTGTCCGTCGGCGGCCACCGCGGCGGGTCCCTGCCGTACCAGGAACCCGAGGGCCAGGGCGGCGGACAGTCCCACGGCTGCGGCGGACTTGAGGCGGTGTCGGATCGGCATGGCACAACTCGCTTCCGTCGGCACAACAGCAGAGCGGCCGGGCATCGCTGCGAAGGCGCGTTCCACAGGGCGTTGTCGCAGCTCAGCGCCGGTGCACCGAGCGTAGCCAGCCCGGGTCGCGGGTGTGCATCGCCGAATCGGGTGGGTTTGCCACCGCGAACACGCGGCATACAGGAGCGCCGGTTCCGCGGGCCGTCAGCCCCCGCGCGCCGCGGACACCAGGGCGTCCATCACGCGGGTGTCGTCCCCGGCCTCCGGATGCCACTGCACGGACAGCACGAAGTGGCCCGCGCCGGGCAGTTCCAGGGCCTCGACCGTGCCGTCCGCCGCGTGGGCCGAGGGACGCAGGCCGCGTCCGAGCCGGTCCACGGCCTGGTGGTGGTAGGTCGGTACGGACACCGCCGAGGGCAGGACCGAGCCGAGCAGGGTGCCCGGTTCCGGCTTGACCTCGTGGCGGTCGAAGACTCCGGCGGGGCCCGCGTGCCCGTCGAGGTGCTGGACGAGGGTGCCGCCCAGGGCCACGTTCAGCAGCTGCATGCCCCGGCAGATGCCGAGCAGCGGTACGCGTGCCTCCAGGGCGGCGTCGATCAGCGCCAGTTCCCAGGTGTCCCGGTCCCGGGCCGGAGGGCCGGTGCGCGGGTCGGGCGCGGCCCCGTACCGTACCGGCTCGACGTCCGGGCCGCCCGCGATCACCAGGCCGTCCAGCCGGGCGACGGCCGCCGCCGCGGTGCCGGGGTCGCCGGGCGGCAGCAGGGCGGCGAGGCCGCCGGAGCGCTGGACGAGGCGGTGGTAGCCGGCCGGGAGCAGCGCGGCGGGCAGGGCCCAGACGCCCCAGCGGGCGTCGTCGGCGAGGTAGGTGGTGACCCCGATGAGGGGGGTGGGCGTGGGCACGGGTCCTCCGTTGGTGGTGCTGCTCCGGCAGGTGGGCGGTCAGTCGCGCTCCAGCTCGGCCTCGGCCGCCGCGAGCGCCGCGAACTCCTCCTCCGGGGCCGCCGCGACCAGCCGGTGCCGGGAGTAGAGCGCGAAGTACGCGAGGGCGACGCCGTAGACGCCGAGGGCGATGAAGGCGGCCTGTTCGTCGACGAGGAAGGTCGCCGCCAGCGCGGCGCAGGCCAGGACGAAGGCGGTGGCCGAGGTCAGGACGCCGCCGGGGGTGCGGTACGGGCGGGGCAGCCGCGGCTCGCGGCGGCGCAGCACGATGTGCGACAGCGACATCAGGGCGTACGAGATGGTGGCGCCGAAGACGGCGATGTTGAGCATGCGGGCGCCGTCGCCGGTCGCGGCGGCCAGCGCGAAGCCCAGCGCGCCGGGCACCAGCAGCGCCAGGTACGGGGCCTTGCGGCGGCTGGTGAGGGACAGGAAGCGGGGCAGGTAGCCGGCCCGGGAGAGCGCGAACAGCTGCCGGGACCCGGCGAAGATCAGGGAGAAGAAGGAGGCCACCAGGCCCGCCAGGCCCGCGTAGTTGACGATGCGCGAGACGGTGGTCGGCTCGCCGCGCGGCTGTAGCGCCTGGACCAGCGGGTCGCCCACCGACTGGATGGCGGCGGAGCCCCGGGCCCCGGTCGCGGCCACGAAGGTGACCAGCGCGAGCAGCAGCAGGATGCCCATCGCGGCGGCCATCGCCTTCGGCAGCGTACGGGCCGGGTCCCTGGTCTCCTCGGCGGCCAGCGGAACGCCCTCGACGCCCAGGAAGAACCACATGCCGAACGGGAACGCGGCCCAGATGCCGAGGACGCCGAACGGCAGCCAGGAGGTGGCACCGAAGGCGCCCGGGTCGACCGGGATGTCGTCCAGGGCGCCGACGTGGAAGTCGCTGAGCGCGCCGCACGCGAAGACGACGACCGCGGCGACCGCGACGGCGGTGACGGCCAGGCTGAAGCGCAGCGCCTCGCCCACGCCCCACAGGTGGATGCCGATGAAGACGACGAAGCAGGCCAGGTAGACGGGCCAGCTGGAGGTCAGCCCGAACAGGCCGAGGGATTCCACGTAGTCGCCGATGAACAGGGAGATCGCGGCGGGCGCGAGCACGTACTCGATGAGGATGGCCGTGCCGGTCAGGAAGCCGCCCCAGGTGCCCAGCGCGCGCCGGGCGAAGCCGTAGCCGCCGCCCGCCGTCGGCAGGACCGAGGCCAGTTCGGCCAGGGCGAAGACCAGGCAGGTGTACATCACGCCCATCAGGACGGCGGCGATGGCCAGACCGCCGAAACCGCCCTGCGCCAGGCCGTTGTTCCAGCCGGAGAAGTCACCGGAGACGACGTACGCGACGCCCAGGCCGGTGAGCAGGAGCGGCCCCGCGCTGCCCCGCCGCAGGGACCGTTTTTGCAGGTAGGCGTCCGGCGGCGCGGCCGGTCCGGCCACCGGCGAGCCGTCCGCAGGGGTGGAGGGCGGTGCGGTACGGGGTTCCGTGCTGTCGGCCATGAGCCGCTCCTGCCTCGCCGGGGGGTGAATGAGGGGGACGTGGAGTAAAGGTTTAGCCGCATACCTTTGTCCTGCGGTGCGGCCGAGCGCAAGCCCCCTGCGTAAAAGACTGGTTACGACGGCGGGCCCGTCAAGAACCCCCGCAGCAGTGCCGCCGTGCCCGCGCAGTGCTCGCGCATCACCTCGCGCGCGCCGTCCGCGTCCCCCTCCAGGACCGCTTCGACCAGGGCGGTGTGCTGCGCCTGCGAGTGCTCCAGGTTGCGCACCAGCAGCGGGATGCAGTCCAGCAGCTCGTTCACGCCCGCCCGCACCGCGGCGTACTGCGCCGCCAGCGACGGCGAACCGGCCAGCTCGGCCAGCGTCAGGTGCAGCAGCGTGTCCCGCCGCCGGTAGTCCGCCAGCGGCGCGTCGTGGGTCGCCGCCAGCGCGTCCCGCAGGCGCCGTGCCTGCGCGTCGTCCAGGCCGTGCGCGGCGCACAGCCCCGCGGCGCCCACCTCCAGCACCTCCCGGAACCGCAGCGTGTCCTCGACGTCCACCTTCTCGATGCGGCGCCGCAGTTCGTCCTCGTCCGCGCTCTGCCGGTGCGGTCGCACGAACGTGCCGCCGTAACGGCCGCGCCGGCTCTCCACCAGGCCCTCGTCCTGGAGGACCTTGAGCACCTCGCGCAGCGTCACCCGGCTGATGTGCAGCCGCTCCGCCAACTCGCGCTCGGCGGGCAGCCGTTCGCCGCCGGTCACCAGGCCCAGCCGGACGATCTGGAGTATCTGCTCCAGCGCCTCCTCGAAGCCGTTGCCCGCCCGCACCGGACGCAGTACGGGCGCCAGCCGGTCCGCCGGGCGTTTCCCCCGGCCGCCTGCCGCGCCGTTCCTCGTACCGTCCACCGGAACCCCTTCCCAACCAATGGTTCGCGGCCCTACCTTATGACCTCCGGACGCAGCGACAGGAGGCCCCACCGTGGCAGACCGCACGCCCCCGCTCTCCGTCGACGAGCTGAGACGGCTCGTCGACGCCGGGGAGATCGACACTGTCGTCCTGGCCTTCACCGACATGCAGGGCAGGCTCACCGGCAAGCGGTTCGCCGCCCGGCACTTCCTCGACGAGGTGCTGGAGCACGGGACCGAGGGCTGCAACTATCTCCTGGCCGTGGACGTGGACGTCAACACCGTCCAGGGCTACGCGATGTCCTCCTGGGAGCGCGGCTACGGCGACTTCGCCATGCACGGCGACGCCGCCACCCTGCGCCGCACCCCCTGGAACCCCGGCACCGCGCTGCTCACCGCCGACCTCGCCTGGCACGACGGCTCGCCGGTCGCCGCCTCCCCGCGGCAGATCCTGCGCCGCCAGCTCGACCGGCTCGCCGAGCGCGGCTGGAGCGCGTACGCGGGCACGGAGCTGGAGTTCATCGTCTTCCGGGACACCTACGAGGACGCCTGGAACCGCGGCTACCGGGACCTGACCCCCGCCAACCAGTACAACACCGACTACTCCGTCCTCGGCACCGGACGCGTCGAGCCGCTGCTGCGCCGCATCCGCAACGAGATGGGCGCCGCCGGGATGACCGTGGAGTCCGCCAAGGGCGAGTGCAACCTCGGCCAGCACGAGATCGCCTTCCGCTACGACGAGGCGCTGACCACCTGCGACCAGCACTCCGTCTACAAGACCGGCGCCAAAGAGATCGCCGCCCAGGAGGGCATGGCGCTCACCTTCATGGCCAAGTACAACGAGCGCGAGGGCAACTCCTGCCACATCCACCTCTCGCTGCGCGACGAGGCCGGACAGCCCGTCCTGGCCGACGACTCCGGGCCGTACGGCATGTCGCAGGTCATGCGGCACTTCCTGGCCGGGCAGCTCGCCGCGCTGCGCGACTTCACGCTCTTCTACGCCCCCAACATCAACTCCTACAAGCGCTTCCGGCCCGGCTCCTTCGCCCCCACCGCCGTCGCCTGGGGCCCGGACAACCGCACCTGCGCGCTGCGCGTCATTGGCCACGGCCCCGGCCACCGCCTGGAGAACCGGCTGCCCGGCGGCGACGTCAACCCGTACCTCGCGGTCGCCGCCATGGTCGCGGCCGGGCTGTACGGCATGGAGCACGAGCTGGAACTCCCCGACGCGTGTACGGGCAATGCCTACACCGGCGAATCCGAGCACGTGCCCGCCACGCTGCGCGAGGCCGCCGCCCTGTGGGAGGCCAGCCCCATCGCCCGCGAGGCGTTCGGCGACGAGGTCGTCGAGCACTACCTGCACATGGCCCGCGTCGAGCAGGACGCGTACGACGCCGCCGTCACGGACTGGGAGCGCTTCCGCTCCTTCGAGCGCATGTAAGGAAAGCTGCGACGTGTTGCAAGAGCTGCGCATCATCAACCCGGCGACCGAGGAACTGGAAGCCGTCGTCCCGGTCACCACCCCCGCCGAGGTGGACGCCGCGGTCCGGCGGGCCGCCGCGGCGCAGGAGAAGTGGGCCGCGCTGCCGCCCGGCGACCGGGCCCGTGTGCTGCGGCGGTTCGCCGAGGCCGTACGGGAGAACGTCCCGACGCTGGCCCGGCTCGAACTGGCGGAGGCCGGGCACCCGCTGGGCAACGCCGAGTGGGAGGCGAACAACGTCGTCGATCTGCTGCACTACGCCGCCGGGGGAGTGGAGCGGCTGACCGGCTCGCAGATCCCGGTCGCCGGCGGGCTGAACATCACCGTCCAGGAGCCGCTGGGCGTCGTCGCCGTCATCGCGCCGTGGAACTTCCCGATGCCGATCGCCGCCTGGGGCACCGCCCCCGCGCTCGCGGCCGGCAACGCCGTCCTCCTCAAACCCGCCGAGACCACCCCGCTCACCGCGCTCCGGCTCGCCGGGTACGCACTGGAGGCGGGCGTGCCCGAGGGCCTGTTCCAGGTGCTGCCGGGCGAGGGCGCGGTGACCGGCAACGCCCTGGTCGAGCACCCCGGCGTCGCCAAGGTCGTCTTCACCGGCTCCACCGCCACCGGCCGGCACATCGCCGCCAAGTGCGCCGCACAGACCAAGCGGCTCACCCTCGAACTGGGCGGCAAGAGCCCCAACATCGTCTTCGCCGACGCCGACATCGAGCGGGCCGCGGCCGCCGCGCCCGGCTCCTTCCTGGACAACACCGGCCAGGACTGCTGCGCCCGCAGCCGCATCCTGATCCAGCGCTCGGTCTACGACCGCTTCATGGAGCTGCTGGAGCCCGCCGTGAAGTCCTTCGTCGCGGGCGACCCCACCGACCCGGCGACGCAGATGGGGCCGCTGATCTCCGCCGCCCAGCGTGAGCGGGTACGGTCCTACGTCCCCGAGGACGCCCCGGCCGCCATTCGCGGCGAGGTGCCCCAGGGCAAGGGCTTCTGGTACCCGGCCACCGTCCTGGAGGGCAGGCCGGACGACCGCACCGCCGTCGAGGAGATCTTCGGGCCGGTCGCCGTCGCGATCCCCTTCGAGGACGAGGCCGACGCGGTCCGCCTCGCCAACGCCACCGACTACGGCCTGTCCGGCTCCATCTGGACCCGCGACGTGGGCCGCGCCCTGCGGGTGTCCGGCGCGGTCGCGGCCGGGAACCTCTCCGTCAACTCCCACAGCAGCGTCCGCTACTGGACCCCGTTCGGCGGCTACAAGCAGTCCGGCCTCGGCCGGGAACTGGGCCCCGGCGCGCTCGCCGCCTTCACCGAGACCAAGAACATCTTCATCAGCACCGAGGAGCAGCAGTGACCGACCAGACCCCCGCGGCCACCGGCGCCGGCGAGTCCCCCGTGTGCCGCCGCCTCGTCGGCCGCACCGCCGTCATCACCGGCGCCGGCAGCGGCATCGGCCTGGCCACCGCCCGCCGGCTGGCCTCCGAGGGCGCCGACGTGGTCTGCGCCGACATCGACGAGAAGGCCGGCAAGGCCGCCGCCGAGGAGGTCGGCGGCACCTTCGTCCAGGTGGACGTGACCGACTCCGACCAGGTCGAGGCGCTGTTCAAGGCCGCGTACGACACGTACGGCTCGGTGGACGTGGCGTTCAACAACGCCGGCATCTCGCCCGCCGACGACGACTCGATCCTCACCACCGGGCTGGACGCCTGGAAGCGCGTCCAGGAGGTCAACCTCACCTCCGTCTACCTGTGCTGCAAGCACGCGCTGCCCTACATGCAGCGTCAGGGCAGGGGCTCCATCATCAACACCGCCTCCTTCGTGGCCGTGATGGGCGCCGCCACCTCGCAGATCAGCTACACCGCCTCCAAGGGCGGCGTGCTGTCGATGTCCCGCGAGCTGGGGGTGCAGTTCGCCCGGGAGGGCATCCGGGTGAACGCGCTGTGCCCGGGGCCGGTGAACACGCCGCTGCTGAAGGAGCTCTTCGCGAAGGATCCGGAGCGCGCCGCGCGCCGCCTGGTGCACGTCCCGGTCGGCCGGTTCGCCGAGCCGGAGGAGATCGCCGCCGCGGTCGCCTTCCTGGCCAGCGACGACTCGTCCTTCGTGAACGCCGCCGAGTTCCTGGTGGACGGCGGGATCGCAGGGGCGTACGTCACACCCGTGTAGGCCGCAGCCTTTTTCGCGGATACAGTCCGAAGATCACCACCGGGACCGGTGCCCCGGCGCGCCGGCCCCGGTGTCCTTTTGTCCGCAGGAACGTCACCGCCGATGTTCCGCCCCTACCACCGGAGAACCATGCGCACCAGACACGCCCTCGCCCTGGGACTCGCCGCCGCCGCGACCGTCTCGGCCCTGGCGGGCACCGGTCCCGCCGTCGCCGCGACCCCCGCGCACCCCGCGAAGACCCCGGAGCGTACGAGCTGTCCGCAGCTCTCCACGAAGATCAAGTGGTACGGCGACAACCGCGCGAAGATCCAGCGCATGATCGACGAGCGCGGCAGCTGCTCCCACCCGAAGCCGGGCCCCGAGGGCCGCCCCGTCGCCGCCTTCGACTGGGACAACACCGTCGTCAAGAACGACATCTCCGACGCCACTCTCGCCTGGTCCCTCCGGCACGACAAGATCCTGCGGCCCAGGAGCTGGAAGGCCACCAGCCCCTGGATGACCACCGCCGCCGACCGCGCCCTGACCAAGGCGTGCGGCACCTCCGTACCCGTCGGCCGCCCGCTGCGCACCTCGAAGAACGCCGCCTGCGCCGACGAGATCATGGAGATCCGCGGCAAGGCCCGCACCATGGACGGCAAGGCCGCCTTCGCGGGCGAGTGGAACCACCGCCGCACCAAGCCCGAGTACGCCTGGATCCCGCAGCTGTTCGCCGGGCTGACCCCGGCCCAGGTCACCTCGTACGCCAAGCAGGCCCGCGCGGAGAACCTCGCCGCGCCGATCGGCGCGAAGCAGACCGTCGGCACCCACCAGCTGGCCGGCTACATCCGCTACTACGACCAGCAGAAGGACCTGATCCGCACGCTCAAGGCGGCCGGCTTCCGGGTCTACATCGTCTCCGCGTCCTCGGAGACCATCGCCGAGGCGTGGTCCGGCGGCGTCGGCGTCGACCGCGCGCACACCATCGGCGTCCGCAGCCTGATGAAGAACGGCCGGTTCACCACCGGCATCCGCGGCTGCGGCGACGTCAAGGACGGGCACGGCGAGGTGCTGCCGTACATGGACGGCAAGCGCTGCCTGATCAACCAGGAGATCTTCAAGATCAAGGGCGCCGAGGCGTGGCGGTTCCAGGACCCCGCGCACCGCATCGCGCTCGGCGGCGGCGACGCCAACACCGACGTCACCTTCGTCAACGACGCGACCGGCGTGCACCTGGCCATCAACCGCAACCAGCCGGAACTGATGTGCCGCGGCTACGACAACGCCGACGGCCGCTGGGTGGTCAACCCGATGTTCATCGAGCCGCTGCCCCAGAAGCCCGGCACGTACCCTTGCGCCACCACGGGCTACACCAACACCGACGGCGGCCCCGGTCCGGTCCGCCGCCCCGACGGCACGGTCGTCCCCGACCAGCGGGACCGTATCCACGCCTGACCCGGCACGCGGGGAGGGCGGCCCTACAGGAAGGTGCGGCCCTCCCCGCGGTACGTCGGAACCGTCGTCACCACCCGGTCACCCTCGATCAGGTGCAGCGCCGCGAACCGCTCGCACAGCTCACCGGCCTTGGCGTGCCGGAACCACACCTTGTCGCCGAGCCCCAGCCCGTCCGCGGCCGGCCCCAGCAGCGGCGTCTGCACCTCGCCCGCCTCCTCCTGCGGGTCGTAGCGCAGCCCCTCCGGCAGATACGGCACCGGCGAACGGTCCCGGCCCGCGACCCCGGAAGCCGGGTAACCACCGCCCAGTACGGTCACGACACCGTCCCCGGGCCGTCGCACCACCGGCTGCGCGAACAACGCCGCCGGGCGGCCCGAGAAGGACCGGTAGTTGTCGAACAACCGGGGCACATACAGCCCCGAACCCGCCGCCACCTCGGTCACCGCGGCCTCCGCCGCCGTGTGCTGCACGCTGCCCGTGCCGCCGCCGTTGACGAACTCCAGGTCCGGCGCCGCCTCCCGCACCGCGCGCACCACCTCCCACCGCCGCCGCGCCAGGTCCCGGCGCGCCGCCGCCTGCACGGCCCGTACGGCACGGGAGCGCAGCGGGTGCCCCGCGACCGCGTCGCCCACCCCCGCCACGTGCCCCTCGTACGCCATCAGGCCGACCACCCGGAATCCCGGACGGCGCGTCACCGCACGGGCCAGCGCCGCCACCTGCTCCGGCCGGACCATCGGCGACCGGCGCGCGCCGATCCGCACCCGGCCGCCCAGCGTCCGGTAGGCGGTGTCCCACTCCAGGCACACCCGGATCTCCTCGCGGCCCCCCGCCGGGCGGGCGGCCTCGATCAGGTCCAGCTGCGCCACGTCGTCGACCATCACGGTCACCGCCGCCGCCAGCTTCGGATCGGCGGCCAGCTCCGCGAACCCCGCCCGGTCCGCCGACGGATACGCCAGCAGCACGTCCTCGATCCCGGACCGGGCCAGCCACAGCGACTCGGCCAGGGTGTAGCTCATCACGCCCGCGAAACCGTCCCGGGCCAGCGCCCGTTCCAGCAGGGCCCGGCAGCGCACCGACTTGCTCGCCACCCGCAGCGGCTTGCCCTGCGCCCGCCGCACCAGATCCGCGGCGTTCGCGTCGAAGGCATCCAGGTCCACGACGGCCAGCGGGGCGTCGAGATGCGCGGTGGCCCGGTCGTAACGGGCCCGGTCGGCAACCGTGTCGCACGTGTACGGGGACATGGCCGCAGCCTGCCAGAACGCCCCACGGGTGGGTAGGGGGAGAGAACACGACAGACCGGGCGCCGGACGCCGGGGGAGGGCGGGCGAGTTGGAGCACCGGCGGCGGCAGCCCGTAGAGTGGCGGGCGCCGCAACCAGCAGGTCAGCGGCGTGATGTCCGGATACGAACCACCCTGCCCCGATTGCCGGCCGGGCCGGGGACCACAGGGCGCGAGGGGGAGCGCGGGTGAGCACCGAAGCCGATTACGCCGACGCGCATCGCCTTCCCCGCACCCCGCCCCCGCAGGTACCGGCACCGCCCGCCGAGGACCCGCACACCGCCGTCCTGCGCCCGGTGCCGACGGACCGCCCGGCGAAGCCCGGCCCGATGCCGCCCGCCGCACCCACCGCTCCGGCCGCTGCCCCACCCACCGCTCCGGCCGCCGCCGCGCCCTCCGATCCGGCAGCACCGGCCGGCGGCCCGTCCCCAAAGGACATCCCGCCCCGCCCCGCCCACGCACCGACACCCGCCGCCGCACCGCGTACGGACCGGGCGGCCGTCCCGTCCCAGCCCCCGGCGGACCGTTCCGCCACCCCCCGCGACACCGCGGCCTTCCACCTGGCCAACAGCGGAGCCCTCTGGAACGGCGACCCGAAGCGGCCCGCCGCCACGCGCACGGAAGGCGCCGCCGCGCCGCCCCGCCCCGTCCGGCCGCCGCAGACACCGCCCGCCGACGACCCGCCGCCCCCTACCGGCCCACCGCTCACCGGCCCGCTCGTCCCGCCGGCCCCCGTGCCCCCGGCCCCCGCGGTCCCGCCGTCCGTCCCGGCCCCGCACCGCTCCGTCCGGCGCACCGTGCTCGCCGCCGCCGGGCTGGTGCTCGGCGTCGGCCTCGTCGCGGGCGCCGCCGCCGGCAGCTGGCTCGCCGACGACACCGACGGCAGCCCCGCCGCCGAGGCAGTCTTCGCACACGGCCGCGAGGCATGGCACAGCGCACCCGTCGACACGCTCTTCCCCCGCACCCTGAACGGCCTGGGCACCGGCCCCGGCGGCGCGGACCGCACCTGGATCCGGGTCGCCGTCGCGCCCGACAGCGGCTGCGCGGGCGCGTTCGACCCGCTGCTGGCCAAGGCGCTCGCCCCGGTGGGCTGCGACCGCCTGGTGCGCGCCACCTACGTGGACGCCACCCGCACCAACGTCATCACCGTCGGCGCCGTCTCCACCAAGGCCGACCGCACCGCCATGCGGGACCTGCGCCGCCGCTTCGCCACGGAGCACCTGGACACCCGTACGGACCTGATGCCCCGCCCGTACGCCGCCAAGGGCACGCCCGCCGCGGACTTCGGGCCCGCCCAGCGCGCCAGCTGGAGCATCCGCGTCCTCGAAGACCTGCCCGTCGTCGTCTACGGCGTCTCCGGCTTCGCCGACGGCCGCCCCGTCGACGCCCCGCAGCCCGCCGCCGAAGCCACCCGTACCGGCGCCACCACCGCCCCCGCCGAAGCCGGGCTCGGCCACGACGCCAAGGCCGTCGCGGACCGCATCGAGCAGACCTTCCGCAAGCAGGCCGCCAAGGGAACCACGGAGCCGCAATGACCAGGAGGCCCCTGCTGCGCGCCGCCGGCGTCGCGCTGTCCGCCGCCGCGCTGACCGTACTGCCCGCCCTGCCCGCCCACGCCGACGGCATACGGGCCCAGGAGTGGGCGCTGAAGGCCATGAACGCCCAGGAGGCGTGGCAGACGACCAAGGGCGCGGGCATCACCGTCGCCGTCCTGGACACCGGCGTCGACGCGAGCCACCCCGACCTCCAGGGCCGGGTGCTGCCCGCCAACGACCTGGTCGGTTTCGGCGCGAGCCCCGGCGACCCGGCGTGGGCGGAGCACGGCACCGCGATGTCCGGCATCATCGCGGGCCACGGCCACGGCACCGACCAGGCCGACGGCGTCATCGGGGTCGCCCCGGAAGCCACGATCCTCCCCGTCCGCGTGATCCTTGAGGACAGCGACCCGCAGCGCAAGCGCGCCCGCGCCGAACGCGCGGGCGCCCTCGCCGACGGCATCCGCTGGGCCACCGACCACGGCGCCGACGTGATCAACCTGTCCCTCGGCGACGACAGCAGCTCCGCGCACCCCGAACCCCGCGAGGACGCCGCGATCCAGTACGCCCTGAGCAAGGGCGTTCCGGTCATCGCCTCGGCCGGCAACGGCGGCAAGGACGGCGACCACGTCTCCTACCCCGCCGCCTACCCCGGCGTGATCGCCGTGACCGCCGTCGACCAGTGGGGCTCCCGCGCCGCCTTCTCCACCCGCCGCTGGTACGCCACGGTCTGCGCGCCCGGCGTCGGCGTCGTCATCGCCAACCCGGACCGCAAGTACTACGAGGGCTGGGGCACCAGCGCCGCGTCCGCCTTCGTCTCCGGTGCGGTGGCCCTGGTCCGCGCCGCCCACCCCGACCTGAGCCCCGCCCAGATCAAGCGGCTCCTCACCGACACCGCCCAGGACGCCCCGGAAGGCGGCCGCAACGACGAACTGGGCGCGGGCATGGTCGACCCGGCAGCGGCCATCGAAAAGGGCGACGACCTCAAGCCGGCGCCCCAGAAGCCCGAAGCGGCCGCCTACGGAAAGCAGTACTTCGGCACCGGCCCGACCGCCGACCCGGCCACCGACGACACCAGCTGGCTCCCGTGGACCGCCGCCATCGCAGGCACGGCCCTGATCGCCACCTCAGCTTTCTTCTGGCGCAAGCGGGCCTGACACCACGACGGCGCAGCACCCACCCACGACCGAACCGTTCCCAGCCCGAACGGCGCCGCACTCGGCCCCACACCTCCCGCACCACGAACCTCCCCTTTCCACCCTTCCCACGGAAGGGGGCGGGCCGGAGCGGCCTGCCGCGCAGGCCCGCCCCCGAACCTGCCAGCCCCGCGCAGCGGCCACGCCCGCCGCAGGCGCGAACGGCGCGGTGGCCGACTTCGAACCGGCCACCGACGGCCCGAAGAACCGCGCCCAGAGGGCGCTCCGCAGGCGAACGGCGGACCGGACCGACCGGCCCCACCCCCGGGCCCAAAGGGCCCCCCGCTACGCTCGGACCGTGCTCAAAAACATCCCCACCTCGGACTTCTCCGACGACGACGGCTCCGCCGACCCCGAACTGGCCGCCGCGCTGGCGGAACATACGGCCGCCCCGTCGGCCGGGACCGAGAACCGGCTGCTGCCGCTGCTGAGCCGGGCCCGGCTGCTCGTCCCGGTCGTCGCCGTCCTCGGCGAGGTGGAGACCGGGCCGGACGGCCTCGAGCGGGAGAAGACCAGCGACATGGCGGTGCCGACGCTCCAGGCCCCCGACGGGCGCCGCGCCCTGCCCGCCTTCACGTCGATGGAGACGCTGCACCGCTGGCGCCCGGACGCCCGCCCGGTGGCCGTACCGCTGCGGCAGGCGCTGCTCGCCGCCGCGCACGAGAAGGCGGACACCGTCGTCATCGACCTGGCCGGCCCGGCGACGTACCAGCTCACCGGCGCCGCGCTGCGCGCCCTCGCGGAGGGCCGGGAGAGCACCGACCCGCTCGGCGACCCGGCCGTCACCGACGCGCTGCGCGCCCTGCTGGCCGCCGAGCCGGGTGTGCTGACCGCCCGCCTGGACCCCTCGGCCGAGGCCGACGGGACCCTGTCCCTCGGGCTGGCCCCGGACGCCACGCCCGCCGCCGTCGCCCAGCGCCTGGCCCCCGCGCTGGCCGCCGACGAGACCCTGCGCTCCCGCCTCGTGCGCGGCCTCGACCTGGCCCTCCTGCCGCCGGACGCCGACACCACGGGCGCCTTCTTCACGCGCTGATCTCTGTGCCGGGCCTCCCGGCCACGGGGCGGACGCCGCCAACAGGCGGAACCCCGTGACCGGCCGCACAATGCGAAGGAGAGAGCAAGATCCGCGCGAGGAGGCCCCATGGAGACGACAACGGAGACCCGCACGGTCGTATCCGAGTTCCTCGGCACGCTGCTCCTGGTGTTCTTCGCCGTCGGCTCCGCGGTGCTGGCCGGCGAGTACATCGGAACCTTCGGCATCGCCCTGGCATTCGGCTTCACCCTGTTGGCCCTGGCGTACGCGCTCGGCCCGATCTCGGGCAGTCACGTCAATCCGGCGGTGACGCTCGGCATGCTGCTGGCCCGGCGCATCACGCTCCGTACGGCGGTCGAGTACTGGATCGCCCAGCTGCTGGGCGGCATCGTCGGTGCCGCGCTGCTGTTCCTGGTCGCCAAGCAGGTGCCGGGCCTGAAGACGAAAGAAGCCTTCGGGTCCAACGGCTGGGGCGACCGCTCCGCCGTGCACATCAATCTCGGCGGCGCCTTCGTGGCCGAGATCGTGCTGACGTTCCTGCTGGTGTTCGTGGTCCTCGCGGTCACGCACCGGGTGGCGGTGGTCGGCTTCGACGGACTGCCGATCGGCCTGGCGCTGGCGGTCGTGCACCTCATCGGCATCCCGCTCACCGGGACGTCGGTGAACCCGGCCCGGAGCATCGGCCCCGCCCTGTTCGCGACCGGCGGCGCGCTGTCGCAGCTGTGGCTGTTCATCGTGGCGCCGATGATCGGCGGTGCGCTGGCCGCGGTGGTGCACCAGATCACCCACCCGCCGAACGAACCCAAGCTGGTCGCGGACGAGCGTTCCGCCACGTGAGGCGCCGTGCCCGCCCGGCCCGCATCACAGAAGAGGCCGCCCCCGGCAGTGCTGCCGGGGGCGGCCTCTTCCAGGCTGTGAGCGGCCCGCCGCCCGCGTGCCCAGACGGCGCGCCCGGCAGCCCGTACGCCGCCGGGCCCGTACGGGCTACCCGTACACCGGCCCCGTGAACTTCTCCCCGGGCCCCTGACCCGGCTCGTCCGGCACGAGGGACGCCTCGCGGAAGGCGAGCTGGAGGGACTTCAGGCCGTCCCGCAGCGGCGCCGCGTGGTACGAGCCGATCTCGGTCGCGCTCGCCGTCACCAGTCCGGCCAGCGCCTGGATGAGCTTGCGCGCCTCGTCCAGGTCCTTGTGCTCGGCGCCCTCCTCGGCGAGCCCGAGGTTGACCGCCGCCGAGGACATCAGGTGCACGGCGACCGTGGTGATCACCTCGACGGCCGGTACGTCCGCGATGTCACGGGTCATCGCGTCGAAGTCGGGGTTCGCGGAACCGGCCGGGTCCGGGCCGGGCTGCTGCGGGGTCTGGTCACTCATGGCTCGCGCTTCACTTCCTGCTCAGGGGATCGGCCCAACCATATGGCCCGCCCGCACACGACTGGGGCCCGCCCCTTGACTCGTGTATTCTGGGAGTCCGACCGGCCGAGCACCGATGTGCCCGGCCCACAAGTGGAGGCTCCGATCTCCCACCCGAACCGGCTTCGCGGCCGGCGGGTCAACGGTCAGGCTGCGCCCCGCGGTGACATCGCGGCGGTGCTCCCGATCCATTGAGGAGCCCCGCCTGTGTCCCGTCCGGGGCGTTTTTCTTGTCTCGGCGCGGTTGGTCATACCGAAAAAGACGTTACGCGGCAGTCCGCCAGGCCGTCGCGTGGTGCTACCGAGGAGGATCCATCAGCGCCGAGCCCCGCATCAACGACCGGATTCGCGTCCCCGAGGTGCGACTCGTCGGTCCCAGTGGCGAGCAGGTCGGCATTGTGCCGCTTGCCAAGGCCCTGGAGCTTGCGCAGGAGTACGACCTCGACCTGGTCGAGGTGGCGGCGAACGCCCGTCCGCCGGTCTGCAAGCTCATGGACTACGGAAAGTTCAAGTACGAGTCGGCCATGAAGGCCCGTGAGGCGCGCAAGAACCAGGCGCACACGGTCATCAAGGAGATGAAGCTCCGGCCGAAGATCGACCCGCACGACTACGACACCAAGAAGGGTCACGTCGTCCGGTTCCTCAAGCAGGGTGACAAGGTCAAGATCACGATCATGTTCCGTGGTCGCGAGCAGTCCCGTCCCGAGCTGGGCTTCCGACTGCTGCAGCGCCTCGCGGAGGACGTCCAGGACCTGGGCTTCATCGAGTCCAATCCGAAGCAGGACGGCCGCAACATGATCATGGTCCTCGGTCCGCACAAGAAGAAGACCGAGGCGATGGCCGAGGCCCGTGAGGCACAGGCCGCCCGCAAGGCGGAGCGCCAGGGTCCTGCTGCGGAGCAGGGCGCCGAGGAGCCTGCCGAGGCGTGATCCAGGGCGCGAGCCCCGGAGCACGCCGGGGGTCGCCCCGGATTCCAACCGATACATCTGACGCCCCCGGGCGCCGGTCCCCGGACCGGTGGGGGCGCCATTCAAGAGGAGAGAACGGCGCATGCCGAAGAACAAGACGCACAGCGGTGCCCGCAAGCGCTTCAAGGTCACCGGCTCCGGCAAGGTGATGCGGGAGCGCGCCGGCAAGCGCCACCTGCTTGAGCACAAGTCGTCCCGCGTGACGCGTCGCCTCACCGGCAACGCCGAGATGGCCCCGGGCGACGCCAAGAAGATCAAGAAGCTTCTCGGCAAGTAAGTCCTGCCGCCCCGCCGCGAGGCGCGGCACCAGGACCTGACCGGGACCGAAGTCGATTCGGGCCGTGTGACGACAACCGCGGCCCCGCTACAAGGAGTTAACAAGTGGCACGCGTCAAGCGGGCAGTCAACGCCCACAAGAAGCGCCGGGCGATCCTCGAACAGGCCAGCGGCTACCGCGGCCAGCGTTCCCGCCTGTACCGCAAGGCGAAGGAGCAGGTCACCCACTCCCTCGTCTACAACTACAACGACCGCAAGAAGCGCAAGGGCGACTTCCGTCAGCTGTGGATCCAGCGCATCAACGCCGCTGCCCGCGCCAACGGCATGACCTACAACCGCTTCGTGCAGGGTCTGAAGGCCGCCAACATCGAGGTCGACCGCAAGATGCTGGCCGAGCTCGCGGTCAACGACTCCAACGCGTTCGCCGCGCTGGTCGAGGTGGCCCAGAAGGCGCTGCCGAGCGACGTCAACGCTCCGAAGGCCGCCTGAAGCCAGGCCTGAGGCACGTTCGCACGGACCCGCAGGCCCCGGCCTGCGGGTCCGTCGCTTTCTGCACGCCCCTCGACCTCCGAAGAAGTGAGCCGCCGCCCATGGGCACCCCCGAGTTGATCTCCCCGCGTTCCGCGCGCGTCGCCGCCGCCCGGCGGCTGGCCCGCCGCAACTTCCGCGGCAAGGAACGCCGGTTCATCGCCGAGGGCCCGCAGGCCGTACGCGAAGCCGTCGAGCACCGCTTCGCCGGGGAGCGCACGCTCGTCGAGCTGTTCGCCACCCCGGAGGCCGCCGAGCGGCACCCGGACATCGTCGGCGCGGTGCGCGCGGCCGGCGTACCGGTCCGCTACGCCGCCGACACGACCATCGCCGAGCTGTCCCAGACCGTCACCCCGCAGGGTCTGGTCGGTGTCTGCCGGTTCCTGGACTCGCCCTTCGAGGAGATCCTGGCCGCCCGGCCGAAGCTGGTCGCGGTGCTCGCCAACGTACGCGACCCCGGCAACGCCGGTACGGTGCTGCGCTGCGCGGACGCCGCGGGCGCCGACGCGGTCGTGCTGACCGACGCCTCGGTGGACCTCTACAACCCCAAGTCCGTGCGCGCCTCGGTCGGTTCGCTCTTCCATCTGCCGGTCGCCGTCGGCGTGCCGGTCGAGCAGGTCGTCGACGGGCTGCGCGGCGCCGGCGTACGGATCGTGGCGGCCGACGGCGCGGGCGCCGACGACCTGGACGCCGAACTGGACGCGGGCACCATGAGCGGCCCGACCGCCTGGGTGTTCGGCAACGAGGCGTGGGGCCTGCCGGCGGAGACCCGCGCACTGGCCGACGCGGTGGTGCGCGTCCCCATCCACGGCAAGGCCGAGAGCCTCAACCTGGCCACCGCCGCCGCCGTCTGCCTCTACGCCTCCGCCCGCGCCCAGCGCACCGCCGGAGGCTGCCGCTCCGCCTCGCGCGGCTAGTAGTGTGGCGTGCCCGGGGGACCGGAAGGGGGTAGCGGGGATGGACACGAGGGCATCCGGTACGACGGTCGCCGCCGACCCGTGTCCGGGCGGCGGCCCCGCGCCTCTCGGGGTGGATCTCACCGGCGCCGGGCTCGACCCGGACGACCTGCCGGACGGCCTGGTCGTCGCCGACGAGACCGGCCGGGTCATCTGCTTCAACGCCGCCGCGGCCCGGATCACCGCCATCGACCCGTGTGACGCGCTGGGCCGGCCGCTGGAGAAGGCGCTGCCGCTCCAGGACATCGAGGGCCGCCGCTGGTGGCAGCTGACCGACCCGTACGGCGGGCTGGCGATCCGCAGCGGCCAGCCGGAGCGCAACCTGCTGCTCGGCGGCCGGGAGGTGCTGGTCTCCGCGCGCTACGTCCGCACCGGCCCCACCGGCCCGGTCCGCCGCCTGGTCATCGCGCTGCGCGGCACCGAGGCGCGGCGCCGCACCGAGCTCAGTCACGCCGAGCTGATCGCCACCGTCGCCCACGAGCTGCGCTCGCCGCTGACGTCCGTGAAGGGCTTCACCGCCACCCTGCTGCAGAAGTGGGAGCGCTTCACCGACGACCAGAAGCGGCTGATGCTGGAGACCGTGGACGCGGACGCCAACCGCGTCACCCGGCTCATCGCCGAGCTGCTGGACATCTCCCGCATCGACTCCGGCCGCCTGGAGGTGCGCCGGCAGCGGGTGGACATGGTCTCCGCCGTCCGCCGGCACGTCCAGGCGCAGACGACGGCGGGCCAGCTGCCCGACCGCTTCCTGATCCGGATGGTCGAGCCGCTGCCCGACCTGTGGGCCGATCCGGACAAGATCGACCAGGTGCTGGGCAACCTGCTGGAAAACGCGGTGCGCCACGGCGAGGGAACCGTCACCATCGAGGTAGGACCAGCACCCGGCGTCTCCGGAGCGGGGGGGACGAGCGTCACCGTGAGCGACGAGGGCCCCGGCATCCCCGAGGAGTCGATGAGCCGCGTCTTCACCCGCTTCTGGCGGGGCAGCAAGCGCGGCGGCACCGGCCTGGGCCTGTACATCGTCAAGGGCATCGTCGAGGCCCACGGCGGCACGATCACGGTCGGCCGGGCCCCCGCCGGCGGCGCCCGGTTCCGATTTAGCCTGCCCGTCGGGACGCCCGCCTTCATGGCCTGAGCGGCGCCCGGCGGGCCCACCCCCGTCGGGGCTCGGATGAGGCGCGGCCGCCCTGCCCCGTAGACTGCACCTTTGGCACCTTTGGCACTGCACACGTCGGGGGCCGCCGCGCGCCAAGCCCATCGGAAGCACGGGAAGAGATGTCCGCACCCAATAAGTCGTACGACCCTGTCGAGGTCGAGGCCCTGAAACCGGAAGAGATCGCCCGCATGCGGGACGAGGCGCTCGCCGCCATCGCCGCCGCCGGTGACCTCCAGGAGCTCCACGAGGTGAAGGTCGCGCAGACCGGCGGCACCTCGCCGCTGGCGCTGGCCAACCGCGAGATCGGCGCGCTGCCGCCGCAGGCCAAGGCCGAGGCCGGCAAGCGCGTCGGCCAGGCCCGCGGCCAGGTCGGCCAGGCGCTCAAGGCCCGCCAGGAAGAGCTGGAGGCGGAGCGGGACGCCCGGGTGCTGGTCGAGGAGGCGGTGGACGTCACACTGCCGCACGACCGCGTACGGGCGGGCGCCCGGCACCCGCTCACCACCCTGTCCGAGCGGATCGAGGACGTCTTCGTGGCCATGGGCTACGAGGTCGCCGAGGGCCCCGAGGTCGAGTCGGAGTGGCTGAACTTCGACGCGCTGAACATCGCCCCGGACCACCCGGCCCGCACCATGCAGGACACGTTCTTCGTGGAGAACGGCGCGACCGGCGAGGACCAGTCGGGCGTCGTACTGCGCACCCACACCTCCCCGGTGCAGATCCGTACGATGCTCGACCGCGAGCCGCCGCTGTACGTGATCTGCCCGGGCCGCGTCTACCGCACGGACGAGCTGGACGCCACCCACACCCCGGTCTTCAACCAGGTCGAGCTGCTCGCCATCGACGAGGGCCTGACCATGGCGGACCTGCGGGGCACCCTCGACCACATGGTCAAGGCGCTGTTCGGGGAGGACATCCGGACCCGGCTGCGGCCGAACTACTTCCCGTTCACCGAGCCGTCCGCCGAGCTGGACATGGTCTGCTACGTCTGCCGCGGCGCGTCCGTCGGCGACCCGCAGCACCCGTGCCGCACGTGCTCCAGCGAGGGCTGGATCGAGCTGGGCGGCTGCGGCATGGTCAACCCGCGGGTGCTGACGGCCTGCGGCGTGGACCCGGAGAAGTACAGCGGCTTCGCCTTCGGGTTCGGCATCGAGCGGATGCTGATGTTCCGCCACAACGTCGAGGACATGCGAGACATGGTCGAGGGTGACGTCCGGTTCACCCGGCCTTTCGGGATGGAGATCTGATGCGGGTCCCGCTTTCTTGGCTGCGGGAATACGTCGACCTGCCGGACGGTGAGTCCGGCCGGGACGTACAGGCCAAACTCGTCGCCACCGGCCTGGAGGTCGAGACCGTCGAGCAGCTCGGCGCCGGCCTCAAGGGCCCCCTGGTCGTCGGCCAGGTGCTGACCATCGAGGAGCTGGAGGGCTTCAAGAAGCCGATCCGCTTCTGCACGGTGGACGTCGGCCAGGCCAACGGCACGGGTGAGCCCCAGGAGATCGTCTGCGGCGCGCGCAACTTCGCGGTCGGCGACAAGGTCGTCGTGGTGCTCCCGGGCGCCGTGCTGCCCGGCGACTTCAAGATCGCCGCGCGCAAGACGTACGGCAAGGTCTCGCACGGCATGATCTGCTCCGGTGACGAGCTGGGCATGGGTGACGACGGCAGCGGCGGCATCATCGTGCTGCCGCCGGAGTACGAGCCCGGCACCGACGCCATCGAGCTGCTCCAGCTCGTCGACGAGGTCCTGGACATCGCCGTCACCGCCAACCGCGGCGACTGCCTGTCCATGCGCGGCATCGCCCGCGAGACCGCCATCGCCTACGGGCTGCCGCTGCGCGACCCCGCGCTGCTGGACGTGCCGCCGCCGAACTCCTTCGGCTACCCGGTCAAGGTCGCCGACCCGATCGGCTGCGACCGCTTCACCGCCCGTACGGTCGTCGGCCTGAACCCGGAGGCGCGCTCCCCGATCTGGATGCAGCGCCGGCTGCAGAAGGCCGGCATGCGGCCCGTCTCGCTCGCCGTCGACGTCACCAACTACGTGATGCTGGAGCTGGGCCAGCCGCTGCACGCCTACGACCGCTCCCGCGTGGACGGGGCGATCGGGGTGCGCCGCGCCGAGCCGGGCGAGAAGCTGACCACCCTGGACGGCACCCAGCGCGTGCTGGACGCCGAGGACCTGGTCATCACCGACAACCGCGGTGTGATCGGCCTGGCCGGGGTGATGGGCGGCGCCAACACCGAGATCGCCGACGCGCAGGCGGACCCGGAGACCGGCGAGGTGCGCGGCACCACCGAGGTCGTCGTCGAGGCGGCGCACTTCGACGCGGTGTCCGTGGCCCGTACGGCCCGCCGCCACAAGCTGTCCTCCGAGGCGTCCAAGCGCTTCGAGCGCGGCGTGGACCCGCAGGCCGCGTCCGCCGCGGCGCAGCGCACCGTCGACCTGCTGGTGCTGCTCGCGGGCGGCACCGCCGAGGCCGGCGTCACCGAGATCGTCGCGCCCAGCGGGCCGCGCACGATCACCGTGCGCGCCGACCACCCGGACCGTGTCGCGGGCGTCGCCTACGGCCGCGAGACCGTCGTACGCCGACTCCAGCAGGTGGGCTGCGACGTGTACGGCCAGGACGAGCTGGTCGTCACGGTGCCGTCCTGGCGGCCCGACCTGACCGACCCCAACGACCTGGCCGAAGAGGTCATCCGCCTGGAGGGCTACGAGAACCTGCCCCTCACGCTGCCCCGGCCGCCCGCCGGGCGCGGCCTGACCGAGCGCCAGCGGCTGCACCGCCGCGTCGGCCGCGCGCTGGCCGGCGCCGGGTACGTCGAGGCACCGACCTACCCGTTCCTCGGCGAGGCCGTCCTCGACCAGCTCGGCCTGGAGGAGGACGACCCGCGCCGCCGGACCGTCAAGCTGCTCAACCCGCTCTCCGACGAGGAGCCCGCGCTCCGTACGACGCTGGTGCCGGGCCTGCTCGGCGCGCTGCGGCGCAACGCCGGCCGCGGCTCGCAGGACCTCGCGCTCTTCGAGACCGGCCTGGTCTTCCGGCCGACCGGTGACGAGACGCCGTCGGTGCGGCTGCCGGTGGACCGCCGGCCGACCGACGAGGAGATCGCCGCGCTGGACGCCGCGCTGCCCGAGCAGCCGCGCCGCGCCGCCGTGGTGCTCACCGGCGCCCGCGAGCAGGCCGGCTGGTGGGGCAAGGGCCGTCCGGCCGGCTGGGCGGACGCCGTCGAGGCGGGCCGCACCGTGGCACGGGAGGCCGGGGTCGAGCTGATCGTGCGCCAGGACCAGCACGCGCCCTGGCACCCGGGCCGCTGCGCGGCGCTGCTCGCCGTGATCGACGGCGAGGAGGTGCTCGTCGGCAACGCCGGTGAGCTGCACCCGCGCGTCATCAAGGCGCTCGGCCTGCCGGAGCGCACCTGCGCGATGGAGATCGACCTGGACCGCCTCCAGCGGGCCGGCGGCGGCGTGGTCCAGGCGCCGCGGATCTCCACCTTCCCGGTCGCCACCCAGGACGTCGCGCTGATCGTGGACGCGTCGGTCCCGGCGGCGGACGTGGCGGCGGCGCTCCGCTCCGGCGCGGGCGACCTGCTCGAATCGCTGCGGCTGTTCGACGTCTTCACCGGCGAGCAGGTGGGCGAGGGCAAGAAGTCCCTGGCCTACGCGCTGCGCTTCCGCGCGCCGGACCGCACGCTGACCGCCGACGAGGCGTCCGCGGCGCGGGACGCGGCGGTCGCCGTCGCGATGGAGCGGACGGGCGCGGTGCTGCGCGGCGCGTAACCGCCCGCGGCGACGGCGCCGCACGCTCGCCACCGGGGCCCGGGGACGAACCGACGTTCGTCCCCGGGCCCCGGTGCGTTCCTCCAGTGGTCACTCGATCGGGTGAGATCAGTGCGCAGTGTGGCCAGTCGACCACGTGCGGTCGCGAGAATCGTGCGGGACGATGCGGCTCGCTCACACACAGGTTCCGCCGCGGGCAAGCGGGCCGATCGCCTCGATGGTTGCTGGGGGGAGCATCGGCATGATCCGAACCTGGGCGCGGCGGGGCGGTACGCCTGCCCGGTCCGCGCGGGCCCGGCGGGCCTTCGTCCTCGTGCTGCCCGGTCTGTGGGTGCTCGGCGTGCTGCTCTGGGAGCTGTGCACCACCGGCGACGGCCAGTTCCTCCAGCTCCTCGCCGCCGCCCCCGCCATAGCCTGCGCCGGCTCCGGCCGACGCCAGTGCGTCGTGCTCGGCGGCCTGTGCGCGCTGCTCGCGCTGCTGCCGCTGGGCGCGGTGGGTCCGGACACCCACACCCTCACCCGCGTCGGCACCTGCTGCGCCGTCCTCGTCGTCGTGGGCGCCAGCTATCTGACCGCGGGCCGGCGGCTGCGCCTGCTGCGGGAGCTGGAGCGGACGAAGGAAGTGGCCACCGCCGCGCAGCGGGTGCTGCTGCGCCCGCTGCCCGCGCGGGTGGACGGCATCGTCGTCGCCGCCGACCACCTCGCGGCGGACGAGGCCGCGACCGTCGGCGGCGATCTGTACGACGTCGTGGCGACGCGCTACGGCGTACGGGTCGTCATCGGCGACGTACGCGGCCACGGCCTCGGCGCGATGGGCACGGTCGCCGCCGTCCTCGGCAGCTTCCGCGAAGCCGCCCACGACGAGCCGGAGCTGGCCGGGGTGCTCCGGCGCCTGGAGCGCGCCCTGCACCGGCACCTGCGCGAGCGGGCGCGCGCGGAGCACCCGTCGTCGTGCGGTGGTGAGCCGGAGCACCCGCTGTCCGAGGAGTTCGTGACGGTGCTGCTGGTCGAGATCGCCCGGGACGGCGCCGTACGGACCCTCAACTGCGGGCACCCGTGGCCGTACCGGCTCAGCCGCCGGGGCGCGCTGCCGGACACACCCGGCGAGCCGATGCCGCCGCTGGGCATGTTCCCGCTGCCCGCCGACCTGCCGGTGGAGCACTGTCCACCGCTGCTGCCCGGCCAGGCGATCTTCCTGCACACGGACGGGGCGACCGACGCGCGCGATGCCCACGGGGCGTTCTTCCCGCTGGCCCGGGCGCTGGACGACTGCGTCAGGTCGGTCCGCGACTGCCGCCCCGCCGGGCTGGTGGAGGGCGTCCGGGCCGCGCTGCTGCGGCACGTCGGCGGGCGGCTGTCCGACGACGTGGCGCTGCTGGTGCTCTGCAACGACCGGTGGCGGGTACCCGCCCAGGGGGACGCGGCGGCCGTACTGCGCGGGCGTGTCCGGGCGGGGCGGGCGGAGTGAAGGACGGCGCGATCGGTTCACACCCCGTGTGAAGGGCGCTTCATTACGCTGATCTCAAGGGGTAGTTGAGTCGACAAGTCTACGGACGGCCGCCTCGGCGGGGGCGCGGCGGCGCCGTCAGGAGGGCACCATGGAGCCCAACAGCCTGCTCGACGCGATTCTCGACGAGGCGGGCATCTCACACGCCGGGCTGGCGCTGCACGTCAACCAGCTCGGCCGGCAGCGCGGACTGGCGCTGCGCTACGAACACACGGCGGTGGCCCGCTGGCTGAAGGGGCAGCGGCCGCGGGGCCAGGTGCCCGACCTGATCTGTGAGGTCCTCAGCGAGCGGCTGCACCGGGCGGTGGGGCTCGACGACATCGGACTGAGCCGGCCGGGTGTGCGCCGCGTCCCGGACACGCCGCTCTCCGGGTTCGTGGAACGGGCCACCGCGCTGTGGCGCTCCGACGAACAGCAGCGCCCGCACGTGCTGTCCGCCCCCGCCCTCACCGGCACCTCCGCGGTCATCCCCGTATGGGAGTGGGAGAACCCGCCGGAGGACTCCGACGTGTCCCGGGACGGCCTGACCAGGGTGTCCATGGCGGACATCGAAATGCTCCGCGCGGCGCGTACGCACTACGAGCAGATGTACCGGAAGGCGGGTGGTATCGCGACGAGAACGCGGGTCGTCGGGTTCCTCAACACCGAGGCGGCGCCGCTGCTGCGGGGCAGCTACACCGATGCGACGGGACGCCAGCTCCACCGGGCCACCGGCGGGCTGGTGGCCGTCGCGGGCATCTGTGCGTACGACTCGGACGCCCTGGGGCTGGCCCAGCGCTACTTCCATCAGGCGCTGCGGCTGGCCAAGGCGAGCGGGGACCGGGGGCTCGGCGCGTACGTGATCGCGCTGCTGGTCAACCAGTCCCTGTTCGTACGGGAGTACCGTCAGGCGGTCGCCTTCGCGGAGGCGGCCCTGCGGACGGCGGGGCCGCAGATCACCCCGGCGCTCGCGGCGGATCTCTACGCGATGCAGGCCAAGGCGTACGCACGCCTTGGGGACGGCGCGAGCGCGCTCTCCTGCATCCGGCGTGCGGAGGCGGCGGCCGAGCGCATCAGCCCTGGTCAGGAACCCGCCGAAACGGATTACGTCCAGCCGGGCCTGGTGAACGTTCAAGTGGCGGAGGCACTGCTGAGCCTGGGGGACCTGCGTGCCGCCCGGGAACACGCGGACGCCGCCGTCGACACCCCCGCGCACGACCGGGGCCGGGTCCACCGGCTGGCCATGCTCACCCACATCGAGCTGCGCCAAGGGGACGCGGACCAGGCTGTGGCCAACGCCGCGCAGATGACCGAACAGGCGCGGGGAATGGAGTCGCAGCGGTTACGGGACCGGCTGCGGGCGGTGCGCGAGCACCTGTCCGAAACCGGAGGTACCGCCACCGAGGAGGCTGCCGATCTGATCGACGAGGCGCTGCGCGTTCCACTGTGAGGCCGGCCCGTGTCACCTTGCCAGCCCAACGGCGGAAGGTGGCACATACGTGCGATGGAAGAATTTCAGTGAGCAGACCGTGTACGAGAACCGCTGGTTCCGGGTCAACCTCGCCGATGTCGAACTCCCCGACGGCCGCCACCTGGATCACTTCCTGATCCGGTTGCGGCCCGTCGCCGTGGCCACAGTGGTCAACGAGGCCAACGAGGTGCTGCTGCTGTGGCGGCACCGTTTCATCACCGACACCTGGGGGTGGGAGCTCGCCGCGGGGGTGGTCGAGGACGGCGAGGACATCGCCGCCGCGGCCGCCCGGGAGATGGAGGAGGAGACCGGGTGGCGCCCCGGCCCCCTCGAACACCTCCTTTCGGTGGAGCCGTC
Source organism: Streptomyces sp. NPDC018019 (assembly GCF_044327805.1). Lineage (NCBI taxonomy): Bacteria > Bacillati > Actinomycetota > Actinomycetes > Kitasatosporales > Streptomycetaceae > Streptomyces > Streptomyces sp. NPDC018019. The sequence continues at coordinate 332 of NZ_JBIRGD010000049.1, read as the reverse complement.
CAACGGCCTCACCGACGCCCGGCACCACATCTTCTGGTCCGACCGGGGCACGTTCGTGGGCGATCCCGAGGACGACTTCGAGTCCGACAAACGGGAGTGGGTCCCCCTCAAACTGGTACCCGACATGATCGCGAGAGGGGAGGTGCCGGCCGCCAACATGGCGGCCGCACTGCTGTTGCTGCATCACATCCGGCTGGGGTGACCCGGGTCGCGGCGCGCCCCGCGCGCCCCGCGCCCCCCCGCCCCAGCCCCACAACCCCAGCCCAAACGCGCTCGCCCCCCCCCCGCGCCCCCGGGGGGGGGCGCAGGAGGGGCGCCGCCCCCCGCCGGGC
>NZ_JBIRGD010000048.1:0-47353 GCF_044327805.1 Streptomyces sp. NPDC018019 | reverse complement strand
TCCGACCCGGTGTGCCGGGCACTGCTGCGGGCGCATGCGCGTGGGGCCCGGCTGGTCACGATCTGCTCCGGGGTGTTCGCACTGGCCCGCACCGGACTACTGGACGGCCGCTCGGCCACCACGCACTGGGCGCATGCCGAGCAACTGCGGCGTGAATTCCCCCGGGTGCGCGTGGAACCGGACAGGCTCTACGTGGATCACGGTGACATCGCCACCAGCGCCGGCGCGGGCGCCGGGTTCGACCTGTGCCTGCACCTCGTCCGGAAGGATCACGGGGCCGCATACGCCGCTGTGCTCAAGCGGCACATGGTGCTGCCGCCACACCGCGAGGCCGGCCGAGCGCCGTACGCGCCGCCCCCACCGCCCGGGAACGCGTTCGACGGCCTGCTCAAGTGGGTCGACGAGCGCCTCGGCACACCGCTGTCGGTAGCCGACCTGGCCGCCTACCTCGGTGTCTCGTCCCGCACCCTGGCCCGGCGCTTCGCCGACCAGCTCGACACGAGCCCGGGTGCGTGGTTGCTCTCCCGTCGGGTGGCCGCGGCACGCGCCCTGCTGGAGGAGACGGAACTGCCGGTCGAGGCGATCGCAGCCCGCGTCGGCCTCTCCTCCGCGGTCAACCTGCGCCGCCGCTTCCGCACCGCAACGGGCACGACCCCGGGCGCCTACCGGCGAGCGCTCCGGGTCCCGTGATCCGCCCACTGCCCGCCCCGGGCTCGGTCTCGCGGGTGGTCTTGGTCCAGCCGGTGTGGCCGCGGAACATGCGGAAGAGGGCGCGCCAGGCGCACAGGAACGACAGGTAGTTCATGACGACGAAGGAGTGGCCCAGGAGGAGGGCCCGGCCGGGGCCGACCTGCCTGTCGCGGCGAAGGTAGGTGAAGGAGGCGGCCAGTGCACGGTCCGACAGGCGGCCGTCGGCGTCCATGACGCAGACGGCCGTCTCGGCGGGGTCCTGGCCCCGGGCCGCGACCCGGTCGCGGATCAGCCGGATGCCGTGGTTGAGTGCTTCGCCCTTTCCTTGGCGCGCGTGGGGGAGTTCGCGGCGCAGCACGGCCACTCACAGTGCAGCAGGGTCCAGCGTGGCGCGCCGCAGCCCTTTCCGTGGCTGCGGCGCACCCGGTGCCCGGTCCAGCCGAAAGCCGTCCGGGCGGAGGGTCAGCGGCGACCCCAGCTCTTGGTGTCGATGGTGTGGCGGTGGTGGTCGCGCAGTGTGGCGGTGTCGCGCTGGTTGTGCCAGACGTAGTCGCGACGGTCCTGGTAGATGTCGCGGACCGCGTCACGACCTCGGCCGGTGTGGACGCGCACGCTCTGGTTGCCGGCCAGGCGCAGGTTGTTGAAGCGGTACGTCTTGTGGCTGCGTTCGCTGGTCAGGGTCCAGCCCTGGAGGTTGATCGCGCGGCGGCTGGTGTTCTTCACCGTGACCCATTCGGCGTTCAGGGACCGGTTGGAGCCGTCGTCGCGGCCGGGGCTGTCAGCCTGCACCGCACCGATCACGACCGGGGAGCGGTGTGTGGCCGGCAGCGTGTGCACGTCGGCGACGGCGGGCAGTGACGCGGTCGCGACCAGGGCGGCCGAGCCGAAGGCGACGGTGGCAGCACGGGCGGAACGGAGCATGACGACCTCCTGCGAGCAGCCCCGAGCACAGCGGGGCTGATGGTTCCGATGCCCGGCCTCTTGCCGGGCGAGACCACTGTGGAGCCTGGCCGCGAATGCTGGTTGAAGATGCGACTGTCATTACAGAACACGGACATTTGCACAACCCCGGCCCGCCCGGACTGCACACCCCCGCGCTTGACCAGGGCCGAGCGCCGCCCGATCAAGTCACCGTGCCCCTGCTGCGGTCAGGAGTGCAGGCGGAACGCACCAGGCCAGATCTCCGGCGAGTGAAGGGCCATTCGCTTGTTCCAGCCCCGTTGAGAATCTGGGAGCGGGCGAGCAGATGCGAGGGACCCGCTGAGCGTGGTCGGCCCCTCCATGGGCGGCGGGCCACTGCCCTGCCATCTCGCCCCCTCCGCGCGCGGGGGCTATCAACTCGTTCGCGTCGTAGGGGCCTTCTCAGGCGTTCTCCAAAACGGAAAAGATTTCAGGGAAGAAAGTTCCATCAATTTATGGACGTTAGAAATCCCCGCCAACCCCTGTCAGGCTTTTTTGCGGCCAACGCCAAAGGGGCTCTCGCGGTCGTTCGGAGCATGCACGTCCCGAGCCGCACGGACCAGAAAGGGAGTTGATGCGCCTTGATATGAAGCTGAGCGGCAGTAGTGGCCGGACTGCGGTCCGGTCATCTTGTCGCACGTGCTCACAGCAGCAGGAAAGCGGAGCTTTCAGCACGCTGTGCCGGGTTTCCGCGAGGAATCCTTAGCAAGGGGAGTCGGGTCCGTATACGAAGACCGGCTCCCGTTACCGAAGGCCCTCCGAAGGGGTGGCCTCCGTCCGCAGGAGCACAACTTCCATGCGTTCACGCATACCTCCCCCGTCCCGGCTGGCCGCCGTCACCGTGGCTGCCGGCGTGGTCGGGACACTGGCCTGGTCCCCAACGGCGATAGCCGCCGATCGGTACGGCCCGGGGTACCAGATCCCAGATTCCGACGGTCACGCCGCTGCCAGCCATATCGGGGCTTACGGTCCTCCCGGAATGCGTGTGTCGCGGGACAGGGAAACGTATTGTGCTGATCCGGAACGTCGGGGGCCCGATTCGGCCGGTGGGTACGGTGCGCCGAAGACGGTCAATCACTGGATTTCGTCTGAGACCGGCCAGCAGGTGCCGGACGCGAATGTCGCCTACGCGTCGTACGTGATCGGGCGGTACGGGCAGACTCATTCCGATGAGCAGGCGGCGGCCGTCGACGCGGCTACCTACGAGCTGCTCGCCGGAGGGAAGTACGGACTCAACGGCGCCCGGGGCAAGCAGCGGCTGTCCTACTCCAACGTGTCGGCGGGGGCTCGCCCGCTGGCTCAGCGCTATCTCAGCGAGGCGCGGCGGTACGCGGGCCCGTACGAGCTGCACGTCCGGCCGTCGGTGGAGCAGACCACGGCCGGGCAGAAGGTTACGGTCGCTCTGGACGTCACCGCGAAGCTGTCCGGGCAGAAGGTGCCGGGAGTTGCGGTCGACGTCAGCGCGGGCTCGGCCCACGGCAGGGTGACCACCGGCAGCGACGGCCGTGCGCAGTGGCAGTTCGCTCCTGCCGAGGCGGGGAAGGCCACGGTGACCGCGACGGCCGGTGGGCTTCCTGGTTCTCAGCTCAAGGCGCTGCTGCCTCGTGACTCCCACGCACAGCGGATGCTGCTGGCCGGGGACACGTCTACGGCCCGGGACTCTGCGGCCGTGACGGTCAGGCCGGCCACGGGCGGCGTGCAGATCAACAAGCAGGGCCCGGAGGGCACGCACCTGTCGGGTGTCGGCTTCCAGCTCCTTGATCCGGCCACCGGCAAGGAGGTGGCGAAGGGCACGACCAACCATGACGGGGTCCTCGTCTTCGAGGGGCTGCGGCCCGGCAAGTACCGGCTGCACGAGACCTCGACGGGCGACAGTGTCCATGCGTTGATCCCGGATCAGGACGTGCTGATCACCGCTGGGCAGAGCGCAACGGCGCACCCGGTGACTCTCGTTGATCCCTTCCGCGACGCAGAGCTGGTCCTTAAGAAGATCGACAAGTCCACGGGCAAGCCGCTCGGGCACGGCGTAATCGAGATCGACGCGGACAGCGTGGACTCGGCGGGCCAGCACCGGCCGGGCAAGAAGATCACTGAGCTGACCACGGGCGCGGACGGTACGGCCCGCGCCAAGCTCGGCATGTCGGTCAAGGACGGCGCCCGGTACTGGGCCAAGGAGACGACGGCTCCGAAGCACTACCAGCTCGACGCGACGCCGAGCCCGTTCACCGCGAAGCCGGGGCAGGAGGTGAACGTGACGCTGGCGGATGACCCGATCCCTGCGACGATGCGCGTGCTCAAGACCGACAAGGAGACCGGCAAGCCTCTGGGCGGCATGGGCTTCGACATCTCGACCGTGAAGGTCGACGCGTCGGGGAAGAAGGTCGCCGGTACGAAGGTGGTGTCCGGGACGACGGAGGCCGACGGGAAGTCCAAGCCGCTCAAGCTGGACGCCGCGGTGGAGGCCGGCACCGAGTATCTGCTGACCGAGACCAGGGCCCCGAGCGGGTACGACACGCTCTCCCGGCCGATCTCCTTCACCGCTCGGGCCGACAGCGAGGTCACGGTGCGGGCGCAGGACAGCAAGGCACCCTCACCGCCGCCTTCCACACCCCCGACGCCGGAGACCACCCCGCCGCCTGCTCCGAAGGACCACGGCACTCCGCCGGACGCCCCGGAGAAGCACGGCTCCCTGGCCCACACCGGCGCCGACATGACGCCCTGGGCCCTCGGCAGCGCGGCAGCACTGCTCGCCCTCGGCGGCGGCACGGTATGGGCTACCCGCCGACGCACGCAGGGCCCGGCCAACGCCGGTAACAGCCCGCAGGAGTAAGTCCACAGCTCCTGCCCCGGGTGTTGCGGCCCCCCGCTCACAGGGGCCGCAACACCCACCCTCCCCTTCCTGCCCGAGGTTGAGATTCCCCCATGCCTTCACACGCCCACTATGTACGCATTTCTATCCTTGTGGGGGCCACTGCGATGCTGACCGTCTGCGCCACCGGTTGCGGCAGCACGCAGCCCGCCAGCCCCGCTGCGGACGGGTCCCGCCCCGCAGTGGTCTCAGCTGGGGGCACCGAAACCTCCGGCCCCCGTTCCTCCTCTCCCAGAGTGGCCACCGGCAGCGAGGTGCCGGCTGCTGCGGCCACCGTGGCGCGGGCCTTCACCACGGCGTACGCCCAGCACGACGCCCGCGACGGCCATGACCGCTCCTACGCCGACGCCGGAGTTCGGGCCGCCAAGTACGCCTCCGGCGAGCTGGTCGACATCCTGACGCAGAAACGTCCCAGCCAGGACGCCCCGTGGGCGGCCCTGCGGGACGAGCAGGCACGTACGACCGTCGGGATCGAGTCGGTCCGGGTTCCGGACGGCGCCCCGGCTCCGACGCCGGGCACCGCGCTGGTCCGCGTCGCCTACACGCTCAGCACCGCACCCGTCTCCGGCCCGGCGCGGAAGAGCAGCGAGCAGCTGGCCCTCCGGCTGGAGAACACCTCCGACGGCTGGCGTGTCACCGCCCTGCCCTGGGCCTGACGGGGGCGGCCGTGAAGAAGATCGCATACGCCTGCGGGGCGCTGCTGCTGTGCTTCAGCCTCGGCGGCCTCGTCCTCCTGCTGACGTTCGGCGGCGCGGACAAAGCCTCGGCGACGGAGACCGGGCCCGGAGCCGGGCTGACGGCTGACTCGCCGGTGCCCGCATGGGTCCGCCCGATCATCAAGAAGGCCGCGGGGGAATGCCCGCAGGTCACCGAGTCGCTGCTTGCCGCACAGCTCTACAGCGAGTCCGGGTTCAATCCGAAGGCGAGGTCGCCGGTGGGCGCCCTGGGGATCGCCCAGTTCATGCCCGGTACCTGGGCGCAGTACGGCAAGGACGGCAACGGCGACGGCAAGAAGGACGTGTTCGACCCCGAGGACGCCATCGCCGCGCAGGCCCACTACGACTGCGTCCTGGCCAAGGAAGTCAAGAACGTTCCCGGCGACAGCACCGACAACATGCTGGCGGCGTACAACGCGGGCGGCGGCGCGGTGATCAAGTACCGCGGGGTGCCGCCGTACGCGGAAACCCGCGCCTACGTGAAGAAGATCCGTGACCTCGCCGAGAAGTGGGCGGCGGCCCCGAGTCCGACTCCGCTGCCCGCGGGCAAGGGTGCGGCCCGAGCCATCGCCGCCGCCAAGACCGCGCTGGGCACCTGGTACCGGTGGGGTGGCGACTGCGTCGCCCCGTACACCGGCCAGAACGGGTGCGACTGCTCCTCGCTGACCAAGATGGCGTGGGCCGCGGCCGGCGTGAACCTGCCGCGCGTCACCTACGACCAGGTCCGCGTGGGCAAGCCCGTCGCCAGTATTTCCCAACTTCAGCCGGGTGACCTGCTGTTCTCCGTCGGCTCAGCCAGCCACCCCGAACACGTCGGGATGTTCATCGGCAACGGCCAGGTCATCGAGGCACCCCACACCGGCGCCCAGGTCCGCATCAAGCCCATGAGCTGGTGGACCCACCAGATCGTCGCGATGCGGCACGTCGGCTGACGCCTCCCCTTTCACTCCTTTCACCTGCACAACCAAAGGAAGATCCATGCACCACCTGATCTCGGCCGCCTCCGACCCCGCCCTGCACCAGCACCTCACCACGCTCGCCGCCGGAGCCGATGTCGTCAGCGGGGTCAAGCCGGACTGGGGCCCGTTCAGCAAGCTGGGCGGCACAGCCAAGGTGATGCTCGGCGTGCTGGCCGCACTCGTCCTGGTCGTCGGCGCTGGCGCCTTCTTCGCCGGGCTCGCGAAGTCGAAGGGCTGGGTGGGCGACGGCCACTCGACCATGGACTCCTCCCGCGGCAAGGGCCTGATGGTCGGGGGCGGCGTGACGGTCTTCCTCGTCGCCTCGTTCGGCACGCTCTTCACGATCGTTTACGGCATGGGTGTGTGAACCGATGACTCAGCACTCCCGTACCGGGCGGCGCGAAGCCGCCGGACGCGGCGGCCACGCCCCTCCTCATGGGCCGAACAAGACCAAGAAGTGGGGCATCGCGGTCGGCCTCGTCACCGCCGTCACCACGGCCGGATTGGCCGTCAGCGTCATCTCCGGCGGTTCCCCGCACTCCCCGGAGTCAGCATCCGCGTCCCCGCGCCCCACCGAGCATGTAGAGGGCGGCCAGCCCACGGGCAAGCGGACCCTCGATGGCGTCCCCGTCGGCTACACCCGCACCGAGGCCGGCGCGAAGGCAGCCGCCAGCAACTTCGCGACGGTCCGCGGTAGCGCGGCCTTCCTGACGAACCCAACCGCGCGGCAGCGGGCCACCGCTGCAATGAGTACCGCCGAGGCGAAGCGGTCGGCCGGGGAGGACGCGAACCAGGTCGCCGTCCAAGCGGCGAAGGACCTGCAAGGCGATTCCAAGAAGGTGGCGGGCAGGGACGTGATCGCCCGTACCGGGGTCTTCTCGGCTCATACTCTGGCCTTCAATATCCACAACGCGACGATCCGACTGTGGACAACCACGGTCCGTGGCAACACAGCGGGTAACACCCCGCCTCACGCAGCGTTTCGGTCTGTGACGGTCAACCTCGTCTGGGAGGCGGGCGACTGGAAGGCGGCCAGCTTTTCCACAGGCCGCGGCCTGGTCGCACCGCTCTCCAGCCAGCAGGCCACCAACACCGCCAACGACTTCGCCCAGTACGTTTCCGGCGAAGCCGCCGACCCGGTTGTCCGCGGCGCCACGGACGACGGTGTCCCGGGCCCCTACACGCACGACGAGGCCGGGGCCCGTGCAGCCGCCTCCAACGCCGCGATGGTGCAGGGAGATCCGCGGTTCTTCACCGATGCCGACTGGCGGCACCGGATGCTCCGCGGCATGACCGCACCGAGCACGTTGAAGGCCGTTACGCATGACGCGGACGCCACCGCGCAGCTCGTCATGGAGAACCGCCAACTCGGCGCAGACGGCCGCACCGCAGACGGCGGACGACTCGTGACCCGGACCGCTGTGCTGGCGGCACGCACCCTGACGCACACCTCCCAAGCCGCGAGCGTCGAGCTGTGGACCGCGTCCGTCGGCGGCATCGCCGGGAAGGACGAGTCCCAGCACCCCCAGGTCGGCTTCCTGCGCATGAACGTCGATTTGGCCTGGATCGACGGCACGTGGAAGACGACCGCGGTTTCTCCGGGGGAACCGCTGGTCCCCTCGCCGCCTGCCGCCGAACAGGCGTCTCCGGCCACGAGCTTCGCCGAGGTGGGGGGTGTCTTTGATGCGCCTTCGTTTGCGTGAGGACGCCCCTGGCCTCGTCACCTTCGAACGCTCCGGCCCGGGCCGGAGCTTGGGGCGCCGGCTGCACACCATCCTGTGGGTCAACGTCACCCTCGGATTTCTCTTCGTGCCCTCGGCGGTTGCCAATCCGTTCTGCTACATCCCGATGGTGTGTGAGGCCAAGGCCGCCGTCGACTTCGTCTCAGACCCCCTGGGCTTCCTGCTCCAGAAGATCACTGAAGCGAACCTGTGGTTCCTGCGGAAGATGCTGGAGCTGATCCAGAACACGTCGAAGATCGATCTGACGTCGCCGGGCTTCCTGAAGCAGTACGCGATCATCTTCGCGGCCAGCACGCTGATCACGGCGGCGCTGTGGCTGATCGCTGTCGCCAAGCGGGCAGCGCGCGGCGTCTCGGTGACCACGGCGGTATCGGAAGCGGTCGGCTTCCTCGTCCTTCAGTTCGTCGTCAATGCCCTGGCGCCCGGCACCGTCGCATTGCTGATGAAGGCTATCGACGAGGTCACAGCGATCTTCGAGCCGTATGCGACCGACAACTTCAAACCATTCCTCGCCACCATGCTCAAGGTCATGGCGGCCAACCCCCACGACGGGGTGTTCCAGCTCATCGTCGTCAACCTGATCATGCTGTGCGGCGCTCTGCTGATGTGGGTGGAGCTGCTGATCCGCAGTGCCGCGATCTATGTGGGTGTTGCCCTCGGGCCCGTGGTCAACGCGGGCCTGGTGGACCGGGACCTGTGGGGCAAGAGCAAGAAGTGGGTCGGCGCCCTATTCGCGCTCGGCATCAGCAAACCTGTCTTGTTCGCCCTGCTCGGACTGGGCGGGGCCATCCTCAGTGACGCCTCGGGAGGCATGAGCGATGCCGTCTCGAAGATCCTGGTCGGCGCGCTGATCCTGCTGCTGGCCGTCTTCGCCTCGGCGACCATCTACAAGTGGGTCCCGGCCTTCGGCGATGAGATGGCACAGATTCACCACGACCGTAAGGCGGCCACCTCCGCGGGGCCTGCTTCGGCAGTGGACGGGCCCGCGCAGCACGCCAACCGGGCGATGTCGATGCACGTCCAGGACTCGCTGGTCGGTGGCGGCAAGTCGTCCGGCGGCGGGGGAGCGGCCCGCGCCGCCGGCGGGAAGGCCGCGAACTCCTCGACGGTCGGCAGCCAGGCCGGTACGGCCAGTGCGAAGGCGGCGGCCGGCTCGGGCGCCGCAGGAGTCGGAGCAGCTGCCGGTGGCGGAACTGCTGCCGCTGGCGGACCGGCCGGTGCTGCGGCGGCGGCTGCGAAGGCCGGTGTCGATGTGACGAAGAACCGTGCCGCCAGTTCCCCAGGAGCGCAGGGCCTCGACGCGGCGTCCGGGGGCGCAGAGGGCTCCCAGGGAGGCGGCTCCGGTACCGAAGGCACCGGCGCACCGGCTGCGGCGCGCTCCCGCGGTGCGATGTCCGACCCGGTCGTCAGCCGGGGGTCTTCTCCCACACCGGCGCAGGCCCCGCCGTCCCCGTCACCGGGCACGGGCACCGTCCCGGCCTCGCCCTCGAAGACGGGTGCCGCCCCGGCGTCCACCTCCGGCACCGCCTCCGGTGCCGGTCCCTCCACCATTCCCACGCCACCGTCACAGTCGTCCGGTGGCCCGGCAGGCTCCCCGAAGCCCGCCTCCGGCACCGCCTCCGGTGCCGGTCCCTCCACGATTCCCACGCCACCGTCGCAGCCGTCCGGTGGCCCGGTGGGCTCCCCGAAGCCCGCCTCCGGCAAGGACCAGTGATCCCTATGTCTTCTCGTACCTATCAGTTCGGCAAACACCGGCCCACGGGGCTTGTCGGCCGCCGCGACCTGGGCGAACAGGTCGTCCTGGCGGGTGGCGCCGCTGCGGGCCTCATCTGCGGGTTCGCCTTCCAGAGCGTTCCGGTGGCGGCCGGGGTGGGCCTGGTCCTTCCGATCGTCCTGGCGGTCCTGGTCGTCTATGCGCCGTACCGGCCCAAGGGCACGATGCACCGACGCACGCTCTACCGCTGGTGGCGCATCAAGAGGTACCACCGCAAGGCTCTGCAACGGACCGGAGGCGTGTGGGTGTCCCCGGCTGTCGAGGCAGGCGTCCGAGCGGACGGTACCCCGCCCGATGCGGCCCTCACCGAACCGGAAGGCGTTGCCGGGATGACGTGGGTCCCGGTGACCGTACGCGGCCAGCAAGCCGTCGTCGTGCTCCAGCCGGAATCCCGCTGCGTCACCGCGACGCTGGAGGTGGCCTCTCCCGGGCTCGGCGGCAAGGAGGTCGGCGAACAGATCGTGGCCCTGGAGCGGTGGGGCGAGCTGCTCGATGCCTTCGGCAACACGGAGGAACACCCCGTCAAGCGCATCCAGGTCCTGGCCCGGCAGCTGAAGTCCGACCCGCAGGCACACCAGCGGTTCGTCAAGCAGCGTGACGAGTCGCGGGCGACCGCATCGGCGCCGCAGTGGCTGCGCGAGTCGTACGACACGCTGGCCAACGCCGTGTCCACCTCTGCGGAGGAGCACCGCTACTACATCACCGCGCACGCGAAGTTCACACGCGACCTGGCGGCCGACGGCGCCGCCCGGGGAACCGGTGACGAAGGCGTGGCCGCGGCCATGGCCGCCTACATGGAAGAGTTGTGGGCCCGTTGCGAGGACGCGGACCTGTCGGTCATCGCGCCCCTGGACGAGGGTCGGCTGACGGCCTTGATCCGCAACAGCTACGACCCGGACCACCCCATCTGGGATACCGAGCTGCCACAGGCCCACGCCTTCCCCCGCAACGTGGACGTCCGGTCCGGCGATCACGTGGCCACGCGCGCCGCCGGATCGACCGAGACCTGGTGCCACGCGACCGCGGCCGTCGTCGCATGGCCCACCACCCCGGTAGGCCCTGACTTCCTCTCCCCCTTGCTGATCGGCATGCCGGACGTCATCCGGACCATGGCGATCACCCAGGACCTGGAGCCCAATGACAGGGCCGTCGAGCGGATGCTGAGCGAGGACACGAACAACCAGGCCGAGATGCACCGGGACCGCCAGCGCGGGAAGAACATCGACCCCCGGGACCTGATCGCCGCCAACGCCACAGGCTCCCGCGGTATGGCGCTCGCCGCCTCCGGTGCCGCCGGGTCCGCCGTCGTCGGCTACATCACCGTCTCATCGCGCAGCCCGGAGGAGCTGGAACGCGTCAAGCGCACCACCGCCTCGCGCGCCCGCAACGCACACCTGCGCATCGAGTGGCTGGACCTGGAGCACGCCCGGGCGATCGCCACCACGCTCCCCTTCGCCGGAGGCATCAAGTGACTGACCTGCTCGACCTTGCTCCCCTGACGCCCATGCACCAGACGGTGCGGCGTCCGCTCTACACGGAGACCACCACCAGCCAGGCTCTTTACCTCCCGATCGCCCCGCCGACCCTCGGCACCGCCGGGGCGGTCATCGGCCGGGAGCTCTACTCCGGGAAGGCGTTCATCTACTGCCCCTTCTCGGCCTTCGGTGACGGCCTGCCCGGCGGCAACATGATCGTCATGGGGGACACGGGCCGCGGCAAGAGCGCCCTGACCAAGACCTACACCGCGCGGCAGATCCGGCTGGGCCGCAAGGTCATCGTCTTGGACACGAAAGAGCAGAAAGAGCGGGAAGAGGGCGAGTGGGCGGCACTGGGCCGCTCACTGACCGGCCGCGCGCCGGTCAAGTTCACCCCCGGCGGCGGCCGTGGTTCCTCGTGCATCAACCCGATGGACCCGACGATCACGGGGAAGCGGCAGGTCGAGCTCATCCGCACGATCGTCGAACTCGGGCTGGGCAAGCCCCTGGACGAATTCGCGGGCTCGGCCCTGCGTATCGCTATCCGCCGAGCCCATCAGCGTGCCGGTGAGGAAAGCCGGGCCCCGGTCCTGGCCGATGTCGCCGCGGCGCTGCGTGCTCCCGAGGAGGCGGACGCGCGGGCCAAGGAGCGCACCCGTCAAGAGCTCCTCGGCGACGGCCTCGAAGCCTCGTACGTGCTGGACCGCCTGTGCGGCAACGACCAGGACTCGACCGGCGACTTGATCGGCATGTTGGACGGGCCGACCAGCCTGGACATCGACCTGGACGGGGACATGGTGGTCTTCGACCTCACCAAGGTCCCCTCCGGTGGGGTCGCCATGACCATTCTCGTCGCGGTGATCAGTATCTTCCTGGAAGAGGTCTGGCTGCGGCCCAGGTGCGAGTGTGGTGCGGAGCCCGCGCAGCACCAGCGGGTCACCGTCGATGCCGCCTCCGGGGCCTGGGAACTCGGCGCCAATGAGAGGACCGGGTGCCGCCGCTACACGCAGCGCAAGCGGATTCTCGTCTGTGAAGAGGCATGGCACATTCTCGGCACACCGCAGCTCGCCGCCCTGCTGGAGAAGTTCCTGAAGTTCGCCCGGGGGTACGGTCTTTCATGCATTTTCATCGTTCACCACTTGTCGGACATCGATGACTCTGCGGAAACGCAGGCGGCCCTGAAGATGGCGGACACGATCATCATCTACTCGATGAAGAAGTCCGAGGCAGAAGACACTGTCGCCAGGCTCGGGCTTCCCGCGTGGACAGCGGAGCACATCATGCGGCTCCGCAGGGGCGTTGCCCTGTGGAAGGTCGGCGAGGTCATCTATCCCGGTGTTCAGCACCTGCTGACCGAGACAGAGCAGCACCTGTGCTTCTCTTCGGGCTCGATGACCGATCTCTCCTCGGCCGCTCCGGACACGGCATGAAGCGCCATCCGTCCTTCATCCCCTGCCCGAGGTCCTACCTCCGCTGGAGTTTCCCGTGAGTGTAGTTTCCCTTGACCACCGTCACACCGCCGCTTCCTCCGCTGCACGATCCGTACGCGCGGAGATCGATGCCCTGCATGGAGAGTTCCTCGAAATGGCGAAGCGGGCGGCCCACCTGGCTCAGGCCCTGGACCGCAATGACTCCCACGCGGCCGGCGGCCGGGCGCGGGCCGCGGTGCAGCACGTCTGGCGCGGCGCCGAAGAGCTGCACGCCGCCTTCCACACGTCCCCGCCCCGCGCCGCGGGCCCGGCCGCCCCGCTCGCGCGCCTGTGCGCGCGCAGGATGCGCTACCTGGCAGCGCGAGCTGCTCGGAAGGCGGCTTGATGGATCTCATCCCCAGCGGTCTGTCGCTCCCCCTGTACGGCCTCGCCGCCGTCTTCGGTGTCGTTCTCCTGGTCCTCTGGATCTCCTCAGGCCGTAGCCGACGCAACGCGGGTTTCGCTGCCAAGAGCCAGCTCAAGCGCCATCTCTCGGCGAAGTCCGTCGTCAAGGCGACCGAGGTCCGGCCCTCGCTCAGCCACGATGCGCTCCCCGCCTCACGGCCTGTCGGGGCAGTGGACCTGTCCAAGCAGCCGCCCCACCACGGTTCCTGATCACCCCACCTGCCAGCTCCCCGTTCGTTCTTCGGAGTACCTCCATGCGCCACAATCCCCACGACTTCGGCTATTCGCTGGGGACCTCCCGTCGCCCGAAAGGCGTTGACCTGTGGTCCAGAGCCGACAAGGCAACCCGGGTGATCGGCCCGATGGGGTCGGGGAAAACTCTGAGATTCTTCGCGCCCGTGATCCGCCGGTGGGTGGGCCCAGTGTTCGCCACCTCCACCAAGCCGGACCTGGTCGAGCTGACGTTGGACGCACGCCGTCTCGGTGACCGCCCCATCGCGGTGTTCGACCCGCAGGGCCTCGCCCCGTCCCTGCCGAAGCTGCGCTGGTCCCCCATCACCGGAGCGGCGGACACGGAAACCGCGATGGCCAGGGCCAAGGCCCTGGTCGCGGGCTCGCGCACCCCCGGCTCGGCCACCCAGTCCTCCGAAGGCTCCGCCTTCTACAAGGGGCAGGCGAGCAAGGTCCTGGCCGCCTTGCTGCACGCAGCCGCGCTCGACGGGGCGAGCCTTGATCAGTTCCTCCGGTGGGCACGAAAGCTCTCCGACCCGGCCCCGCTCGGCATCCTGAGCGCCCACCCCGGCGCGGGCGCCGGCTGGGGAGACATGCTCCTCAACGCCACCAGCGGCGACGAGCGCACCGTCGGCAACACCGCCGTCACCATCGACGCGGCGCTCGAACCCCTCGCGCACCAGACGGTCATCGACGCCCTCACCGGCGGGGCGGACCAGCCCACGGACGTACAAGCCCTGCTCGACGCCGGCGGCACCATCTACCTGCTCGGCAAGGACTCGGAGGTCAACTCCGTCGCCCCGCTGACGACGGCCGTCACGGAAGACCTGCTCGACATCGCGGAAGCACACGCGATCGCCGCTCCGGCCGGGCGGCTCGATCCTCCTCTCCTGGCCGCGCTGGACGAAGCCCCCAACATCGCCCCGATCCCCAGCCTGCGCCAGCGCGTCGCCGACGGACGCGGACGCGGCATCACCGTCATCTACGGCCTCCAGGGCTGGGCATCCGCCGTCGCCCGCTTCGGACCCGATACCGCAGCCGAGCTGGCCTCCTTCACCAACAACGTCGTCATTTTCGGCGGCGCCAAGGACCCGCAGTTCCTCCGCGACCAATCAGACCTCTGCGGCCAGGTCGAGCGTGTCCGCACCACCAAGACCACCAACAGCGGTGACCGCGGAGGCGTGTCCACTGCTAAGCACCTGGCCCTTGAACCCGTCCTGCGGCCGGACGAGATCAAGGCGCTCGGCGAAGGGCAGGCTCTCGTCCTCGCCGACAACTTGCCCCCGGTGATCACTCACCTCGACGGAATGTGGAACTGGGGGACCTGGCCGCAGATCCAGGCGCAGGTCCGGTCGCTGCGGGACGCCAACGCAGCCGAACGCGCTCGCCTGGCCGCCGTACGGGAACAGCAGGCCGACGCCCACGCCGCCGCCTGGGCCCGACGGCAGGAAGCCACCGCAGCATGAGCACCACCAACCCCCTGGCCGTCTACCAGCCCTTCCCGGAGCTACCGGCCGTCCTCGCCACCTACGTGGCGGAGAGAAGCGTCGAGGAGCTCTCGGCCGACGGACCGCCGCCCTGGGACATCGGCGCCCTGCCACCCGACCTGCTCGGCCCGCTGGACGAGTGGCTCGACGCAGTGTGCCGGTGGCTGAACCGTACGTACGCCTGGCAGCCTCAGCACGTGATCCCTCCGTGTTGGCGGCTTCACGAGGGGTTGGCCTATGAGATCGCCGCTTTGGCCTTCGCCCGTACCGACGCCTACCAGGACGCGGGTGCGGCCGTGGTGTGGCACGAGCAGTGGGCTCGCTTCCTGTCCCGCCGCATGGATACCGCTCTCGGCAAGGCCGGCGAGCAGTGCCGCGTCGGACGCCACGAAGAACGGCCCTCGCGATTCCAGCTCGCCGCTTGGCCAGCCGTAGGAACCCGCCAGGAAGAGATGGGTCAATGATCGAAGAACCGAACGTGGTCATCAGGACGAGCCATGTCCACGGACTCGTAGCGGTCAGCGGGTGGGAACAATTGGAGGCTAGAGCGTTGCTTCACCGGCTCGGTTGGGAGTGGGATGCGCAGCACCACGCGATGGCTCCCCCCTGCGCGTCGGACCCGGAGGAAGCCGCCATGTGTGCGATCGCCATGCTTCGACACCACGGATTTGCTGTAGCAGACCGGTCCTCGGTTTCGCTTGCACGCCGGCCCGATCCTGTCGGCAATAGTTAGCCCGAAGCAAGGGCCTGCGAGTGCAAAGGTCAGCGCATCGGTTCCCATCCGTACTTACTGCTGATGCGGCCGGCGGCGATGTGTTGCAGGGCGGCTGCGTGGTAGGGCACGGTCGGATCAGGGATGTCGCTGAGGGGAAACCAGGACAGGCCGCCGCATTTGTCGGGTTCGGCGTTGTACGGTTCGCCTTCCCAGGAGTGGGCGCGGTAGAAGATGCCGAAGCGGGGCTCTTCTCCGGGGGCGCGGTGGTCGATGACGTGGGCCAGTTCCAGGTGGTCCGGATCGACGCGTACGCCGATCTCTTCCCATCCTTCCCGAACGGTGCCGTGGTCGGTGGGTTCGTCCGCTTCGAGGTGGCCGGAGGGGACCTGCCATTGCCCGGAGGCGTATCCGCCTTGGCGCAGGCTGAGCAGGACCCGGTTGTCGCGGATCAGCAGCAGGTGGACGTCGATGATCCGGCGGTGGCGCTGGACGGTGAGGGGTGCGGTCACGGCGAGGACGTTTCTCGTGAGTCCGGTGAAGCCACCGATTATGGCGCGGCCGCGGGGGCTGGCCGAGCCTTTGCACCCATCGTTCGAGATCAGTCCTGGTCGGCCTGTGTGATGGCTGTGCGCAGCAACTTGGCCATCGACTGGCCGGCCACCCGCAGCGGTTCGGGATCACGGGCAGCCCGGCTGAGCATGAAAGCCCCCTCCAGCATCATGATCATCGACTGCGCGAGGGACCGCGCCGCCTGCGGGTCCGGCACCCAGCGGCCGAACCATCGCGTCGCGGCGCCGACCCACTCCTCGAACACGTCAGCCGTCGCGCCACGCAGCACCTCATTGCTGCTCGCCACTTCCAAGGCCACCGTCCCGATCGGGCACGCGTCGGCATAATCGGCCGCTGCAAGATCGTCCGCGGCCGCTTCGAAGGCGTGCACGAGGGACTCCGCCGGGTCCGGCACGCTGTCCAGCAGAGCCAGGACCATGCGGCCGTACTCGGTTCCGGACGTGCGGATCATGTCCTCGGCCAGTTGCTGCTTGCCGCCGGGGAAGAAGTGGTAGATCGAGCCGAACGGTGCGTCCGCCTCTGCCGCGATCCGCTTCAGGCCGGTGGCCGAGTAGCCGTGTCGGCGGAACAGCACCGTGGCGGCCCCCTGGATCCTGGCTCGCGTGTCCGTCTGCCCCATTGCCTTCCACCCCTTTCCCCGCCATATTACAGTAGAACGATCTATCAAGTAGGGGGTTGGGATGCCGAGAATCGAGTTGTCGTCCGGACCGACCGACTACCAGGACACCGGCGGTGAGGGGCCTGTGCTGGTGTTCGGCCACGGTC
Organism: Streptomyces sp. NPDC018019; assembly: GCF_044327805.1. Taxonomy (NCBI): domain Bacteria; kingdom Bacillati; phylum Actinomycetota; class Actinomycetes; order Kitasatosporales; family Streptomycetaceae; genus Streptomyces; species Streptomyces sp. NPDC018019. The sequence goes on along the minus strand of NZ_JBIRGD010000048.1, from coordinate 30,526 downwards.
TGCCGATGAACGAGACGCAGTGGCGCAAGGTGGTTCCGCTGCTGGACGGATACCGCTGCGTCCTGCCCACGCTGCCCCTGGGGGGCCACCGTCAGCCGATGCACCCGGATGCCGACCTGTCCCAGCGCGGTGTCGCCCGGCTTCTGGGGGAGTTCATCGAGCGGCTCGGCCTGGACCAGGCGACCCTCGTCCTCAACGACTGGGGCGGAGGCCAGTTCCTGGTGTCGGAAGGGAAGGCTCAGCACATCGCGCGCCTGGTACTGGTGGCCTGTGAAGCCTTCGACAACTTCCCCCCAGGGCCGGCCAAGGCGGCGGCCCATGTGTGCAGGGTTCCCGGCGGCGTCTGGCTCCTGACACGCCTCATGCGCATCCCCGCCTTCCGTCACAGCCGGGGCGGATACGGCGGAATGAGCCTGCGTGGAATTCCCGACGAGATCATGGACGACTGGTTCGCTCCCGCCACCCGCAGCAGGGCCATCCGCCGGGACTTCGCCAAATTCGCCACCGGAGCACCCGACCGCAAGACCTTGCTCGCCTGGAGCGAGCGACTGCGCGACTTCGACCGCCCGGTACTGGTCGTCTGGGCGACCGAGGACAGATTGATGCCGCGCGAGCACGGCCCACGGCTGGCCGAGCTGTACCCGCAGGGCCGACTGGTCGAGATCGCCGACTCGTCCACCCTCATCCCCGAGGACCAGCCCGAACGACTCGCCCACGTACTCACCGACTTCCTGACCCAGACCGGAGCAGAACCGGCCCGACACGCCTCCTGAGGGCGGGAGCGACAGGCGGATGCGACAGCCACTCCCGCCGTCGGCCAAGGTCGCCGTCGTCCCCCTGCGTGACGACGGCGAGTACGTACTCCTGGCGCGGGATGGCGGTGGCCGCGGCGATGCCCCGGGCGACGATGCCGCCGGCCTCATCGCGCGTGCGCGGGGTGAAGCTGAGGTGTTCGGTAACCTCCGGGTCGCCGTAGATGGCGTGCACGGCGTCCACGTCATCGGTCGTCAGCTCGCGCAGTGCGAGGCGGCTGCTGTGACGGGTGACCGGGTACATGCGCGCCTCTCAGCCCTCAGTGTTGCTTCGCGCGTTCGCGGACCTGAAGTGCAGGGATCGCGGCGATCTTCGACGTGTCGAGGCGCTCCCACAGGATGCCTGAAGGCCGGTGCGGTTCGGGGCAGGTGATGATTTCTTCCGGGGTGACGATGAGGTCAACGGATACGTCGTGCGCGGTCGCTGGAATTGGCCTGTCGACGACTTGTAGCTGGTGGACTGTGGTGACGACGAGAGTGTCTTGCGAGATGAGGCCCGCTTCGGTGAGCAGGGCGAATTCGATGTCGGAGTAGCCGGCGCCCTTGCCGATGCGGGTGCCGGAGCGGTTCACCGCGACGCTGCCCAAGACGATGATGTCGATCGGGTGCAGTTCTTCGACTTCTACCGTGGGGGCATGGTTCGCTGCGTTGCGGCTGACGGCGGCCGTGTGCGGTGGCACGGTCAGCGCCTGGGGGTCCAGGAGGTAGAACGGCTTGGGGGCGGCGAGTTTGGGGACCGCCATGTAGACGGTTTTGTTTTCTTCGAGGGCGCGGATCCGGACGGGCAGCTGGGCTTTGTCGGGTACGGACTTGATGACCCTGGCGTCGTGCCAGCGTGGCAGGGAGGCCAGGCGGGCTGCGGCCTGCTCCGCGCCTTTGAAGTTGGGGATGCGGCCGTGGACCGATTCGTCGTGTACGGCTTGGGCCTCGTCGAGGGCATCCCAGACCTGGGTGCGTACGGCCTGCTTGGTTTTCTCTTCGGTCACCCAGTTCCTCCTAGGTCACGGGCTTGCCATCAGGGCGAGGAGTCGGTCGTGCACGTCTGCTACGGCGGGCTGGTCTTTCCAGGGGCGTAGTTCGCGCGCGGCGGCGAAGACGAGGTTCATGCCGCCACCGCCTCGGGTCTCTTCCAGCTCGGCGATGGCTTCGTGCAGGGTGGCGGCGGCCGCGTCGACTTCCTGTTGCCGAACGTAGCTGAGGGCGAGGTTGCCCAGGACGATGGCGCGTGATTTCCGTCGGTCGCGCAGTTGGGCAGCGGTGGTGTGCAGACAGTCCTGGGCTCGGTGGTACCAGCCGAGCGAAAGGTAGCAGGAGCCGGCGAGACGGCCGAACTGGGTGGGGGAGAGCAGGTCTGCTGCGGCGTCGGTGGGTTCGGCCCTCCCGAGGTGTTCCTGAGCGTTGGCGAGGGTGCGTTCGCAGTCGGTTGCCTGTCCGAGCATGGCGTGGGCTTCGCCGGCGTGCAGGAGCGACAGTCCGGCCAGCGCGTTGCTGGCCGTTTCGGCGACCTCGGCGGCCTGACGGCAGAGGGCCAGGCCGACGCTGGGGTCTCGGGCTCCGTAGAGTGCGACGTGGCTCAGGCGCAGCAGTGCGTGGCCTTCGATCACGGGATCGCGCAGGTGGCGGGCGATGCTGACGCTCTGCTCGTAGTACGTGCGGGCGGTGGCATGGTCCCGGCGTTGGGAGGCGTCCCACACGAGCTGTCCCATCAGGGTGGAGGCGTCCGCTTGAAGGGTCCGCAATTCCCGTTGGACGCGTCCGGCCTTCGCGCCGTTGGCCAAGTGCGCCAGCTGGTTCAGATGCTGTCCCGCGTCGGCGAGGAGGCTGGCTGACGGTGCCCGGTCATACCGTGCAGTCAGGTGGTCGAGGTCCGTGCGCAGAGCTGCTGTGACGGTCAGGTCAACTCGTGCGGGGTCGTTGGAAGTACTGCCCAGGGCATGTGGTGGCTGCTTGGTGTCGGTGACGCTGTTCAGCAGTTCTTCGAGTTGTTCTGCATCGACGCGCAGCAGCCGGGCCAGTTTTGGCCGCATCCACGGCCTGGGGGCTCCACGTGCGCCTTCCCACCGGACGACCGTCGAACGTTCGACACCCAGTGCTTCGGCCAGGCGCTCCTGAGTCAGACCCACGGCTTCCCGCCTGCGCGCCAAACGCTGACGCTTGAGAGCCACAACACCAGCTCCTGTCTTCGCAACACGTGTCTGTGCCGAACAACTTCGCAGGCCAGGCTCGGGTTTGCTACGTGAATGCCTCATTGTTGCGTCACTTTCGCTCTGGGGCGCATCGTGAGGCGGCGGTTTCCTGGATTTCCACTCTCCGTAAGCGACGGCGAGTGCGCACCGCACCACTGTGCCGTTCTGCGCCGACCAGGAGTGCACCGATGTCCCCCGTCATCGCACGACCGTCTTTCTCCACTGCTCTCCATTCCGCCGCCCAGCAACACGCTGCGCGAGCCACCACTTCTTGGCAACCGCCGTGGTCGGCTGAGAAGTTACAGCGCGCCGCCACCTGCCTAAGGGCCAGCCGAGACGCTGACCTCCTTCAGTCAGCTTCCCGCGCCGCCGATGTGATCCTGTTCAAGGACTCACGGCTGCTGGCGGACAAGGAGGTCCACCGGCGGATCGCCGGACTGCGACGGCATCTGCAATCCGTGACCACCATGTTGGCCCACCAGGCCGACGAGTCCCCGGAGCCAGAGTTGTACCGCCTGCTGACCCGGGCGCACTACCTGATCCGACAAGCGACACCGGCCGGTCCCATGGGTCCGACGTTGCACATGGTGCACCTGGCGGAAGTGCTCCAGCAGCACGTGCGCTACCTGCGTGCGGGACCTGACGCCTTGAACCGCTGCCCGGCCCCGCTGCCTGCTGCCGTCACCGCGCGCCTGCCCCGGCACCGCACCGGGCCGGTCAACCCCCGGCCACCGGCCCCGGCCACCACCCGCCACCGGCGCGCGGGCTGTGCGCGCCGCGCCGCCGGACTGCTGCGGCGGCACCCCGGCGCGGCCATGCTGGCGGCCGTGGTGTGCCTGCCGTCCCTGTACGGCCTCGGCGAGCTGGTCACCGTCCTGCGCGTCTGATGCCCGGCCGACGTCTTCCGGCCTCCCGTACCGCCCCTTCGCCGGGCCCCGTGGTCCGCCTGCCCCCGGCGAAGGGGCCCGTCTCTCCCGCTCACTCGCCTCGAAAGAAGCCATGACCTCCCACTCCCTCGTACCACCGTGGTCGGTGCGCCGCCCGGTCTCGGTCCCGCAGTACCTCGGGCGGGTGCGTATAGAGCGCACCCCCGCCGGGACGATCACCGTGCCGCTCCACGCCAGCGCGCCCCTGCCTGCCACCGCCCCTGAGCCCCTCCACACTCCGGATGGTGCGTCGTGAGCGGCATCGAGGTGGAGGTTCGTGACGAGACCGGCCGGGCGCGCCGGCTGGCCTGGCAGGCCCGGCAGATGCTGGCCGAGGCGGCACCGCGGCTGGAGGAGATCACCGGCCTGACCACGCCCACGGTCGTCTTCCGCCTGGTGACGCCCCGCACCTGGCGAAAGGAGGTGGTGGCCTACGTCGAGCGCGGCATTCAGCAGGCGTTCGCCGGCTCCGAGGTCTACGAGCGTGAGCGGCTGGAGGCCGCGCACAAGGTGGAGTCCTGGCGCAGGAGGACGGCGCTGACCTGGCCGTTGCAGGAGGGCATGACGCTGACCGGTCCGGACGGCCAGCCGCAGACGCTCATCGCGCCGCGGGCCCTGCACCACACCGGGTTCCGACGCGAGCGCACCGCCCTGCACCGGCTCTTGGTGCACGAGTGCGTCCACCACGGGCAGATCCTGGCCAGCCAGGGCGCTGTCGTCCCGCCCCGCCTGTCGGTGCGCCGCTACGCCTTCGACGACCGTGCGGTGCCCGTCCTGTTAGAGGGCCACGCCGAATGGGCCGAACGCCACTACACGGCTGAGGTGTTCGGCGCTCTGCCGTCCACGGACCAGCTGCGCAGCTCGTGGCGCTACCGGCTGCACCAGCGGCTCCTGCGCGAGGACATCCGCCGCGCGCAGCGGCACACCCCCGCCCCGCCGGAACCGTCTAGCCCGGCCCTGGACCCGCGCGACGTCGGGGCCCGGTTCGTTGCCGCGGCCGTGGCCGGTGTCGGTGACGTGGCGCGGTTCAACAAGGTCTGGCACGAGCTGTGCCTGGTGCCGACCGCCGAAGAGATCCAGCAGCCCGAGGCGTGGCTGCGCCGCGTCGGCCCGTGAGCCTGCTCGCCCCCAGCCCCGTACTCCTCCATGGACACAAGAGAACGAGCCCGCCATGACCATCCCCGTAACCGCACCAGCAGAACCCACCACCGGCGTCCCCTGGCCGCCGGGCCTGGTCCCGTACGTCAGCCGCTGGAGCGCCGAGCATGAGCTCCCCGCCCCCGTCATCCCCACCCGGGGCGGGGACGGGATCGCCTTCGCGGACGAGCAGCTGCACGACCGGGACCGGCACGGTGTGCTGTGGGTCCGGCGCCAGGTCAACCAGGGCGCCGGCAGCCCGCTGTTTGCCAAGGTGCACTCGGTGCGCCAGCGGTACGCGATGCGGCGCCTGCGCTGCCAGGTGTGCCGCCAGCCGGCCGACCGCAACGAGCAGGGCATCAGGTGGCTGCTGGAAGACGGCCGCGCCGACCGGCCGGACTGGCCGGACGGCGAGCTGACCGTCCACCCGCCCGTCTGCCGCGGCAATTGCGTCGAAGAGGTCACCGAGCGGTGCCCGCACCTAAGGGACAACTGGGTCACCGTGCGCGTACGCGAACCGCTCCTCGACGGCATCCTCGGACGGCTCTACCGCCCCGGCCGGCCGCTGCCCGTCCCCGCCACGAAGGTGATCCGGCTCTACGACGCCCCGGACGTGCGCTGGGTGCTGGCATCCCAGCTCGTGGCCACCCTGACCGGCTGCACCGTCGAATCGGCCTGGTCACCGCACCCCTCCCCCACCACCGGCAAGCCCCCGGAGCCCGTCCCGGCACGGACTGACGCCGGAGCCCGTCCCGGCACGGGCTGACGCCGGACGTTCCCGAAGGAGAAGAAGCCGATGACAACCCCCAACCCCGCGCACGTCACCCCGCGGGAGAAGCAGCTGCTCATCCTGGTCGCGCAGGGCAAGAAGAACAAAGAGATCGCCGAGGCGCTGTTCCTGGCCCCGACGAGCGTGCGCACCTACCTGGTCTCGCTGCGCCGCAAACTCGGCGTCAACGGACACCGCGCGGCCCTGGCCCGCGTCGCCTTCCGCGACCGGCACATCGACCCCGGCCCGGCCGAAGGCGAAGCCCCCACGCTGGACGGCGGTGAGCGGCGCCTGCTGCAAGACGCGGCTGCCGGCCTGACGCTGACCGAAATCGCCGAGCGGACCGGCCAGTCCCACGACCAGGTCAAATTCCGCATAGCGCAGCTGCTCAGCAAGCTGGGGGCCGAGGACCGCATCGACGCGATGCGCATCTGCGAGCAGCACCGCCTCCTGGACGAGACCGCGGCCGGCGCCGGCCCGGCCGTCCCCACCCGCACTGGCCGGGCGGCCTGAAGCCGTCGCTCGGTGCGCCGGAGCGATCCTCCCTGGCCCACCGAGCGGCATCCACTTCCCCGTACACCACCACACCGAGGACCACGATGCCCGAGCAGAACACCAGCGACCAGGACAGCCAGAACAAGGACGAGGACCAGGACCTGGACCTGGACCTGGACCTGGGAGCCGGCCACGGCTGCATCGGCTGCGGCACCACCAAGGGCCACTGCACGGACCCCAACCGGCACGGCCTGATGTAACGGCCGTCACCGCGTCGTGAAAGGACTGCGCATGTGCCAGCACCAGCCGCCCTGCCCGACGGCCGACGCCACCGACCGGGACGCCGCCCACCTGATCGCATCCCACCCGGAACAGGGCTGGAGCCTGTTGTGCAACGGCGTCCTGCATTTCGAGGACACCGGAGACCTGCTGCCCGACGGCCAGGTCATCCGCCCGTGCCGACCCGGCCGTCATGAAGCGGCAGGCAGTGCGGCGTGACCTACCGCCTCAACCCACAATCGCGGCTGCTCAAGGGCACGACCTGGCAACCGTGCGAGGCTCCCGCGACCGCGCTGCGGGCCCCGCACACCATGTACGTCTCCCCCGCCATCAAGGGCACCTTCGCCGGCATCCACCGCATCGACACCTGGTTCGGCGCCCGACTGCTACGGGCACTCACCATGCACCTGATCGTCGCCGGCACCTGGACGCACTCGGCCGAGCGCGGGCTGTACTGCGTGCGCGACCGCTCCAAGAACCGCGGCCTGTGCCACCAGATGGTGGTGGGGGCAAACCGGGCTGCACGCCTATGAGTACCGCACCAGCCACGCGGCGGCGTCCTGCCGCCTTCCGGCGAATCCACCGCCGCAAGGAGCACAGTTGTGGCTCCCGCCGGTACGCGGAGCCCTGCCCCCGGCCGACAGCATCGTTCCCTGGCGCTACCTGCTGTCGTTCAGTTCCTCTCTGCCGGTCAGGATGAGCGAAGACGTGGTGTGGGGCTATGCCCGGCACCTGAACAGCGGCGGCGTTCTCCCGCCGCTCGCCGATGCCTACATGGCCGCGGCGCAACGCGCACGAACCGTTGCCGAGCTGGCCCCCCGCCGGCCCGGCCGCTACGAGGTCAGTGACGATGACGGCCTTACGTGGCAAGTACTGGTCGACCGCCGTATCCACGAGAAACCTCTCGTCAGGGGCATCCAGGCCACAGTCGGGCGGTTCGACAAGCCCGTTCGGCGCATGCGGAGCCCGGGCATCCCCTTCCAGGTGGCCATGGCTGATCGCCCGCCGCTCTTGGAATGCCGTGAGACACATCGGGCCCGGCATCCAGGGATGAGACACCGGGAGAAATCGATCTCTTAGGCGGCGCCGTTACCGTTCGCTTAGGTGGGAGTGCGCCGCGTACGCTCCCGCGCGTTCGACTAACACGAGCGCCAGGGTGGCTGTGTTCACGTGTTCGTGAACACAGCCACCGCGGTGGACGATCTCGGCCACGTCATCCGGCGGGCGACTCCTGCACCCACTGTGCGGCCGCGGCGAGGTCAGCGGTGGTGCCGACGATCACGTACTGGAAGCCGGTCCACTCCTCCAGGACGCGCGGTTCGTCGGGATACAAGTGACCACCGTGGTCATGAACCGGGCGGTGCCGCCGTGGGCCTTCCGGGGGCGGCTGGCGGCGGCGATCGTACGTGTACGTAACACCTTCACGTTCCGCGGCCGGGGTCGTCTTGGGAGGTTGGTTCGGCGGCCCAGGGCGTCGGTGCTTCCCCATGCAGAACTCCAGCCGGAAGGGGGCCTAGTGCTCTCCCAGCGTAGTGGCCAAGATGTCACGGCGGGCGCGTGCGGCTCTCTACGAGCTGCTGCGAGTGTGTGGGTGCTCTGTCCCAACAAGCGCGACCCCGCCATGCTGCTGGCGTTGCAGTACGACGACAGGCCACAAGGACGGAGCAAGCGCCTGCGGTCCAGTCGCCTGGTGTCGTGCATGACCATGGAGGCACCGTGAGCGTTCCCATCGTGGCCCCTTGGGGGCTTTCCCGCATGAAGCCGTACCCCGACAGCGCGACGGCCTTCACCCCCTCCCGTCTGGAGCTGGACGAGAAGACACAGACCGTCCGGTGGATGGAGGCGGACGGCAGCGAACTGCCTACGCTGGACCGGCACAAGAAGTCGGAGACATCCAAGGAGACGAACACCACCACGAACCTCGACTCCCAGCCCGACCAGGGGCACGACCAGGAGGGGGACGAGGATTGACCGGCAGGCAGTTACCGGTCCTCGTCGTCACCCGGCTCGATGATGTGACCGCCGATGTGGTGATCGACCATCTCAACCGGCGGAGCGTGCCGGTCATCCGCCTCGACCCCGGCGACTTTCCCGAGACGGCAACCCTCAGCGCCCGATTGGACGACGACGGGCTCAGCGGGCGTCTGCGCACCGCGTCCCGGAAGGTGGCACTGGAGCGGGTGCGGTCGGTGTACTGGCGCCGGCCCCGCCCGTACACCGCGCCCGCGGGGTTGGTCGGGCAGGCCCGGACGTGGTGCATCGACCAGGCCCGCTACGGCCTCGGCGGGGTGCTCGCCTCCCTGCCCGGCGCCCACTACGTCAACCACCCCTGGCGCAACCGCGACGCCGAGTACAAGCCCGTCCAGCTCTCCACCGCCATCCGGTGCGGCCTGTCCGTGCCGCCCACCCTCATTACCAACGAACCGCCCGAAGCGCAGCAGTTCGCCCGCGAGTACGGCCCAGTGATCTACAAACCGCTGCGCCACACCGACTTCACCGCACCCGACGACCGCCCACTGACCGTCTGGGTGGAGAACGTTGCCCCCGACGAACTGCACGATGGCGTGTCCCACACCGCGCACCTGTTCCAGCAACGCATCGACTCCGTCGCCGACCTGCGCCTGACCGTCGTCGGGGAGCAGCTGTTCACCGTACGCATCGACGGCGCCCCGGGCCAGGACTGGCGCCGCCACTACGACAAGCTCACCTACACCCCCATCGACACCCCACCCGAACTCGTCAAGGGCGTGCGCGCCTACATGGACGCCTTCGGCCTGGTCTTCGGCGCCTTCGACTTCGGCCTCGACGCCGACGAACGGCCATGGATGTACGAATGCAACCCGAACGGCCAGTGGGCATTCTGCGGGGAGACCATCACCGAGAAGATCGCCGCCGCCCTGGCCGACCACCTTCAGCACGCAGGGGAAGCACCGTGACTGACCTCGCCGCCACACTGCGCAGCGCCCTCGCCGAGCAGGTCGCCGCCAAGAACCCGTCCCTCGATCCGGCGTGGGCCGCGGCGCTCGCCGCGGTTCCCCGCGAACTGTTCGTGGACCACTCCACCTACCGCCCCACCGCGGCCGGCTGGGAACCTGCCCACCGCGCCCAGCTCGGTGAGGAGCAATGGCTGCGCATGGTCTACACCGACCAGACCTGGGTCACCCAGGTCGACGGCACCGACGCCGCCGACGCCCAAGCCCCGCTGACCGGCGCACCCACCTCCTCCGGCACCAAGCCCTCCCTGGTCGTGCGCACCCTTCACACCACCGGGCTGCGCCCCGGCGACAAAGTCCTGGAGGTCGGCACGGGCACCGGCTACTCGACCGCGCTCCTGTGCCATCAACTCGGCCAAGACCACGTCGTCAGCGTCGAGTACGACACCGACGTCGCCCGTCGCGCCGCCACCCACCTGAGTAAGGCCGGCTTCGCCCCCACTCTCGTCCAAGCGGACGGCCTGCGCGGGCACCAGGACGCAGCCGAATACGACGCCATCGTGGCCACCTGCTCCATCCGCTCCATCCCCCGCTCCTGGCTGTACCAGATCACCGACAACGGCAGCATCACCTGCACCCTCAGCGGCTGGATGCTCGCCTCCGGCATGATCCGCCTCACCCTCGACGAGAACGGAGACGCCCACGGCCGCTTCCTGGCCGGCGGCGACACCGTCTCGTACATGCTCGCCCGCCCCCACGAACGCCCACCCCGCCCCACCCTCTACCGCCACCCCGGCGACACCCGGCCCACCCGCATCCCACCCAGCCTCCTCACCGACCCGACCGGCCGCTTCGTCGCACAGCTCGCCGCGCCCTCCGCCGAACTCGTCACTGTCGGCGACAGCTACGTCCTCGTGGACGTAGCCACCGGCTCACAAGCCTGGACCGAAAGCGGCGCCCCGGACACGGCCGTCCATCAGCACGGCCCCCTGCGCCTGTGGGACCAGGTCGAAGACGCCATCATGACGTGGCAGAAGGAAGGCGCCCCCGACATCACAGCCTTCGGGATGACCGCCACACCGGATGACCAGTACGTCTGGCTCACAGATGCTGACGGCCCTTGCTGGCCCTTGCCCGTATGACCCGACGCCGGACGGAAGAACCGTCAGCTCTCTTCAAGATGCTGGAGGAGGTCGCCAGCGCGGTGTTCTCCGGTCAGCACCGAACGGCGCGCACCGACCGAGAAGGCGCCCCGCGGAAGTCGGAGTTCACGGGGGGCGGAGGCGTGGCGATGCGGAAGAAGCGTTACGGAGCGAGGGGGCCAGTTCCCTGAGCAACGCTCTCCGCCTGATCGGTCTCCACCGCGTCCGAGCCGTAGGGGTCGGCGTACGGAGACCTGTTCGCCCGAGCCCGAGTCCGCGGGGTGTCGCCCGCAGGTGTGGTGTGCTGCTCGTGCTCGTCCGCTGAGGCACCACTTCGACGGTCACGTTCCTGACGAAGGCCGCTTTCGCGGTGTTCCGCGCTCCGGGCCGTCGTCCGCGCCTTGACCGCTGTACGGCGGAGGTCGCGCGCACGTTGGTTGTCCGCGGACTGCGCACGGCTCATCAGCTCCGGCTCGTTCTCCTTCATGGAGGAGAGGTCGTGCAGGACCTCCTCATGCTCTTCGACAGGGCCGGCCGCAGTCGTCAGCCCTTCGAGTTGCTCCCGGAGAGCGGCGAGCTCGCGGGCGTGCTTGCTGCTCTGGTCGCGTAGCGCGTCGCGCTCGTCCTCGGCCCGTGTCCGGCCTGTTCCGCGCAGAACCGGGCGTCCGAATCGGCCAACGTTCGTCAGGTCCTGCTCGACTTGCTGAAGGCGCTGAGTGACGTCTCCTTGCTCCTGCGAAAGACGGTCAACGGCGGCGGCTACGGCCCTCAGCTTCGTGATGGCGTCGGCGCGGGCGGTCAGGTCGTCGTGTTCCCGTCGCAGGGCCAGGACGTTGGGACCGCTACCTGCCGCCGCCTGCTGCTCAGCGCGGTCAGCGCTCGTTTCCGCCTCGTCGGCGGTGCGGCGCGTGGCGCGAGTGGCTGCGGCTGCCTTCCGGATGGCGGCGCGTAGTGCGTCGTCGCTGAGGTGGCCGTATGGGCGCTGCTCGTTCGAGGTGGGCATGGTGCGGGCCGCTTCTGTGCCGTTGGCGGGAGGGGCCGTCGTCGGTTGCGCTTCCGCTTCCCCCGCGGCGTCGTGCGTCGTCTCTTCGGCTGTGGTCGTCCCGTACCCGGGGGCTCGTGGTGTCGGCAGTGTCGCCACCGTTTCGCGCAGGTCGGCGGGGACGGCGTGCTCGGGAAGCTCCGTGAGGATCATGCGCTCTTCGGTGCCGGTTTCGACCTCGCGGATCAGGCCGGCCACAGCACGGTCCAGACGTTCTTGTTCTGTGGACGGCGCGCCGTTGCGGGCCTGGTCGGCGTCGGTCTCGTACACCGACATCGGGAGGAAGAGGTGTGACTCCTTCTTGTCCCTGGACAGCATGGTGTAGAGCGCGTTGGCCTGCGCGCCGGGCCCGTAGACCAGGGCTTCCTGAACGCTGAGCCCCTGGCTCTTGTGTCCGGTGATCGCGTAGCCGAGGCTCAGGCCGCCCTCCGCGATGTAGTCGGCGCTGATCCACTCAGCGACGTCACGGTGTCCGTCGGCGGTCTTCTCGCGCCACTCCACCAGGACCCGTTGCCGCTCGTCGACGGCGCGGACGATCCCGCGGTAGCCGTTCAGCACGTCCTCGTGCTCGCCTCGGCTCTGCTTGGCCCGGTAGTCGTTCGCGCGTAGGAGGACCTGGTCGCCGACGGACAGGACGAGTTCGTGCCCGCCGGGGAGGGCGTAGGTGTGTTCCGGGCCGGTAAGGGCACCCTGGGCTTTTCGCAGCGCGCGGGCGCCGAGATTGAGTTCGTCCACGATCTCGTTGGTCGCTGCGAGCATGAGCAGCTGCTGCACGGCCGTGTGGTCGTCGGTGTGCGCGGCGCGCTTGTCGGCCCAGACGGTGAGCATCGCGGCGAGGGTCTCGTCCTTGTCGGCGAGCGCGTGTACGCGGCCGGTGCCGGCGAAGGTGCGGAGCGATTCCATGCGGCGGTCGTCCCGCCACAGCTGGAGCGCGCGGCGTTCGATGGCGTCCTTTTGCCGGAAGTTCTCCGTGAGGGTGAGCCCGCCGACGAGGTGGTGGACGGCGGCGAAGTGGCCGCCGACGCCGGGCGAGTGCAGCTGCTTGGGGTCGCCGATGCCCACGACCTTGGTACCGGTCGTCGCGGCGTGTGCGAGGAGTTCGGCGATGTCGCGGTCATCGCACATCGCGGCTTCGTCCACGACCAGGACGTCCACGCCGGCCAGTCCCCGCCCGCCGGTGCGAACACCGGTGAGCCAGGAGGCGACGGTGCGGGACGGGATACCGGCCTCGGCCTTCAGATTGGCTGCGGCGACGGCCGCCGTGCAGGCGCCTGCGATGACGAGTCCTTGTGCTTCCCACGCCTGCCGGGCGGCATCCATGATCGTCGTCTTGCCCGCACCAGCGACACCGATCACCGCATCAACACCGTGGCCGGCGGTCAGCAGCCGCTCCAGTACGGCGCGCTGCTCGTCGGAGAACGCGAAGCCCTGTTGCGCTTCGACAGCGGACACGGTCATCTCGACCGTGTCGGTGCGGACGACGGCGGCCTGTTCGTCCAGGCGCCGTGTGGTCTCGGTGACGATCAGCGTTTCGGCGGCGACGATGTCCGCGGTCGTGTACCGGGTGGCGTGCGTGTAGTGCTGGGCGCCCTTGGGGTTGAGCTCGACCGCGTATCCGGCGTGACGAAGCACGTCGGTCGTCAGCTGCTCGGCCTCGTCCAGGGTGCCGATGCCGTACGGAAGGGCGTCGAGTACGGCCGCGATGGCGGCGGCGTGGGTGAACTCTTTGGAGTGGCTGGTCAGGCCCTTCTTCGGGTCGAAGACGGTGCGGCACAGCTCGTCCAGGTCGGGATTCGGGCCCTGCGCGTCGTCGTGGATGGCGCCGGTGGTGATGGCCTCGGGGTCGTCTCCGGCGGCCCGCCCCTCGGCCTGCCAGTACGCGCGCAGGACATCGTCCTCGACACCGGCGGCCTCGCCGTTCTTGGCGGCCTTCGAGGCGGCGGAAGCGGCGGTCCGCTCGCGGAGCGTGGCGCTGTCGTAGTCGAGGCCGAGCTTGGTCAGCAGCTCGCGGACCTGGCTGTCACGCTTGCTGAACAGCTTGATCGTGGCCTCGGGGATGGCGGCGATCTCCCAGGCGCCGGTGCGCTCTTCGCGTCGGAAGCGAAGGCCGTAGCGGTCAGCGAGCTCGCGGCGGATGCGGGCGTTCATCAGGGACTGTGTCGCGCGGGCGTGACGGTGCAGGTCACGGCCTCCCGCGGCCACGGTGGACCACTGCCCGTCGGTGCCCTTGACCATGTTGGCCAGGGTGAAGTGCAAGTGGAAGTGGGGGTCACCGTAGGGGGCACCGCCGACCGGCCGGGCCGCGCGGTGGACCATCATCCATCCGGCAAAGCCGCTCGTCTCGATCGTGCGGGCTTCTTCGCCGTCGCCGTGCCGGCCGCGCATCCCGTACGCGGTCCAGCGTTCCAAGGCGTCGATGGCCTCTCGCCCGCACGAGGTGTAGACGGACTCGACCTCGCGGGCCATCTCCGGGGGTGCGTAGGCGAGGAAGACGCTCTTGGATTTGCCCAAATCCAAGGTGGCATCGGCGCCCCGGTTGCCGACCTCGACGCGTCCCTCGCGCAGGGCCGCCTTGATCTCTTCTGCGTCCCAGACCTCTTCGGGGTCAAGCCCTGCGGCCTTGGCCATGGCAACCGCCTCGCGGACGGCCATGGGAAGATCGCGCAGCCGTCGGCCGCCTTCGGCCTCGGTCTGGAGGTAGCGCCGCTTCATGGAGGCGGAGGTGAAGAGGTCCGCGGGTTGCTGTGCTGTTTCGCGGGCCTTGGTGTCGATGGCGTGCAGGAGCGCGCGGGCGTCGAGCCGACCGCCGGTCTCGGCGGCAAGGGCCTCCTCCAGCGCCTCTTCGCCGTACAGCTCGACAGCATTGACGCCGACAGCAGTAGCCAGTTTGAGCAGGGTGGAGGCGGGGGCCTTGTGGGCCTCTCCGAACCGGGTGAGCTGCCGCTCCATCGAGCCGAAGGCGGCCTTCTTGCGCTGCGAGTCGAGCAGCGCTTCCGGCTTCACGCCGCGTGCAGCGGCGGTCCGGCGGACAGCCCTGACCAGTGGAGCGGCGCTGAGTTTCGCCGCCGGGGCGATCGCCAGCTTCGGTTCCACCAGGGTCTGGCCGGTGCGCGGGTCCTCGCCACGCATGAGCCGGCGGGCGGACTGGAACTGTTCGGGCGCGAGCACGCTGCCGGGGGCTATGCCGAACTCGGTCAGGCCGTTCCCGATCCACGTCAGGGGGCGCTCGCTGGCATCGAGGTGGTAGTCCACCTGACCGTCGGTGGCTGGGGCAGGGAGAACGTCAGCGTCGTACAGATCGCGCGCTTCGAGCCCTGCCGCGGCGGCCACCTCGACGGCGTCGAAGCCGGTGAACCGGGCCTTCTTGGCGTTGCGCAGCTGGGTACGGGCCCGGTAGAACGCCTTCTTCGCTTCGGTGGAACCGAGGAGGGCGGCGACGGTGGTTCCGGCTTCTTCGGCTTTGGCCTCGACGGCGGAGACGAGCGGGGATGCGTCAACGGTGGTGGTCTTGCCGCAGCCGTGGCCCCCGGTCAGGCGGTACTCGACCTGCCCGTCCAACGGGCCGATCATCGTCACCCACCCCACCGGCCCGCTTACCCTCCGCTCAGAATCGGTCAGTTTCGGTCGTCTTGGCTGATTGTATCGTCACGAAGTGACGATACCTTGGTCCTCCTATGAAAGATCGTCCGTTGGTGCGGAGGGAGACGGACGAGGCTCCTGTGTCCTGTGACGGTGAAGGCTGCGGATTGAAGCTTCACTTTGCGGGAGATCTTGCGGACTGAAGAGTTACCTTGCGGACAGGGGCGGGGTTAGCTGGTCGTGGTCCATGCGTTAGAGGTTCTGCCGGGCGGTTGTGCCGGGCCGTCGGCGGCCGGGTTCGAGGTCGCGTACATCGCTCCGGACGGGACGGAGTTGCGGCGCCCTCTGGCGGATGCGTGGGCGGTGTCGTTCGAGCACGTTGCCCCGGTGCGCGTCTTCGCGTCGTACCGCCGGCAACGCAATCTGCCGGGCCTGTGGTGGTCGGCGACGACGGGCCAGCACATCGGGTACGAGCCCTGGCTGGAGCGCGACCACGTCATGCTGCTGGACTTCGACCCGGCGGTGGTGGGGATCTCCTCCCAGCCGTTCTGGCTGTTCTGGTCGGCGGCGAACGGACGGCCTCTCTCGCACGCGCCGGACTACTTCGCCCGGCGCGAGAACGGGACGGGTGTGGTCGTCGACTGCCGCCCGGCCGAGCGGCGCCGGCCGCGGGATGTGGCGAAGTTCGAGGCGACCGGGGCGGCCTGCGCCGAGGTGGGGTGGGAGTTCCGGCTGTTGGGCGCCCCGGATGCGGTCGTGGTCCGCAACGTTCGGTGGCCAGCGGGCTACCGGCACCCCGGGACCGGGCGGAGGCGGCCGCCGCGCAGCTGCGGGAGGTGTTCGCCGAACCGCTGCCGCTGATGGACGGCGCCGCGGCGGCCGGTGAGCCGCTGGCGGTGCCGCCGGCGCTGTTCCACCTGTTGTGGTCGCACGAGCTGACGGTGGACATCTCCATGCCACTGCACAGCGGCTCGCTGGTCTGCCTGAGGGCGAGTCGGTGACCGCGGGCGGGGGCTCGGTGCTGCGGCCGGGCAGCTGGGTCACCTGCGACGGCGGCGAGCACCAGGTGGTGGCGCTGGCGGGGACGGCGGTGCGGCCGCGGTCGGCCGGCGGGGCGGAGTCGGTGGTGCTGGCCTCCTATCTGATGGCGGCGCCGGACTTCGCGGTGACCGGAGCTGGAGCCGTTCGGGCTGCTGGAGACGCTGCCGGAGCCTGCCCGGAAGGCGGCGGAACGGTGACAGCGGCACGTGGTGGAGGTGGAGACCGGGCTGCCGCCCGGCGCCGAGCCCGGCACGGCGCCGCGGGGCGAGTACGACCCGGCGACGCGGTCGCTGACCGAGCGGATGCAGGCGAAGGCGGCCGAGCTGGGGGTGAGCCTGCGGACGGTGGAGGGCAAGCGGTCGCGCTACCTCAAGCAGGGGCTTTGGGGGCTGGTCGATCAGCGCACGATGCGCCGGTGGGAGGCCACGGGCCGGGCGGACGCCCGGCTGGTCGCCGCGATCCGCGAAGTCCTCGACAGCGAGACGCACGTCTCGACCGGCACACGGTCCCGGCTGATCCGCCGCGTGATCAAAACGGTGGAGGCCACGCACGGCGAAGGGGCGGTTGGCGGGCGGCAGCCACTCGGCCGGGCCTTTGTCGCCCTTGGCGCGGTTCGGTTCGGTCCGGAGCTGACCGCCACCAGCCCGCGCTCGGCCGTCAGGTCGTTGGCGTAGGTCTCACGGCGCTTGGCCGTCCACTTCGAGGCCCCGGAATCTCACGCCTCAGCCAGAGGAACCACATGATCGATGTCCAGCTTCGACGGGCTGTCGACGGTCTTGCCGTCGTTGTACGACTTCCACTGCCCGCCGCTCAGCGTGCAGCCCTTACCAGGCGCGGAACACGGCCCTCGACGCGTCCGGAGGACCCGCCTCGGCCCGATTCCACACTGTTCCCGCAGTTCTCAGCTCCACCGAACGAAGACCCCTCCCTTGGTTCGGAGAAGAGATCGTGGCGGCCGATCCGGAGGAACGCGAGGCCGGAACGCCCGGGGCGCGATCCGCCGGCCCGCGGATGGGATCACCGCAGGGTGTAGCCGCCGTCGGGATAGAGGGTGGAACCGGTCGTGAAGCCATTGGTGAACAGGAACATCACAGCGTGGGCGATGTCGTCCTCGGTGCCCAGCCGGTGCAGGACCGTGTCCCTGCGGTACTGCGCGAAGGCTTTTTCACGGTCCGCGGCCGGACGCTGCGCCCAGAGATTGCCGTCGATGGTGCCGGGCGAGACGACGTTGACGCGGACCGGTGCGAGTTCGAGGGCCAGCCCTCGCCCGAGTCCTTCGATCGCCGCGTTGCACGCGGCATAGGCGGGTGCGGGCGCCGGGGGCCGGGCGCCCGCGGCACCGGACATCAGTACCACGGAGCCATCCGCCGACAGCTTGGGCGCGGCACATCGCACGGCGTGGTACTGCCCCCAGAACTTGGAGGCGAACGGGCTCGCCGCCGCCTCGTCGCTCAGCTCCAGCATCGGGCCCACCTGGTAGGAGGCGGCGGAGGTGAACAGGTGGTCCACGCGGTCGAGTTCCGCGAAAAACGCCGTGAGCGAGGCGCCGTCTGTGACGTCCACGGTCCGCCAGGTCGCCGAGTCACCCACCCGCTCCGCCGCGGCGGCCAGGCGCGCGGGAGTGCGGCCTCCCAGGACGACGCGAGCGCCGGCTGCGGCCGCATGATGCGCGACCCTCAGCCCGATGCCCGAACCACCGCCGATCAGGACGACCGTGCGCCCTTCGAGGCGCCCGTCGTGGCGGGTTTCAGCATCAAGAGGCAACTGGCTCATGGTGATTCCTTGTCGGTGCAGCGCATATACGTGATCAATGCCCGGCAACGCACCGACGGGTGGCCCTATTCCACCGCGCTTTCCTGGTGGCGAACGGCGGTGCCACCGACCAAGACCTTCACCGATCCGCGACTGTGCGCTGCCATCGTCGGCCGCCTCACCTTCGGCGGCGACACCAGCGATACCGGCACCGATCCCTACCGCCTCGCCAGCACCCGACAACTGGGCCCGAAGGCCCCCGAATACGGCTGACCCCGCGCGTTCACGCCGCAGGGCCCACTGGAGAGATCAGGGGCGGTGGAGCACGTGGATACGAAGCCGGTCAGGCAGGCTCTCATGCGGCGCAGGGCCGAGCAGATGTTCCCGGTCACCGGGAATCCGGCATCCGGGTTTTGGCCACGAACGCCGCTGTGCGCCGCTTCTTCCTGAAGCCCGGGGGCTGGCGAGGCCGAGGCGAGCGGTCAGCGGCCGGGCGGCGGGCGCGGGGGCGTGAGCGCCCGCCGCCCGGTCATTCCGTCGGCAGCAGCCGGAGTTGCATCGCACGGGCGACCGCGGCGGTACGGTCGGAGACCCCGAGTTTGCCGAAGCTTCTCATCAGATGGGTCTTGACGGTGCTCTCGCCGATGAACAGGCGGCGGCCGACCTCGGAGTTGGTACATCCCTCGGACACCAGCCGCAGGACCTCCAGCTCCCGCTGTGACAGCTGGGGCCGCTCCGGCTCGCCACCGCGCAGCTTGGAAACGAGCGCCGCCGCCACTGTGGGGGCGAGCACGGTCTCGCCCCGTACAGCGGCTCGGGCGGAGTCGGCGAGGTCGCGGCTGGAGGCGTCCTTGAGAAGGTAACCGGCGGCTCCTGCTTCGACGGCGCGTAGGATGTCGCGGTCCGTCTCGTACGTGGTGAGCACCACGACGCGGGTGCCGGAGTCCGCGGCGAGGATCTGCCGGGTGGCCTCCACGCCGTCGCCGCCGGGCATCTTCAGGTCCATCAGCACGAGGTCGGGCTTCAAGCGCGCGCACAGCGCGACGCCCTCGGGCCCCGACGACGCGCTGCCGACCACCTCCAGGTCGGGCTGGACGTCGAGCATGCCGCACAGTCCCTCCCGCACCACAGGATGGTCGTCAACGAGCAGGATGCGGATCATCGGTTGGTCTCCTGGAACGGTGCGGGGCAGACGTGGGCCTTGTCGGGACAGGGGACCGCGGTCAGCCGTACGGTGAGCCGGGTTCCCTCGCCGGGAGCGCTGGTCAGCCGTGTTGTACCGCCGATCTCCATGACCCGGGCGCGCATGCCGGGCAGGCCGTAGCCCGTGGCTGATGCGGTGGGTGAGAAGCCGCGCCCGTTGTCCCGCACCGTGAGCTCCAGGCTGGTGGGGGTGTAGGTCAGGGCAAGCTCGACGTGTGAGGCGTCGGCGTGCTTGCGGACGTTGGACAGGGCCTCCTGAGAGGCGCGCAGGGCCACCACTTCGACGGCGGGCGGCAGGGTGCGCGGAGTGCCGGTGACCCGGATGTCCACGGTGATACCCAGTTCCTCGGCCAGTCGCTCGCCGAGGCGGCTTACGGCCTCGTCCAGGGAGTTGCTGTCCAGCTGAGCAGGGGTGAGGGAGGCGACCAGGGAGCGGGACTCGGCGAGGTTCTCACGGGCGGTCCGCTGCATCAGATCGACGTAGCGGCGGGCCCGTTCGGTGGTGTGGTCCGGCTCGCCCTCCAGCGCCTGGCAGAGCATCACGAGGCTGGTGAAGCCCTGGGCGAGAGTGTCGTGGATCTCGCGGGCGAGCCGCTCACGCTCCAGCAAGGCGCCGTGCGCGACGGAGAGCCGGGCCACTTCGTTCCGGCTGTCCTCGAGCCGGCGGACCAGGTTCGCGCGCTCGGAGCTCTGCGCGGCGATGCTCTCCACCCACCCGCCGATGGTCAGCGAGGACCCGGCGACGGCGGCGGCGATCAGCATGGCGCGCAGGAAGTGCCCCGGCTCGTCCCACCATAGGACCGCCCAGCCGAGGGCCGGGGCGAAGTTGTACACCAGCAGGAAGGTCATCGCCCGGAAGCGGGACAGCAGCAGGTAAGACAGCGGTGCCAGGGCGACCATGGCGACGGACGCCTCCTGAGCGACGATCGCCGCGGGCGTGTAGAGCACGGCCATCCCGGTACCGAAGGCGAGGGCGCGCGGGGAGTTCTCCGGGTCGTGGAGGAGGGCGGGCCGCCCGACGGCCACGTACAGCGGGGCGGACAACAGCAGCCAGCCGTCCAGCAGTGAGACCCACGGCTGCGGTCCGTGCGAGAAGACGACGAAGAGTTCCGCCGCCAGCAGCGCCACCGCGAAGTGAATGTCCCACATCCAGGCGTTCTGCTGCCACGCGTGCGGGGCGCGGACGCCTGGCTGCGGGGCCGCTGAGGGCACGGTCATCCGTGGCGCCGGCTCTTCCAGCGGAACGTTGTCAGGCAAAGTACCAATCCTCCGATGCACCAAGCGCCCAGGACGAGGGCGACCCGGCCGAGCTCCCAGTCTCCTGCCTGCTCCAGCACCTTCGCCTGGTCGGGCAGGAAGACCGCACGGAAACCCTGGCACATCCACTTCAGCGGGAAGAACGAGCCGGCCTTGAGCATCCAGCCGGACATGCTGTTGATGGAGATGTAAACGCCGGAGATGAACTGGAGGATGAGGAAAGGCAGGATCAGGATCGGTGTGGCGCTCTTCGCGTCGCGCGGCACGCTGCTCATCGCGATGCCCAGCAGCGCGCAGGCGATCAGGCCCAGGAGCAGCACCCAGCTGAAAGTCAGCCACTTGCCCGGTGCCGTGGGCAGCTCCATGTCGAAAGCGGCGACGCCGACGGCGAGCAGCAGTGTGGTTTCCGCCACACCGGTCACCAGGACCAGCCACAGCTTGCCGAGGAAGTACGAGCTGCGCGGCATGGGCATGGCCCGCAGCCTGCGCAGGTTTCCCTCGTCTCGTTCGGTGGCGATGCCGATACCGATGGACTGGAAGCTGGTCGACATCAGGCCTGCGCCGAGCATGGCGGCGACATACAGCTGCGAGACGGTGATCCCTGCGCCCTGGATCTTGTCGTGGAAGATCGAGGCGAACATTGCCATCATGACGACCGGCAGGGCGAAGGTGAACGCGACCGCATCCTTGGCCCGGAAGAACTGCTTGATCTCCAGGCCGCCGCGGAGCAGCCCGAGCCGGAAAGCGCCAGGCAGCTTGCCGCCCCCGCCGACGGGGTGCGGCCGGTTGGCTGCTGGGTCGCCCACGAGAGTCTGTGTCATGCCTCCTGCTCCTTGATGAGGCCGAGGTACATGTCTTCGAGAGTGGGGCGGCTGACCGCCAGCTCCGGGACCTCGCCGGTGAACTGCGCCGCAAGCTCGTGGATGACGCTGGTGGGCGTGTCCGTGTGGCACTCCCTCGGCCCCTCCGGGGCGAGCCAGGACACGGTTGCCCGTGCGCGGGCGCGCCCGCCGAGGGTGGCGGGGTCGCCCTCGGCGACGACCTTGCCCTTGACGACGACGGCCAGCCGGTCGGCGAGAGCCTCTACTTCGTCGAGGTAGTGGGAGGTGAGCACGATGGTCGTGCCGTCGTTGGCGAGCGACCGGATCAGGTGCCAGAACTGCCGCCGGGCCGCCGGGTCGAATCCGGTGGTCGGCTCGTCCAGGAACAGTAGCTCGGGGCGGCCGATGACACCGATGGCCACGTCCACCCGGCGTCGCTGGCCTCCGGAGAGCTCACTGACCCGGGCGCCTGCCTCGTCGGAGAGCCCGACGAGGTGGATGATCTCTTCGTGGCCGCGCGGGTCGGGGAAGTACCGGGCGTAGTGCCGTACGGTCTCGGCGACCGTCAGCTCGCCGGTGACGACCTCGTTCTGCCAGACGATCCCGATACGGGACTTCCACCGCCGCGAGGCGCGCCCCGGGTCCTCCCCGAGCACCTCCACCTCACCGCGGTCGCGGCTGCGGTGGCCTTCCAGGATCTCCACGGTGGTGCTCTTGCCCGCACCGTTCGGCCCGAGGATGCCGAAGACCTCGCCCCGTCGGATGTCAAGGTCGAGGTGGTTGACGGCGACGTGGTCACCGTACTTCTTGCACAAGCCCCGCACCCGTATTGCTGTTTCTCCCATGCCTCCAGATTTCCAGCTGCGAAGGCGCGGTAGTACAACCAAGGGGGCGGTCCTGTGTCCACCGATCGGTGGACAGCGGGCGGGGATCGGTCTGTTCGCCGGGCGGCCCGGTTCAGCCGCGCCGCCAGGCGGGGTTCAGCCGAATCTCGATGTCGTCGGACGCCGCCTCCGGCGCCGGGTCGGCGCTTACGCCAACCCGCACCGGACGGCCGGTGTCGGCCTCGACGAACGTCAGGGGCGGGCAGTCGTCCTGTAGGTACTTGTCGCCCCACTGCATCAGC
The DNA here is from genome assembly GCF_044327805.1 of Streptomyces sp. NPDC018019. Classification (NCBI taxonomy): domain Bacteria; kingdom Bacillati; phylum Actinomycetota; class Actinomycetes; order Kitasatosporales; family Streptomycetaceae; genus Streptomyces; species Streptomyces sp. NPDC018019. The sequence continues at coordinate 8,026 of NZ_JBIRGD010000048.1, read as the reverse complement.
GACAGGAACACCGGCAGCAGGTCCTCGCCGGCCTCGGTCAGCCGGTACTCGTCGCGGGCCCGCCTCCCCGGTTCCCGGTAGCGAACGGGTGCGACGATCTGTGCGGCCTTGAGCTGTTTGAGTGCGCGTGACACCGCGGGCGCCGAGGCCCCGATCCGCTCCACGAAATCCTCGAACCTGGTGGTGCCGTAGAAGCATTCGCGGACCACCAGGAACACCGTCTTGGTGCTGAGCAGGTCCAGCACCCGCCCCGCCGAGCATCCGTCACCGACCGACCACGCGTCCCGGTCGTGCAGCCGCTCCTCGAAGTTCATCACCACCCCGCCATTGTAACTAACGATTGCGTTATCCAGCGGGACGTGCTTCCATCTCGCTAACGTTCTCGTTATCCAGGTGGGAGATGCTGTGGTTGCAGTAGCAGGCAGGGTGGTTGTGGTGACCGGGGGCCGGCGGGGGCTCGGCGCGGCGCTGGTGGACGAGGTGCTGGCACGCGGGGCGCGCAAGGTGTACGCGACCGCGCGCTCGCCGTACACCGACAACCGCCCGGAGGTGGTTACCGCCGAACTGGAGGTCCGCTCGGCGGCGTCGGCCGCCGCTCTCACGGAGGCCGCCGCCGATGCCGAGATCGTGTTCAACAACGCTGGAGTCCTGCTGCCGGCTCCACTGCTCACGGGTGACTTCGAACGCGTCACCGCGACGTTCGACGTCAACGTCTTCGGGCTGCTGCGGGTGGCACGAGCGTTCGCACCGATCCTGGCCGCGAACGGCGGGGGCGCACTGGTGAACATGCACTCCGTGCTGTCCTGGCTGGCCGGCAGCGGCGCCTACGGGGCGTCCAAGGCGGCGGCGTGGTCCGTCACGAACTCGCTCCGACTCGAATTGGGGCACCAGAACACCCAGGTCGTCGGCGTCCACGCAGGGTTCATCGACACCGGGATGACCTCCGCCTTCGAACTGCCGAAGGCGACGCCGGCCGAGGTGGCCGCGCGGATCGTCGACGGCCTGGAGGCCGAGGCCACGGAGGTGCTCGCGGACGATGCCTCGGCCGCCGCCAAGGCGGCACTGTCCGGCCCCGTGGAAGGCCTGGCGTTCTCGGCCGCCCGTTGACGCCCCGTCCCGACATTTCCAGGAGTAACCGCCATGCCGCTGTGGACCATTCATCACACACCCGGAACCTTCACCGATGCGCAGAAGCACCGACTCGCCTCCCACATCGCTGACCACTACGAACAGGTCGGCTTGCCCAGGTTCTACGTGGTCACCCTCTTCCGCGAGACCCGGCCCGAGGATTTCTACGTCGGCGGGGAGCCCGCCCCGGCCGGGGTCCGCATCACCATCGACCACATCGCCCGCCGCAACCCCGACCAGCAGAGCCGGCGCCGGACCGCCCAATGGATCAGGGGCATGCTGCAGCCCCATCTCGAACGGAGCGCAGGGCTGCACTGGGAGTTCCACATCGACGAGACCAGCGATGACCTCTGGATGATCAACGGGCTCGTGCCGCCCCCGGCAGGCTCCGACGCCGAGAAGCTCTGGGCCAAGAACAACTCGGCGTCCTCCTACTGATCGCGCCTGAACCCCAGATCGTGATCAACCGGGGCGAGCCTCGGTCACTCGTGTCCTGTCACGTCGAAGTCTGTGGACTGAAGCTTCACTTGCGGAGGATCTTGCGGGCTGAAGAATTACCTTGCGGCGAGGGGTGGGGTTAGCCGGTCGTGGGCCGCCAGAGGCGGGACGAAGGCGACTAGCCAGGGGGGTCGCGATCTTCCTCCAGACGGAGCCGCCAGGTGAGGATGTCGTGGGCGACGTCCTTGAGGAGCCGTTAGTGGCTGAAGGCGTGGGCGCGCATCCGGGCCAGGGCTTCGGAGACGGTGACATTGCTGGCCTCAGCGGCGGCGCCCGCCGCATGGTGCACGACAGGCCCGCCTCGGCCAAGGTGACCAGGCGGCGGAGGCGCGCGGCCTGATGCTCATCCGCACGCTGCCCGACCCGGCCCGCCTATCCCGGGGCCGGGCGCCGTGTCGTCGTCCCCGAACGGCTCGCCGCGCTGACCGGCCGCAGCGTCCACGGCCTGGCCGGCGCGATGCCGGAACTGCGCGACCCGGCGCCGAACTGGGAGATGTTCCGCCACCAGCCGCAGACTGGCTGCCACCTTTGCGACGCCCGCCATCCCGGCGGCAAGGTGGTCCGGCTCCTGCCCCACCACACCTACGTCTGCCTGCGGCACGGCACCTGGATCGGGCCGCCCGACGTCGACCATCTCGCCGTCGATCTCGCCCGGCTCCCGGAGATCATCGACGCACAGCGGCGCCACATGCTTCTCCTGCGGCGCTACGGCTGGGCCGCCACCTACGACGCGGTACTGACCGCCCTCATGCTCTGCGCGCACATCTGGTCCGTGGACGGACGCCCGAAGCCCTTCGGCTCCTGGGACACCTGGGACGACCGCCTCCACCTCCTGATCCCCTTCGACCGGAAGAAGCAGGAGTACGTCGACTACAGCACCTCGCGGCTGTTCGCCGCGGTCTATCCCGAAGCCGTCACCCTCGCCCCGCTGATCGCCTCGCCCTACTGGCGTCGGCTGGCCGGCGGCAGCGAAGCCGAGCGGGCCCGCTTCCTCGCTGAGGTCGCAGGTCGTGTCACCTACCCCTACAGCCCACCCGACCGCGGTGGCGACGCCATCGCGCACTGGGCTCTCGCCGACTCCTGGCAACTACCCGGCCGCCCCCCTGACCACCTACACACCCGGCCGTGTCCGCGGCACCCCCCGGCGTCGCGGCGAACCGGCTCGCCCGGCACGAGAAGAGCGCGATGTGGTTCAGCCGCAGCCGCCGGGACCAGGGCCGTACGCTCCTCTTCCACGGCCACCTCAAGCCGGTCCTCCTCTGAGACCGCGAACTTCAGTATGTGAAGTGGGAGGGCACCATCTGGCACAGCACGCGCACCGACGACCAGATGAAGGAACAGGCCGCGAAGGAGCGCCGAGCACTCGAAGGAACAGACCCTCACCTGCCGCACTGAAGCGACCGGCGTGGTAGGTGCCGGCCACCGCGCCGGATGCGAGCGGCAGGGCGCCTCGGATGCTGTCACAGACGTCTGGTTTGCGTCGGGAGCCTGGGATGTCGTACAGTGAGAGAGTTCCTGTGCCGAGGTATCGGTGGCAGCGATGGATTTCCTCTTCCTTCTGTGTCGATCTTGAGGTGACGACTTATTAACCGGGCCATGTAGCCGTCCGCGTTCCCCGCGTGCTGATGTGTCGCACGTGTCCGGGGGCGGACGTCGCGCTGGCCTGAGTTGCGTCACCCTTCCCGCAGTTTTCTTCCCGGGTGCAGCTCTGCCGTCTGCCCCGGGTTTCGTGCTTTCCGGACCCGGTGCGGCTGCCGGCAGGGCTCCCCGATCCTTTGGATCTGGAGTTTTCCGTCTTGTCTTCCTCCGCGCTCGGCAACGAGCCGCAGCACACCACCTCGTCCCCGGACGACCCAGCACCACACCACCCGAAAATGGCCCTGGCTGCCCGCATCGCCCTCTTGGTGCTCTTGGGGGCCGAGCTCCTGAACCTCCTCGACCAGTCGGTCGTCCTGACCGCGCTGCCCGCGATCCAGGAGTCGACCGGCGCGGGACCGGCGGCCTTGCAGTGGCTGACCACCGGCTATTCCCTGCCCGTCGCCATCGGGCTGATCACCGGCGGACGCCTCGGCGACCTCTACGGCAGGCGCAAGCTCCTCCTGATCGGCACCGTCGTGTTCACCGCGGCCTCACTGCTGTGCGGCCTCGCTGCCGGGCCGGGCATGCTGATCGGTGCCCGCCTGCTCCAAGGCGTGGCAGTGGCCCTGATGATTCCGCAGGTCCTGGCCACCCTCCATGTCACGTTCGAGGGGCACAGCCGCAGCAAGGCGTTCGGCCTGTACGGGGCGGTCCTGTCCATCGCGAACGTCCTGGGCCCGGTGATGGGCGGCCTGCTCACCCAGGCGAACCTGTTCGGGCTGTCCTGGCGGCCGATCTTCCTGGTCAACGTGCCCGTCGGCCTCGCCGTGTTCCTCCTGGGGCGCAAGTTCATCCCCGAGTCCACCGCCCGGAAGGCCGACCGGCCCGACCTGACCGGGATGGCGCTGTCCGCACTGGCCATCGTCCTGATCGTCTTCCCGCTCTCCGAGGGGCACCTGCATCACTGGCCGCTGTGGTGCTTCGCCCTGCTCGCCGCAGGTCTCCTCGTCCTCGGCGTCTTCCTGCGCCACCAGAAGCGCAAGCAGAACAACGCACCCCTCGTGCCGCTGTCCCTCTTCCGGGGCCGGCAGTTCTCCGGCGGCATGGCCGCGCAGCTGATGCACGGCCTGCTGTGCGGGCTGTTCTTCATGACCTGGACCTTGTACCTCCAGCACGGACTGGGCATGAGCCCCGTCCTCGCGGCGCTGGCCTTCGTGCTGCTCTCCGTCGGAGAGCTGGGCGGTGCGACGGTCGCGGCGAAGAGCGCCGGGCGCTTCGCCCGCCGCCTTCCCCAGGCCGGGGCGCTCATCACGATCGCTGCGATGGCCGCCTACGGGCTCCAGATCCACGCAGGTCAGGCGGAGCTGACCCTGCTGGGCATGACCGCGCCGGTGATACTGATCGGCTTCGGCCTCGGCATGGTCGGCGGCCCGCTCGCCGACCTGTCACTGGCCAAGGTCCCGCACGAGAACGCCGGCGCCGCCTCGGGCCTGTTCAACACCGCGATGCACCTGGGCATCGCCCTGGGCACCGCGCTGACCGCCCTGGTGTTCTTCGCCACCACCGACGGCTCACCTGACGCCGCACTCAACCGCGACGCGTTCATCACCGTGCTGTGGTGGGTCGGCAGCCTCCTGGCCCTGCTGTGGGCCCTGATGTTCTGCCTGCCCAAGCACACGAAGAACCAGGCCGGGTAGTCCAGTTCCCCGAGGCGGCGGCACCCGGCCCGTGCCGCCGCCTCGTCCTCTCCCTTTACACATAAAGCCACGAGGGGTGAAGCCTCACGACAACGTCCCCGCCCACAACCGAACCCGCGGACACCTGCGGGTACGGGAGCGGTGGGGACGAGCTACCGCCCGTCGAAAACGCGAGGTGGGACTTCACAACATCGGCGCACGCTCTGAAGACTTACTCTTCGCCATGCTGGTCACCCGCACCCGGCGGCGCAGCCTCCGACTGCACCGGACACCCCTCTCGCGTCGACCGGGGACTTTGGCAGGATGCGCTTCCTGACTAGGACTGTTACCTGGCTGCTGGGCCACGGGCCGGCTGGCGTTAGCGGTAGCCCGAGGCCTTATGCGAGAAGGCAGCGAGGAGCCAAGCACCACGGGGAGCACGATGAACCGGTCAAACCAGCGCGTTATCGCCCTCGATCCGGCTACGGCCACGCGACGGGGAGCGCAATGGATACGCGATCATTCCACGACCTGGCAGGCTGCCTGGGCGTGCGCCCTGATCGTGGTCACCATCACGTTCCAGTTCACCGTGGTGCTCACAGGGACAACCAGCCTCACCCTGCTCAGTTGCAGCCTCGGGTTCGGCGTCGTCGCCAGCATCGCGGCCTCTTGGCTGCTGCGGCCGATGATCGAGGAGCTACCTCGAAAGGCCCAACAACGGATAACCGCCGCACCGCTGGTTGCCTACGTCGCCCTTACCGCCGTGTTCGTGCTCTCCGTGGCCTTGTTGCTGGCTCCGTCCGACCGCGTCATGGCGACGGTGCTGCTGTTCCTCGTGTGGGCGTACCACTCCCTGTATGGCTCCGGCGTCGAGCCTTCGAGCTGGGCGTATGAGCGGCTCCCTGGGCGGCTTCGCCGCGCCGCACCCCTGCGGGTCGCGGTCCATACGTGCGGCCTCGTCGGTGTTCTCCTGCTGTTGCAGCACGTCCGGACGAACAGCCCGTACAGCACGGTATTCGTCGGGGTCATGGCCACCGTGACGTTGGGTGTTCTCGGCGCCTCGCTGAAGGTGTTCGTCCGCGTGCGCCGCCTGTGCGCCGCCCTCGACCAGCACGCCCACAAGCTGATCCTGGAGTTGGAGAAATTCCGCGCTGCACCGGAGGAAAAGCAACCGGTCGAGGAGGCGTGGGGCAACCTCCGCCGCACGCTCTCGCACAAGATCGACACGGGCCTCAGCATCTCCGGTGTCTTCGTTCTGCCCGCAGCAACGATCACGGAGTTGCACCACCTGGTCTACCGCGCGCTCCGCGCAGATGGAGCGGACGACAGTGTGCACCGGCAGGTCATCGCACGGCTGCGGATGCTTCGTATCGCGTGCGTCGGTCGGACAGACACGCTGGCATGAGGCGGGCAGCCGTACGCGACGAGAACGCCCCGCACCCCAGCTCGCTAGGGGGCGGGGCGTTCCGCTGCCTTTCAGTTCCCGATGGGCCACTCCCCGAACGGCACGGGAGACTTCCCATCTGCCTGCCGTACGGCTTCCTCCGTACCGCATGAGGTGCAGATGGACACCTCGCGGACGGTAGTCAAGCGGGAACGTGCCGGCCGGTCGCCGAGCGGGCCGCCGCAGCGGGGGCAGCGTGTCTCGGGCATGCTCACTCCTCGGGGTGCTCGCGGGCGGACTTCAGGATCAGGTTCCAGACGGGACGCGAGTACGTCCGCTCCGTCTGTCCCTGGAGCTGCGTGATCAGCTCTGCGTTCGTCGCCCCGGGGTTCTCCTTCAGAGCCTGGCGAGCGAGGGAGAGCCGTTCGTCTCCCTGGTACGGGTACGCCAGCCCGCGCCGGCCCTTCGGACGGCCGCCGGCGTGCCCGCGGCCCTTGCGCTCCGCGACGTACCGCCACAGCTCCCACCGCTTCCACTTGGGCCGCTGGCGTCCGCTGGGCAGCAGGTCGTAGCTGGACGGCGCCGGCCAGCCCTCGGGCGGGTTCTTGACGTTGTGGGAGACGGTGGAGGTGTCGGCGTAGCCGCAGATGCGGGCGGCCCCGGCCGGGCCGACTTCTTCTTCCGGGTCGCCGGCGAGGTCCGGTGGGTTCTTGGTGACGGCGGCGGCGCGCTGCCGCTGGAGCTCCCGGTACCAGAGGGCCCACTCGGCGTCGTCCCAGTGCATGACGCCATCGATGATCTCGGCGTCAGGGTGGCCGTTGTTCTCCCGGTCGGTCCAGAGGTTCTGAAGGGTCGATTCGCTGAGCTGGTGTACCTCCTGGAGGTCGGCGCGCGAGTAGAGCGTGCGGCCGTTGTCGCGGTGCAAGGCGTTCTCCTGTCCGTGCTCGGGGTCGGCAGGGGCCGGCGGTTTCATGAGCTGGCCTCGGGGTCAGGGGCTGGCGCCCAGGTGCGGGTGCCTTCGGGGGTGATCCGGATGAGGGTGGCGATGTCGGCCGGGACGAGGGCTGCGGCCCAGTCGTCTCGGTCCGGGTGGCCGTCCGGGCGGTTGAGTACGAGGCGTTCGCCGCGGGGCGGGACGTCGTCGACGATGACGAAGAGGTCGTCCGGTCCGGCGCCGATGCTGTTACCCGCCTTGAGGTGGGCGAGGTCGCCGGGCTGGGGACGAGCGGCGTCGTGGTCGCTTAGCATGGAGGGGTTCTTTCTGGTGAGAGAACACGACGGCCAGCGCCTTGTTGCCCTTGTGCGCTGGCCGTCACTTCTGTTTGGAGGCCCGGCCACCAGGCGGGCCGGGGTTTTGGCCGGAGGTTGCCCGCTCCGACCGCGACGATGAAATTAAACCACCTTCTTCCCGGGGCTGGCGGGGATCGCTGCGTTCCGGGCCGTGGCCGTTCAGAAGAGCGTCTTCTGTTCCGTGGGGGCGGACGTTGCCTGCTGCTCTTCCTGGCTCACTCGCAGCTCGTACCGAGGGCGCACCTTGTACGGCGGGTCGTGTGGCTCCTTGCGGTAGCGGGCCCGGACCAGCAGCGGCGCGCCGGCACCGGTCCAGCCGGGTGGGTAGCGAACGGAGATGTGCCGCCAGAGGCGTTCACTGCGGGCCAGCGCCCATTTGTTGAGCGGCATTCCCGATGCCCATGTCGCGGGCACGACTCCGGCGTTGAACATGCCGACGAGTTCGGTTGCATGCCGGCGGGGCCGGGGTGTT
>NZ_JBIRGD010000047.1:14933-47819 GCF_044327805.1 Streptomyces sp. NPDC018019 | reverse complement strand
CCCGCGGAGCGGGTTGGAACACGCTGCGCGTGTCCAAGCGAAACCGCCGCGCTTCGCGCGGCGGTCCTGGGTTCGCTGCGCTCTCCCAGGGCAACCTCCGCTACGCTGCGGTTGCTTGACGGAGTGTTCACTGCTGGCCGGCTTCGCTCGGCCAGCAGTGAACCGGACTGCTGCGCAGTCCGGTTGGGCAGGTCCGCTACGCTCCCCTGCCTGAGGCTTTTCGGCTTCACCTTCAAGCCTGGCCCGCTGCGCGGGCGGCTGGCTACGGGGCGGGGGTGGCTTGGGGTTGGGTGTCTGCCTTGGCCTCTACTCGGATGGGGGCTGTTCATTCAAGCTCGCACGCTGTGGGTGGTGTCCCTGTCATAGTGGGGTGGAAGCTGGGCCTGCGGTGGTCTGCAATCAAAACTGGGCGCGGATAAAGTCTACGCTGAGCGGGTAGTGCCTCTGCCGGGTGCCCCGGGGTGAGAGGTGGTTCGCTGTGTCAGCTCGATGGAAGCTTCGTCCTCATCAGGTCGAAGCTGTTGACGCGGTGGTGCGGGCTTTGGGGCATGTTCCTGATCCAGGGTCACCGGGTGGGCTGCGGGCTCAGGTTGTTGCTGCCACCGGCACGGGGAAGAGTCTGATCGCGGTCCACGCGGCGCGGGCTCTGCGTGCACGACGGGTTCTGGTTCTTGTTCCCACGCTCGGGCTGTTGGCCCAGACGGTGTCGGTGTGGCGCGAGGCGGGGCGTCGGGGTCCGATGTTCGGTGCCTGTTCCCTGTCGGGTGAGGACACGCAGATCCTTCGGTGCACCACCGACGAGGCGGAGCTGGTGGGGTGGGTGTCGGGCCTGGATTCGGTGACGGTCTTTGCCACCTACGCCTCGCTGGGGCTGGGCGTCCTGGAGCGGAGCCATCGCGCGGGGCTGGGTGCGTGGGACCTGGTGGTGGTGGATGAGGCGCACCGGACGTCGGGGGCGTTGGGGAAGGCGTGGGCTGGGGTTCATGACGATGGGCGGGTGCCGGCGCTGCGTCGGTTGTACATGACAGCGACGCCGCGGTTGTGGGAGGTGGCGGATCGGGAGGGTCCGCAGGGCGGTGAGCTGGTTGCGTCGATGGACGACGAGGCGGTGTTCGGGCCGGTGGTGTATCGGCTGTCGCTGTCGGAGGCGATCGAGCGGGGGCTGATCGCTCGTTACCAGGTGGTGTGTGTGGACATCGCGGATCTTGGGTTGCCCGTGGTCGATCTGGCTGGGAGTGCGGGTAGGAGTGCGCGGGTGCGGGGGGCGCGGCTGGCGGCTTTGCAGACGGCGGTGATGAAGGTTGCTGCGGAGCGGCGGCTGAGGCGGTTGCTGACGTTTCATTACCGCACGGGTGAGGCCGAGGCGTTCTCCAGTGGTCTGGGCGGGGTGGCGAAGGAGCTGCACGAGAGTGATCCGGGGTCGTACCCGAGGGCTGAGGGGGTGTGGGCGGACTGGCTGTGCGGGGAGCACAGGCCGGGGCACCGGGGGGCGGTGCTGGCAGGGTTCGCGTCGGAGCCGGAGGTTGTTGCGGGTGCCGGCTGGGTGCGGGTGCTCTCGTCGGTGCGGGTGCTGGGTGAGGGAGTGGACACCAAGGAGTGCGACGCGGTCGTGTTCGCGGATGTGCGGGGGTCGGCGGTCGACATCGTCCAGGCGGTGGGGCGGGCGCTTCGCATGCAGCCGGGCGAGGGCAAGGTGGCTTCCCTGGTCGTTCCCGTCTTCCTCGGCCCGGGTGAGCAGCCCGACGAGATGCTGGTCTCGCGGGCCTATGGGGAGCTGGTGAAGGTGCTGATAGCTCTGCGGGCGCATGACGCGCAGGCCGTGGAGCAGCTGGCCGTTCCTCAGGTGGCCGGGGGCCGGTCGGGCGGCGGGGCGGTGGAGGGGGCGGGCGAGGTGGGCAGGGTGGCTGCGGAGCTGTTGTCGTTCTCCCGGCCTCGGGATGCCGCGCAGCTGGCGGCTTTCATCAGTCTGCGGGTGCTGCAGCCGGAGAAGCAGTTCTGGCGGCGAGGTCTGGCGGCTGCACTGGCCTACCGCAGTGACCATGGTGACCTGGCGGTTCCCTACGAGTACCGGACCGTGGACGGGTTCGCTCTGGGAGTGTGGATCGCCCGGCAGCGGAGTGCGCACAGCCGTGGGGAGCTGAGCGGGGAGCGGGTGGGGCAGCTGGAGGAGCTCGGCATGATCTGGTCGCATGCCGAGGTCGCGTTCGCCGAGGGGCTGTCGGCGGCGCGGGGGTGGGCCGCCGAGCACGGGCACCTGCTGGCGCCGACGGACGCGATGTGGGAGAGCTACCCGGTGGGTGTGTGGCTGAAGAACCAGCGGGCGGCGGCAAGAGGGGGCGAGAGGGAGCAGGAGGCGGGTGGGCTGAGTGCGGCTCGGCGGCGGGCCCTGGAGGACATCGACGCCTCGTGGTGCCCCTCGTGGTCGGTTGCGTGGCAGCGGTGCTTCCACCTTGCCCGGCTGCACGTCCAGGAGGGTCAGGCGCTGGCCGAGGAGCCGGGACAGGTGGTGGTCCAAGGAGAGGACCTGGGACGGTGGGCCGGCGGCCAGCGGCGCGGCTGGGACGCCCTGGGGGCGGTGCAGCAATGGCTGCTGAAGGAGACACTCGGGCTCGGGCCCCTGAAGAGGGACGAGCGGACCGGGGTGGCGCCGCGGCGGACGCGGGCGCAGGTGTGGGCAGCCAATCTGGCTGCTGCCCGCCAGTACCGGGAGCGGGAGGGGCATCTGGAGGTGCCACACCGACATGTCGAGAAGGTCGGCGGGGACGAGCAGGCGCTGGGGGTGTTCATCGCCAACAGCCGCTCTCGCCGGGCGCGGCTAGCGCCCGAGCGGGTCGAGGAACTGTCCGAGCTTGGGATGCGCTGGGAGTAATCCTCGGGCGGGGCCGGCTCGGCTGGGGTTGGCTTGGGTTGGATTTAACCCTCGGGGGTGGGGGTGGATGTAGCCCTCGGGCGTGGTCGCGGTGCGAGCCGGAATGTGCATTTCCCTGCTCCGGAAGGGCTCCTTGGCGTACGGTTCGCCCATCAAGGGGAGGTACCGGCTATTTCCGTATTCGACGAACTGCACGAAGTCGGGTGCTTCGGCCCCGCGTGTCTGACGCTGACCGGCAAGCTGGTGTGGCAGGAAGCACGGCGCTTCCCCGTTCTGGCTCCGCCGGCCGGCTGGCAGAAGGCCGACGAGGAGGATCTGCTGTATGAGTTCCTGGCAGACCGCCTCCAGGCGGTCACCGCCAATCTCCTGGCTCAGGCCGACGACGATGACAGTGTCGGACGATTGCTGCGGACATCGATCCGGCGCTGGTTGATCGACCAGGCCCGCAAAACCGCGCTCGGTTCGGTCAGGCGCTCGCTGGAAGAGGCGCTGACGGACTGCAGTGCCTTCGAGGCGGTGCCGCCGGGCGAGGCGGGGGCCGGTAGGTGGCGCTTGTCCGGCACGACGGTGCAGCCTTGGTCCGGTCCCCCCGACCCGCTCGTCGACGCCGCGTACGCCGTGTCGAACGTCAAGATCCCGAAGTGGACCAGTGAAACGCGTCGTGCCCCTCTCGCTGACAGGAAGTCGCTGGAAGCTGTGATCCGTGCGGTTTTGTCCACCGCCGCCGGATCGATGGAGGTCGCGCAGCTCGTCGAGGTGTTCATCGCTCGTTTTCCCGTGGCGCTGGATCCGAGAGTCCTCCCGCTCCCCGACGATGCGGGATCGCAGATCACCGCCAGTGCGCACTCCTCCCCGGAGGAGATCGTGCTTGCTCGCGACGACGAGGCCGGTGCGGCGTCTGCCGCAGCACAGATCGTGGCCATGCTCAGCCCTCAGGAGCGGGGCATGGTCGCGTATCTGGAGCGCCCGGGAGAGCTCCAGGCGCATTTGGGCTGCGGCCGCTCCCAGGCGTATTACCACGGAACACGTCTGAAGGAGAAACTGCAGCAGCTCGTCGGGAACGAAGACGGGGACCAGGTACGTTCGGTGGGGTCGGAGGTGATCCGGCTGTGCAGCGAAGCGGCGCAGACACGATGAGCGCGGCCAGGGCCGGACGTCCTGGCCGGTATGACGTCAGTCGATGGTGGAGGCCTGCTCAGTCGATGGATGCGGGAGGACACCATGAGTGACTCGAAAGTGCCGCAGCGGTTCCTGGACCTGGCCCGAAAGATGCGTGGGCCGCATGCTCTGTCGGAGGCAGGGCTGAGAGAGCGCTTCGGTGATCCGGCTCAGGCGGAGATCAAGGCTGGTCAGGTATGGCGGGCACGCTGGGACGAGGTCAGCATGCTTGTGCTGATCCTGGAGGTGGGCGCCCGTGAGGTGAACGCCGTCCCCGTCACGATCGACCCGCCCGGTGAGGATGAGACCAGCGTGGTCGTGGACGGGGCACGTACCGCGTTCGGCGTCGAGGCCACCGTGTGGGCAGGGCTGGTCTCCTGTGTCCCCATGCGCGTGCTGGAGCGCGTGGTCGATGCCTGGGACGAGGACATCGTGGGGTGTGCGGCGGCCCGGGCCCAGGGCCGGCCGGCGCCGGCCGCGGCAGGGGTACGCCAGGGACAGATGATCCGTTCCGCCCTGGAGCCGGATGCCGAGACGCGAGCCGGCCTCGCTGATGATCTGGAGCATCTGCAACATGCGCCCGGTCTGCCGGTTCAGGAGAGCGGACGGCCTCCCGGGACCTTGGCGTCGCTGCTCGGCGACCGGTTGGACTTGAGGATGCTGTGCTCTGCCTTGGATATGCCGCAGCCCGAGGTCATGAAACTGCTTCGCGGCAAGGCCCCGCTGCCTGCCGACCGGATCGGGGTCATCGCCTCGGCGACCGGGCTGAGCGCAGAGCAGATCGCCCGGACGGTCCGTCCCTTGCCCGCCGATCTCGTCCAGGCCATAGAGCACCCGCGGTGGCGCTCGGTATGGGTACGCCGCGCCCGGCAGCTGGAGATCAGTGAAGCCCAGGCGCGTCTTTGGGGCAGTTACGGCGCCTTCGCCCTGGCCGCTCGCGAGACAGGCGGTGGCGCGGCCGACTGGGACGCCCGTCTGCGGCAGTTCCTCGGGGGCGAGGACACTACGAAGGGCGGCGCGTGACACGGCGCCGGTTCGACCAGGAGGCTCCGCGTCAGGCGGAGGCGATGATCTCGGCTCTTGAGCGGCTGCACCCCGGCGCTGTGGAAGCGCTGCGTGCGGATCCGCTGGCCGAGCTGGGCCGCTGGATGGACGTCCAGGTGTTGCTGGAGGCCGCGTCGGACGGCGGTGGCCGGTGCTCGGTGGCCGGCAGCTACCGGTCGCAGACCGATCCCCCCACGCTGGTGGTCGGGGCGGCCCGCTCACATCGGCGCCGCGGATTCACCGGCCTGCACGAGCTGGGCCACCATCTCCAGCAGACCGACCCCGAGCTGGGGCAGCGCCTGTTCGACTGGGAGGACTCCGAAGCGTTCGAGGAAGCCGCCTGTGACGCCTTCGCCGCGCGCATCCTCGTGCCGGATGCGCAGATTGCCGCGGACGTACGCCGCCGCGGGCCCTGCGCCGACGATGTGGTCGCCATGTTCCGCACCTCCCGGGCCTCGCGCGAGGCGTGCTGTGTGCGTGCGGCGCAGTACCTGGTCGGCGGGGGCGCGGTCGTCCTGTTCGACACTGGGGGCCGGGTGCTGTTCGCCGCGGCTCACGGCATGATTCCGCCGGCTCGGGGCTCCGACCAGTCGGGCACCCCGCTCCTGGCCGCGGCCCTGGGGACCCGCGCCACGGTGGAGCGCGACAAGACGTTCGTGCTCTACCGGTCCGGACAGCGGAGCGATCTGCTGTACGGGCAGGCGGCCTGGTGCGATGAGGACTATCTGATCGCGGTGCTCGCCGAGGACAGCGTGGCCTGGCGTGCTTTCACAGCGCCGCGGCCGCGGACCGGGAGCTCCCGGTTCGGTTCCTGGTGGGAGTGCGAGACGTGCGGGGAGCCGTTCAAGATCACCGAGCCGGGGTGTGCGGAGTGCGGGGAGCCTTCGTGCGGGCAGGGGCACTGTGGCTGCACGGCCGCCAGGAGGCGGAGCGACCGTGCCTGCGAGGAGTGCTTCATGGTCCTGGCCCCGTCCCGGTTCGAGGGCGCGAGCACCGTCTGCCGGGACTGTTCCTGACCTGATCGCAGCGGGGGTGAGGGGTGCCCGGACAATCTCGGCGGTGTGACGTCAGAGGAGGGTGAGCCGCCGAGTGACGGCTCCGCCCGGGGAAGGTCCCGGGCGCTGTGCGGCGCTCGGCGCCCCTCACCTGAACGGACACATCCTCATGGGATACACCGAGGACATCCTCAACGAGATCCGCGGCCAGATCGACGCCCACCCTGAGCCGCTGGTGCAGGCCCGTGCGCGGCTGGACCTGGTCTGCTCGAGCACGATCGGCTTCACGGGCGCGCTGCGGACCTATCGCAGTGGTTCGCTGCCCCAGCACACCTTCATCCACCCGGTCGGCGACGGTGACGGCGGAGTCGTCCTGGACCGGCGCGTGTATCCGCGGCTCGGACCGGACGGGGGTGGTGAGACGCCGGCAGCGATCACCGGCGAGCTGTGCGCGCTGCTCGGCCCCGCGGTGCGCAAGGTGTACCCGAAGGCCCGGTGCGGCACCTCCAAGCGCGGCCCGAAGATCACCTTCGGGGAGCCGGTCGACGGCCAGGACCCGACGGTGGACCTGGTCGTGGCCCTCACCCGGAAGGAGGGGGGCGGGCTGTGGATCCCGAACCTGGAGACCGACCGGTGGGAGGCGTCCGACCCGGAGGGACACGTCGCGCTCTTCACCAGCGGGACGCAGTCGATGCGCCGTACCCGCCGCAGGGTGGTGCGCCTGCTGAAGGCGTGGAACAAGCAGTACTCCCAGCCGGGCTTCTCCTCGCACAACCTGACGGTGTGGGCGTGGGAGTTCATCGAGCCGGGGATGGGCGTGGCGAAGGCGCTGGCCACGGTGCTGTCCGAGGCTGCGGCCCGGGTGGAGGCCGGTACGGCGACCAAGGACCCTCTGGGGGTCTCGCCGAACGTGAAGCTGCTGGTGGGGCGTGAGACTGCGGCCCGGCGGCTGCGCGGGGCGGCGGACGGCGTGGCCGAGGCTCTGGCGGTCGACGACGACCGCGAGGCGGTGCTGTCGGCGCTGTCGGGGGTGTTCTACCGGTACGTGCAGGCCCCGGTATCCGACAGTTTCGCGGGCAAGATCGCGGCGCTGCGGCAGCGCACGCCTGTCACGACGGTGACGCTGGGGCTGAGCGGGCCGGCGGCCGAGGTACGGCCCACCCGGGCCTACGGCGCGGGGCATCACGCGTGAGGCGCCGTCCTGCCTGGCGTGCGCCGGCCTGGTTCGCCAGGCCGGCGGCCCGCATCGCCTTCCAGCGCCGCCTGGCCGCCTGCGGCCAGGCGGCCAGGGTCATCCCGCCTCCGCGCCGCTTCCGCGGTGGCTTCGCGCTGGCTGTCCAGCTGCGGGTCGCGGACGTCGTCGAGCAGACGGTCTCGATCGTGTTCGGCCCAGGGTCCCCCGACGTGCCGCACGTGTACACCGATGGACCGTCGGAGTCGCCTCACCGGTATTCCGATGACGCTTTGTGCATGTGGTACCCGTACGATGCGCCTGAGCAGCGCTGGGTCCGCGCGGACGGGCCGGATGCCTTGCTGGGGCATGTGGTGGCCCATCTGCTACGTGAACAATGGTGGCGCGGCACGGGCGAGTGGCCCGGCCAGGAAGCTCCCCACGGCCCGTGAGCGGCGTGCCCGGTATCAGTTTGGAGGCCGTCATGACGCCCGTGCAGACGGCGGTTGCGCCGCCGACTCCTTCTGTGTCGGCGACCGCAGCGGTGCCTTCCGCGCCGCCCGCGGCCCCTTCCGTGCCGGTCCCGGCGGTGTCGACGGCCACCGTGGTCCCTTCCGCGCCGCCCGCGGCTCCTGCTGCGGCCGATGCCACGTCGGTGTGGCCGGCCGTGGTGTCCGGGGCGTTCCTCGCCGCCGCGCTCACCGCGGCCATCAACATCTGGCTTGCCCGGCGAAAGAGCCGGGAGGAGGAGATCAGCAGGCTCCGGACCGCCTTCGCCGAGGCCTTCGCCGCCCACAGCGCCTACAAGGAGATGCCCTACGCCATCAGGCGGCGCCGGCTCGACGCCGCGGCCGAGGAACGCGTACGGCTGTCGGAGACGTTGCGGGAGATCCAGGGCAACCTCTCCTACCACCTTGCCTGGACGAAGATCGAATCCGAAGCGGTGGGCCGTGCCTACGCCGACCTCGTCCAGGAGCTGCGCAAGACGGCCGGAGCGGCCATGCACGCAGCGTGGGAAGCGTCTCCCATCGAGAGCGACACGGCCATGAACATCCCGCCGGCACAGACCGACCTCAGCGCGCTGCAGACGCTGGAGACCGCTTACATCGCTGCCGTCCGGGAGCACCTGCGCACACTCAAAAAACCGTGGTGGTCCCGGTAGCAGCGCCGCCGGGCGCCGGTCTCAAGAAGTGGCCGTCGGCGTCCGAGCCGTGCTACGCCTCTGATGACCGGCAACGACGTGGGAGCGCCGCCCGCTGGGGCCGGCCGTCAAGCTGCCGGTCGATATGGCCGGTCAGGGCCATCGCATGTCGAGGGCTTGCAGAGCGTCCGGTTCTTCGCGGCTGAATTGAGCGGGGTTGCGGTGCCGTTCTCCACCGGGCCCAGGTCGAGAGGGGAGTCGTCGACGGTGCACACGTAGGTACGTGGGATGTTGAGGTGCTGGTGGGAGCACCAGAAAGTGCGGGCGGCGCGAAGTCCTCAAGCAAAGGCCCAGCCGGATGTACTACGGAGCCTGCGCAGCAGGAGGGCGAAGGGGTGCTGTAACGGGAGGGCGCCGAGGAGGTTGTGCTAGAGGTCGGTGAGGTCGCCGAAGCGGTCGATCTGGTCGTCGAGCCAGCGGATGAGTGGGGCATCGCTGTCCGGACTGAGGTCGGGACTGTAAATCGTCCGGTATAACTCCCGATCATGAAGGTCGTGCGTGGGTGCCCCGACAGCGCGGTCCTTCAGAGCCGTCCGTCGCCCCGTCCCTCGGGTCGTAGCTGTCGGTCCTCATCGTGCTGTGTCACCGTCCGGGATTGGGTGCTGCTCGGTCTGGGGTGACGAACTCAGTTCGCGGATCTGACGGGCGATGTCTGGGTGTCCGTAGCGGTTGGTGAGCAGTGCCGCGGTGTCGATCAGGTGGTTCTTGGCGTCTTCGGAGAGGTCCTCAGCGAAGGTGTGGAGCAGGCGGGCGAGGAGCGCCCACCGGCCCTGCGGCGCGTAGGCGGCGGCTTGTACGTGGAGCTGCTCGAGACGTGGGAGCGTTTTTTCGTCGATGGCGTGCGGCGCGGTGGCGTACCAGTAGGCCAGGGCGAGTGAAGGGTCGCTCATCACAGTGTCCTGCAAGGCGCGGGCTTGGTCCAGGTGGCCGCGTTGTTCTGCGCGGCGTTGTTCTTCCTCGTGTTGGTGGCGTTCGTGTCGGGAAGCGGCTGTGAGCGCTTCGGTGTCGGCTGTCAGGTTCACCTGTGCCCAGGTGAGCCTGACGGGGACGTGGGGGACGTCGGTGGGTCGGCCGAGGAGGGTGTTGATGTGTGCGGCCGCCAGGACGCTGTCGGCCGGGGTGAGGGTTGCGGTGATGTTGCGGGCGATGGCCAGGGCGTGATGGGTGGCGGCAGCTTCAGGCGTGTGATGGGGGCGGGGCGAGGGGAGTTCTTCCCAGGCTCCGGTAAGGGTAAGGGTGAACGGGTGGCCGGGGGTGGCGCTGGGTGCCGGGCAGGTGATGTCGATGCTTCCTGCCCGGGGCGGGGGCCAGCCGGCCCTTCTACGGTGTGGGCGGCGCATCGTGTGAGCGTGTGGGGGCGGCGGGGTCTGCTTCTCGGATTGCGATGAGCAACTCGTCGCGCAGGCGGGTCCGTTCGGTGGGGAGCTGTCCGGCGTGGGCGGGCTCCCAGCCGTTGGCTGCATGGTTGAGGACGATGAAGCGCTGTGGGAGGTAGGTGTGATCGGTCTCTGAGCGGAAGACGGCTTCGGTGAAGGTGGCGATGACGGTGGTCCGAAGGGCGGGGCGCGTAAGGGCTGCGTCCAGCCACGTGCTAACGGCGTCTTGAACCTGACGGCTCTTGGTGTCGTCGAGGGACCGGCGCCAGCCGGTCAGGGTCCAGGAGTCGGGTGTGATGGGGTGGGAAGTCAGGAGGAGGGGGATGCCGTCGGGGCCTGTACGTTCCGCCAGGTGCAGGAAGGCGCGGCGGGCGGCGGCGGCCTGGTTGTGGTCGCCGCCGAACCAGGTGGTGAGCCTGTCGCGGATACGTTGCTGAAAGCCGTCCTGCTCCCACAGGGTCATCAGGGCGTCGCCGACGGCCTCGGTGACCTGAGGGTCGTCGGTGTGGGCGGCGAGATCGGCCAGCCGTCTGAGGGCGACCTCGGCGTAGGCCGGGGCGAGTTGTGCCATCGCCTTGGCGAGGGCGCGTTTGAGTGCGGGCGGAGTGGGTCGCTTCTTGTCCGTGGTGGGCTCGTCGGGGGCCTTGGCCCAGTCGAGGTACCGGTCGCGGGCGAGTTTGCCGGCCACGGGGTCGAGGGCCGCGGCGACCAAGAGGTCCGAGGCATGGCCTTTGAGGTGCTTGGAGGCTGCCCAGTTCGTGGCGGTCGCGCGCAAGACGGTGAGGCTCTGCTTGGTAAGGGTGTAGCGGGTGGTCCACTGGCTGACGCGGTCGGCCAGGGGGATGCCGATTTCGCTGGGCAGGAGTTCGGCTTGTTCGGCGGTCCAGCGGGTGAAGGCTTCGACATGGTGAGGGCGGTCGGCCCAGAAGTAGTCGACGACGGCTTCGGCGTATCCGGGCCTGAGGAAGCGGATGCGGTCGTCGAGACCGAGGTCCGCGTTGATGCTGTCGGTGAGCGCGATGATGCCCGGGCCCTGCTGCCCTTTGGTGGGCAGCGGTGTGTCACCGAGTGCCGTGCCGAGGGTGATGTGGGCGTCATAGACGCTCTGAGCGGGTGCTCCGTCGAGTACAGCGGCGGCAAGCAGGTACGTGCGGTGGTCGCTGTCCGTCTCCCCGTTGTGCCACTCGAGGAGATTACGGCGCCAGTTCTGGGCGGACTGGACGACGAAGTCGACGAGCTCGTCGAAACTTTTGTGCTCGGTGGTCGTGCGGTCGAGGACCACGGCCGCGGCGATCTTATCGGCCCAGTCGACAGCCTGGGCTGGTGTGGCGTTCTTAAGGTGGCTGGTGATCCTGCCGTCACTGAGCCACTGGCTCAATTCGCCTTCGGACAGAGGCTGATCGGCCAGGTGGGCGCGGGCGACGGTGAGGGCGTCGGCAGGGCTGAGGTGGTGGGCCAGGTCGGGTGCTTCGCCAGCAACGTTCGTCCAGATATCGGTGTGGACGACGGCGATGACGAACGAGCGGGTCTTGATCAGGTGGTCAGCGACCTCGGTGAGGTGAAGCCCGGTCGTGGTGGGCAGTGGCTGTGTCTCGTGCCTCAGGTCCAGGATCCAGCCGGTGCCCTCATCAAGGAGGCCCTCGAGCTCAACTTTCTCGTCGGGTATGCGCCGCACCTGGCGGATGGTGTGTACACCCAGCGTCTTCAGGGTGTGCAGGGCAGCGGTGTAGCGGCCGGTCCCGGTGTCGGCGTGAAGGACCGCGACCCGATGGAGGTCGAGAATCGCTCGGAGTGCGTTCGTCGTCTCGTCGTCCTCGGCATAGGTGCTGAGCCGGCGGCGGATCCAGTCTTCCGTCAGAGGGGTCCCTCGCAGACGCTGGATCTCGTGATTGTTCTGAATCCCGATGAGGGTGCCATTGTTGGTGGTGACGGTTTGGTCGACCTGCGCCGCGGGTGCGCTGGCGTCGTTCGTGCCGGTGTCAGCGTGGTTGCCCGGTTCAGGTGCGGTGCCGTCCGTGGCTGTCGACTCAGCCGACCTCGCCGATTGCCCCGTGTCGAGCAGCGCATTGTGTTCAGCAGAGGTGGGGGTACTACCAGCGGTGGGAGGGACAGTCTCTGTTGCGGGTTCTGCAGGGACGGTAGCGAGGATGTGGGTGGTGCTTGTGCATTCGGCTGGATGGCCAACCGAAGATGTAGTGGTGACGGGCGGCTCGGTGGGCTGGCTGGGGGCTGTCGGTTCGTTCGGCGTCAACGCGCGGCCCTTCGGACGGATTGGTGCCGTTGCGCGGGTGCGCAGCGGAAAGGCGTTGCGGCGCTGCTATCCGCCGATCCGTCGTGCCTTCATGCCGATCAGCTTGGCACCGGCGTCGACTGTCTCCACCTGCTGCGTGACCTGGGCGTTGCTGGTGATCTCTTCGGCGTCCATGCCGGTGGCTTCGCCTGCGAGGGTGGTCAGCTTTTGGTCCACGAACGGGCCGGAGGAGGGGCGGTCCTCGCCTGCGAAGGTCAGGCGCTGACCGTAGATGTCTTCCAGGAGGGCGCGTAGTTTGCCCATGCTGCGCAGCAGTCCCCGTTCGATGGTCAGCGCGGCCGTGTCGCGGCCGGCGTAGTCCTGGAGGAAGCCGTGGAGCAGGTCGAGTTCGCCCTGTCGTGCGTGGAGCCGCTCCTCGTCCGGCTGCAGGGGCAGTTGCAGTGCACCGACGAGCGTGTCGGGTAGCGCGAGGTCCTGCTCGGGTTCGGCGCGCCGGGGGCTGAGCAGACGTTCCAGGCGCTGGTACAGGAAGGTCAGGGTGGCAGGCACTGCTGAACTGATCAGGGCGATCTCCATAGGATCCGGCATATTCCACTCCCCCGTTCTCAGGACTGACAGAACCCTGATTCTCACGAAGCGCCCGGCCTTCGATGAGCGCTTTGTTGAATGTGGCGGAAACTTCCTTTCGGGAGGGATCTTCTGTCCTCGACCGAATTCCATTGGTGCGGATCAGGCCATCTGGCCGGTCAGCGCGGGTCGCTTTCCCGGTGATCCGTTTCGGCTGCTGCCCCGTGTCCGTGCCAGAGGTAGGGGGCTTCGTCGGGATGCCGGGCAACCCTGGCCTGCCGCCACGCCACGTCGAACGACGTGCGTCCGTGGCTTCGTCTGGATACCTGGAGGGCCTGCCAGCTGGTGATGGGGTCAAGGACCCAGCGCATGAGGTGAAGTCGCATAGCCGTAGCGTCCCCGCGCGCTGGCCGACCGGCGGCAGATCCGAAATTCGCAGTCCGCAGCGAGCCGCCACACGAATTCTTTCCGCCATCATTTCTGCCCAAGCGGTGTGAAATTCGATGCTTTTTGTTTCTGTTGTGATGCATGAGGTTCGGGCTGATGGCCCGGGATGCATACATCCCGGCCACGATGCGCAGACGCAGTTCCGCTCTCGCGGCCGGGAGGCGACGCCCCGGGAGTGGTGTGGTGCCGGGCAGGACGGTGATGACCGTCAACCCATTGTGTCGATCCCGCGCGTGGGCTGCCGTCTGCAGAGCGCGGCCCGGGGGCGGACTTGTCCATCAGGGCGGTGATGTCGGCGATGTCGCTGCCACCGTGGTTCGGGTTGTAGCGCAGCCGCCTTCGCCAACGGCACCGGGCGAGCCGTTCGTATGCGGCGTCGATGCCGGCGTTGAGAGCGGTGAGCCCTGGGTCGCAGATCCACACGCCGTCGCGGTAGGACGTGAACCCGAGGCGTGACCAGGCTCGTCCCAGGCGGGCGCACGCCTCCTCGTAGGGTGTGCCGTCGTCGCGTTCGAGAGGAGCGGGGAGAGTGCGATGACACCTGATTGGTGGGCGAGGTATTCCAAGGCCATGCCGGTCAGCAAGACGCCGAGACCGTGTCCGCGCAGCCGCCGGTCGATGGTGACGCGGTCGACGATGATCGTGTTTCCGGGGTTGGCGAGCGTCTCCCACAGGTCATGGCGCAGGTCACCGAGGGTGAGGCCGAAGAGGGCATTGCCGATGGTGACAAGTCTTTACTGAGGGTGTCGATCGGGTCGACGCACCGGTTGGTGTCGATCAGGTGGAGTTAGATACCGAACCGAGGCCCGGGGCCTTCCTCGTTGAGGTGCATACCGATGTCCCAGCGGTGGAAATGTATGCCCGGGCCATCCCCTGCCCCCACTGTCAGCCCTCACGCCCACCCTGGCGAAACGTCGGACCAGGCAGAGCTGACGCTGCATATCACTGCTTGTGCACCTCCGCACTACTGGGCCCTGCGTGGCAGGCCAGACAACGAGGCTGATGCGATGATTGAGACCGAGGAGAACGGCTGACCAACAAGGGGTTGCCGTGGCCGCCTATGAACTGACGAACCGGCTTGTCATCGGTATCGCCTCCAGCGCGCTCTTCGACCTCGCGCAGTCGGATGCTGTCTTCCGCGAGCAGGGCGAAGATAGCTACCGCGCGTATCAGGAAGCGCACCTCAACGACACGCTCCGTCCCGGGGTTGCGTTCCCCTTCATTCGACGTCTGCTGACACTCAACGACCTGAGTGACGAGGCCGACCCCTTGGTCGAGATCATCGTTCTGTCCCGGAACGACCCCGACACCGGGCTTCGCGTCATGCGATCGATAAAGGCGCACGAGCTGTCGATAAGCCGCGCCATCTTCATGCAGGGCCGCTCGCCTTACAAGTTCATGCCGGCCCTCAACATGTCGCTGTTCCTGTCAGCGAACGACCGCGACGTACGCGAGGCCGTCTCACAAGGGCTGCCGGCAGGACATGTCCTGGGCGGGCCCTACCAGGATGACGCCAAAGATCGCGACCTGCGTATCTCCTTCGACTTCGACGGCGTCCTCGCCACCGACGCATCGGAGCAGGTATACCAAGCAGGAGGCATCGAGGGGTTCCGCGCCCACGAGGTGCTCAACGCAGCCGTTCCGCACGACGCGGGGCCTCTGAAAGACTTCCTCGCCAACATCAACCGCATCCAGCGACGAGAGGAAGAAGAACGGCGGAAGGACAACGGATACCGAATCCGTCTGCATGTGTCACTCGTCACCGCGCGCAACGCTCCCGCGCACGAGCGAGCAGTGATGAGCCTGAAGCGGTGGGGGGTGACAGTCAACGACGCCTTCTTCCTCGGAGGCATCGACAAGGGCGAGATCGTGAAGGTCCTCAAGCCGCACATCTTCTTCGACGACCAGGAAAGCCACCTGGCCAGCACGTCCCGGACCACCCCAAGCGTCCACGTGCCCTTTGGGAAGATCAACGAGCCGGCCATGCCTGACGACGTACAGAAGCCCTGACATCGCTCACAGCTTCAGCACGTGGCCTGCCCGCGCCAGCTGCAGCGTAGGCCGCGTACGTGTGTACAGGGCCGCCGCGGTCCGCATGCCTACCCTTGCCCGCTGCCTCCCGGATCTCGGGTTGCTCGCCTGCAGGTGAAGCCTCCCTCGTGGCCTGCGTCTGCACGCCGTCGCACGGACAGTCGCCCTTGGACTCATCGACGGGGGCGATCCGGGGGCGTCTAGGACGGCTGGCTTGATCGTGGTGGTGGGTGTCGGTCATCGCATCCAGCGGAAGTCGAGGGCTTCGAGTGCGTGGCGCTGCTCTTGGGTGAGGCGGAGTGGGTCGCGGCGTTTGTCGGCGATCCAGGTGGCGAGGTGGAGTCCTGTGTCGGGGCAAAGGTAGTCGTAGGGGACGTCGAGGTGCTGGTGGCTTCGCCAGAAGGCGCGTGCCGCGCGCAATCCTCTGGCGAAGGCCCATCCGGCGTGGCCGCGGGGGCGGCGCAGGAGGAGGGCGAGGGGGTGGTGGAGCGGGAGTGCGCCCAGGAGTTCGTGCTGGCCGGGGTGGAGGTTGGGGAGGGCGTCGATCTGGGTGTCGAGCCAGCGTGTGAGGGGGGTTTCGTCTGTGTCGGGGCGCAGGTCGGGGAAGGCAAGGTCGCCGGCGCGGGCGGCTGTCAGGGCCTGGGCGTAGGTGTGGTGCCAGTGTTTGGGCCAGTGGGTGTTCCACCAGGGGTAGATCTCGTTGAGGGCCCGCTGGTAGCCGTAGGGCAGGGTGCGCTTGTTTGCTTCTCGGCGGCGGTCTGCGATCCAGCGGCCGAGGCGGATGCCGCCGAAGGTTTCTTCGGGGTGGGGGGCGAGGTGGCCATGGCGGTCTTTGTACTCGTGGGCGATCTGCAGTTTGTGCTCGATGCTGTGCGGGGGGTGGGGCCAGATCATGCCGAGGGTGTCGAGCTGGTGGATGCGTTCGGGCAGGAGCATGTGGTTGATGCGCAGGGAGCGCTGTCGGCCGAGCCACCAGCCGAGGTAGAAGTGGTCGGGGCCGAGGTAGCGGCTGGGGACGTTGAGGTGGCCGTAGGTGTCGAAGTAGCGCTGGGCGCTTTCGAATCCGATCTGCCATACCCGGTTGGGCGCTCCGGTGGCCTGGAGGCCGAGCAGAGGGATGATCTCGTCGGCGCGTTCGGGCCGGGCTGCGACTCCTAGGTTCTCTTCGGAGTCGCCGGAGATGGCCCAGTCAACACGGTGGATGACGTGCTCGTCGTAGGTGCTCAGGGCGATGAGGACCTGGTAGAGAAGCCGGTAGCGGGTTCCTTTGACTCCCTCCTCCAGCTCTTGTCCGGGTTCCATGAAGACGGGGACGACGATGGTGGAGATCTTGTCGTCGCCGGGGTTCTGGCGCAGCGCGCGGCCCACGGCCTGGGTGATGTCGAGGGAGCTCTGCTTGGAGTCGGCGAAGAGGATCGAGTCGGTGCTGGGGACGTCAATGCCCTCGCCCAGGCAGCGGCAGTTGGTCAGGACCGCTCTTTGAGGGGCGGCGTCGGGGCTGGGGCTGTTGATCGGGACGGAAGCAAAGGCTTCGAGTGACTGGCGGCGGACAGCGGGAGTCTGCTTGGCGTTGACAGTGCCGACAAGGAGAGGCGCCCGCGTCTCGGGGGGCATGAGCGCCGCTGTTTCGTGAAGGGTCTCGGCGAACATGCCGGCGGAGGCGATGAGGCGGTGGAAGGTCAGGGTCCGCCGCAGGTCGTAGAGGTACTGGGCGCGCAGCAGCGCGATCTGTGCGGCTGCCACGCGCAGGGCTTCGGCGCCGGCGGAGGCGATGGAGGCGTAGCGCAGGACGCGGTGCAGTTCGGCGTCGCTGATCTCGACGGCGACGATGCGGTAGTCCGCCAGCAGGCCCTGGTCGATCGCTTCGGCAAGGGAGATGCGGTAGACGACGGGGCCGTAGAGACTGTGGTCGTCCATGGAGGCCACTTCGCAGCCGATCGCAACGTGTGCGCCGGCTTTCTCGTCGAAGATACGCGGGGTAGCGGTCATGTAGAGGCGATGGCGGGCGGGCAGGACGTCGTTGTCATGGATGACGCCCCAGGCTTTGTGGAGATTGCCGGCGGTGCGGTGGGCCTCGTCGGAAATCACGATGCCCCAGCGCGGCAGGTGGTGATCGCGGTGCGCCCGGGCCAGGTTGTTCAGCGAATGGTAGGTGCAGAAGACGTTCACCGGACCGTCGGTCAGCGAAGCACGACGGGCGAGTTCGCCCGGGCCGTGGACCATGGTGAGAACTCCACGCAGCGAGCGAACCTGGGTGTCGTCGCGCGAGCAGTAGCCCAGGTAGATCCCCTGTCGGCCTTCCTGCTGCCAGACGGCGGCCGTCTGTTCGAGGAGGTCCAGGGTGGGCATCACGATCAGCGCGTTGCCCTGGGGAACGGTCTCCTGGACGGTGCTGAGGGCGACGAGGGTCTTGCCCGTTCCGGTGGCCATGACGACGCTCACGCGGGGAGCGCCGTCGGTGAACTCGTGGACGCAGGCGTCGACGGCGAGTGTCTGGTGGCCCCGTAGTGGTGTTCTCAGACCGTTGCTCGTCAGCGTGGCCACGATGCCCTCCCGGCAGCGGATCGTCACGTTGCGGATCAAGGGTCAGACCCGTGCCGTGGAGGCTGTCGGGGCGTTGCGACCTGGTTCACCCGAAGGAGTTAAGGACGCTTGACCAAGCTGTACGGCGGCTGGCGACGATAGAACGCAGGCGTGCGGAGCGGTCGGAGAAGAGGGGGAACGGCGTGGTGCTGCAGATGCCGGGGCTCTACGGTCCGCGTCAGCCCCTGCCGCTCCGGGTCCAGCCTCTGCCCGGTGAGTCGACGGGGTCGTTCGTGAACCGGCTGGCGCACGCCAACGGGCTGGGACTCGCGGACTTCCTTCAACGCGTGGGCCAGGGAACGGGATCGTCGTCGGACGATGCGGCACGCGTGGCGAAGTATCCGCAGTGCACCGAGATGTACGTGAACGGGCCGGGCCTTGAGTATCTGGCCATGCTGGCCGGCGAACCGGCGGCCGTGTTGCAGCGGGCACTGCCCGGCCTGGCCCCGCGCCATCTCCTGCCCGGTGACGCGGACGCGGTGTGGAAGTGGCCCTGGCAGCCGTCCGAGGGCCACCTCGTGCGCTGCTGCACAAGGTGCGCGGAAACCCGCGGGGTCAGGGAGCCGGCCTGGTGGCTGATGCCGGACAGCTGGCGGGTGTGCGCCCGGCACCGGCGGTGGTGCGACGACTCGAGGACGCAGCCGCAGGACGGCCTGCCCCTGAAGGAGCTTCCCGAGGTCGTCACCGCGCACCTGGAGCGTGCCCGGCTGCACAAGCAGTTCGGCCGGTCCGGTGAGGAGCTGTTCGCCGACGCCTTCCAGGTGGCGGCGGACTGGTGGCGGTCGATGCCCATGGTGCTGCGCTGGGTCCACCGAGCGTGGACGTGCGGGCTGGAGGACCGCAGCAGCCGGGTAATGCCGCTGGTGATCTACCCGGAAGCGGCACGCCTCGCGCAGCTGATGGTCGAGTTCGAGCAGTCGGACGTCCGGGACACCGACGCCGGCGCCCGGTGGCTCGGCGAGGCCGAGGCGCTGATGGAGGTGTGGGAGCTGGACGTCCAGCCGGGTAGGGGCCCGCTGCTGGACTGGCTGCACCGCCACCGGGTACCGGCGGACCCGGAAACACAGCCTGCCGTCGGGCGGTGGGGGCGGCTGCCGCTTGCCCCGGGGCACCGCCGGCTCGCCTCACCGACAGGCACGCTGGAAGCACGATCATGCCTGTCCTGAACCGGCTCTTGGCAACTACGGGGGCTCAGCCGCGCCTGCGCCTGACTTGCACCGGCCTTGGAGGAACCAGTGCTGGAAGTCATCCTGCTCGACCCTGATCGGCCACTGCCGGTACAAGGACCATTGGTGTGCGGTTTCGCCACTCGGTCTGCGCACGGGCAGCCGACGCGCCGGGCCGGGCCGCGGTGCGGCGGCGGGCGGTGGTCTGCGTTAGCACGGTAAATGCCTCCGGCGCGCTATTGGACGGCAAGGGGGTGCCGGGCGCGGGGCAGGGTGTCGTGGCTCTGTACCGCGAGCCCTACGGGCCGGTGCGCGCGTGCAGTGCGGCCGCACTGCGTGGGGTGGCGCTGGAGGAGTTCGGTCCGGTGAGCGAACCGGTGCCGTACCGGGGCCGCAAGGGCATCATCACCTACTGGCCGGTGGCGACGCGGGAGCAGACGGTGGTGTGCGGCAGCCTGCGGCAGTGGCGGCTGGCGGTCGAGCTCGACTTCGAGCCGAGCTGGGCGGCGTTCAGTGCCGGCCCGGTGGAGCTGAGGTGGCGGGCGGGAGGCCGCGAGCGCCGCTGGCGCCCGGATTTCGCGGCGCGGACGACGAATGGGACACGCGAAGTGCTGGTGTTGAAGCCGCCCGGCGCTGAGGGCGTGCCTTCCTCGAGGCTTCAGGTGCTTGAGGAGGTCGCTCGGGAGGCTGGCTGGCGGGTGCGGCAAGTGCGCGAGCCGTCAGGGATGCGCAGGCGCAATCTGACATGGCTGGCCGGCTACCGGTTTCCTTCCGCTGGCGAAGAGGGCCCGGGACGGGCGCTGCTCGAGGCGTTCAGGTCGCCGATGGGCCTGCGGGCCGGAGTGGCGACAAGCGGGCTGGACGAGCTGACGGGCCTCGACCTCGCCTACCGGATGCTGTGGCAGCGGCGGCTGCTGTTCGACAGCGCACAGCCGCTGCTGCCCGACGCCGCGGCCTGGACAGCCTGAGGACCGGAAAGAGGGGGCACGTGGCGGGAACAGGCGAGAGTCGGCGTGCGGGGGCTTTGTCCATCGGGGCACGAGTGCGCTGGCAGGGGCGTGAGTGGGAGGCGGTGGAATGGCGGGGGCCTGTGGTCACGCTGGTGCCGCAGGACGGTGCGGAGGCGCCGCGGGCGGTGTCGTACCGGTGGCTGGTGGGAACGGAGGACTTCGCCGTCCTCGCCGGCGGCGCAGCACCGACTGCGGACAGCGCGGTGCACAGAACGTGGGAGCGGCGGGAGGACCAGGAGGAGGAAGCTGCTCTTTGGCAGGAGCGCATGGTGGAGATCGACACCGGTCTGGCGCCGGGCCGAAGCGAGCATGAGCAGGGATTCGGGCCGGGAACAACCCTGGCCCAGCGGTGCGCTGCCATGTCGGCGCGGCTGGCCGCCGACGGCATCCGCTGCTCCGCCCACACCCTCGCCGACAAACGACGAAAGTGGAAAGCGGCCGGAGAGAACCCGGTCGTCCTGCTCCCCGCCGCACGGGACAGACGACCAGGGGGCTTCACGGATCCGCGCTGCCTGACCGCCATGCAGGATGTGGTGGCCCGGCGCGCGCACGATTCGGACGTGACCATCGACCTGATCCGCGAAGAGGTCGAGGATCTGCTGCACTCACGCTACGGTGCAGAACTCGGCGATCCGGATGCCGTGGCCGCGCTGATGCCCTCCCGTTCCACCTTCTACCTGCGGATGAAGGAATCCGGCCTGGCCGATGCCCTGGACCGGCCGACCCGGGCCCGCGCCGCTCTGGCCGCCACTCCGCCCCTGCCCCACGGCGGGCGCGAGGCCGTGCTGCGGCCCGGACAGGTCACTCAGGTCGACACGACACCACTGCGACTCCTGGCCCGCGGCGACGACGGCCGGCCCACCTCCACGGAGATGACCACGCTGATCGACGTGGCCAACCACAGCCTCTGCGCACTGATGATCACGCCCAGCCGGTCCAAGGACGCCGAGAGCGGACAGCCCGGCCAGGCGACCCGCGCGATCGACCTGACCCTGATGCTGGCCCAGGCTCTCGCGCCCTGGCCAGTGATGCCCGGCTGGGACCCGCTCAGCGCGGCCGCCACCTCCAGACTGCCGTTCGGAGCGCTCTCGGCGGCGGACGCACGGTTCACGGAGGCTACCGCCGCCCGCCCGGTCATCCGCCCCGAACTGATCATCTACGACCAGGGCAGCCCTTATGTGAGCGAGCACTTCACCGAGGTCTGCGACCGGCTGCGTATTGCCCGCCGCCCCGCGCGCAAGAGGACCGCTCCCGACAAGCCGCTCGTCGAGCGCTTCTTCATCACCCTCGCGCACCGCTTCAGTCAGCACGTCCGGCACGGCTGGCAGGGCCGCAGCCACAAGAAACGCGGCCGCGGTATCGACCGCATGCCGCTGTACACGATCGCCGAACTCCAGCAGATGGCTCAGGAATGGGTGGCTCTGGAGTACCAGCAGACCCCCGATGCGGGACTGCGTGACCCGTTCCGGCCGGGCGTTGTGCTGTCGCCAAACGACATGTACGCCGTCCAGGTGGCCCGCAGCGGCTACCGGGCCGTGCCGCTCTCCCCTGCACAGAACCGCTTCTTCCTGCTGCCGCGGTGGGTCACCCCCGGCAAAGGCGGCTTCATGATCAACTACCGGACCTACCAGCCCATCGCGCAGGACGCCGGGCACTACAGGGAGATCCTCCTGCGCGGCAGCTCAGAGCTGCCCGGCCGCAACGGCCAGTGGGAATGCCGCTTCAACCCCTACCGTCCCGAACGGGTGTGGCTTTATGACCACACAGCGGGCACCTGGGTGACGTGCGACTTCCGGCTGCGGCACCTGCTCACCGACCCCTGGACCGCGGACATGTGGCAGGAACACGCCGAGCAGCACCAGGCGGCCGGCGGCAGCGAGAAGGACGAGGAGGCCATCGCCCTGTCCCTGGCGCAGCGCGACCGGCGCCGCCGCAGTCGCAGGCCGCCGCCCAAGCGCACCGGGAAAGAGCCGATCTTCCAGGGCCTGGAGTTGGAGACCGAGGAACCGTCCCGGGATCCCTACGCAGATCTAGAGGAGTTCGACCTGTCGACACTGCAGCCCTATCCGGCGCAGCCCATCTCTCCCTGGGCCCCTTTGGCCATAGACGCTGTACCGGCGCTGCGCTCAGGCGCAGGTGGCACGGAGCCGTTGGAGGACGGACAGACTCCGCATCCGCTAGCAGCGCTCTTCTCCGACGACGGCGACGGCGACGGCGACGGCCCTGCGGACGGCTCCGAGGCCGGAGGGCCGACAGATGTCTGCGAGGTCGTCGACGCGGAGCTCGTCGACGACCTCGATCCAGACGGTGATGTCGGTGGCGAGATTGAAGGCGACGTGTGGGAGGCGTAGGCGACGACTTACAGCCGTGGACGACCCGGCACCCGTCGGCCGGCCCCGGGCAGGACTTCCGGCCCGGGGCTGGCCTGCCCATGCGAGGCAGGTCCGTGACGAGAGAGAAGCGTGATGAAGGCATCCGTCGAACTACGCAACAAGCGTGAAGCACGCCTGCGTCAGCAACTGCAGGACACCCCGATGCGGCCGTTGCCGCTGTTCCAGCTCACCGGCTGGACGCACTTCGTCGACGAGGACGTGGAACCGCCCGCACTGGCGCCGGGCAGCAGTCCCGCTGCCAACAGGAAGGAGGACGAACAGGCCATCGCCTACCACCGGCATCTGCGGATGGTGCCCACCGACGCGATGACCCACATGCAGGACATGGTCGTCAAGGCGGTCCACAACAACAGCGGGCGCCGTGACGGGCTGATGGACCACGTCATCGACGGCCCTGCGGGCACGGGCAAGACCTGCCTGCTGCGGGCGATCGGACGCACCGCCCAAAGAGAGATCGAAACCGCCACGGGCGGCAGGCAGGCGAACACCATCCCCGTGGTGCACATCACCACCCCCGCAGACCCTGAACCAACGGTGAACTGGATCTGGGAGATCGGCTCCTACCTGGGGCTCAACCCCGAGCCGAAAAGCCTGACAGAGGTCCTGGAGATGCGCCGCCACCAGGACGTGACCCTGCCGGTCAACTACGTCCTGGAAACCGCACAGACCCGCCTACTCCTCATCGACGACATCGACCGCGCCTCACCCCAGCACCTCGCGAACGTCCTCCCCTACTTCGACTACCTGCGCAACAAACTGGGCATCTCGCTCATCTTCTGCGGCACCGGCGCCAGCCACCGCCTGCACCAGGCCCGCATCCTGGCCCAGGACCTCACACGGGTCAGCGAAGAGAACCGGGTCCGGCTCGAACAGGCAGGACAGCCCACGGATCCCCTCTCGCCCTCCCCCACCGCCCTGCTGCCCGTGACCTGGCTGCACCCCCTGCCCCTGGGCACCAAGACCGAGGAACAGGAAATGTTCCGACGCGTACTGACGAGCTTCGAAGCCGACCTGAGACTGCACCACCTGGAGGAGAACGCCCTGAGCAAACACGCCGCCGAACTCCACCGGCGCACCAGCGGCTACTTCAAAGCCCTCACCTACGTCATCTCCACCGCCGCCGTCATCGCGATCCAAAGCGGCAGCGAGAACATCACCATGAAAGAGATCGACACCGCGACAGCCCAGATCCGCTACTGAAACCAGCCAGAGCGGACAGCGGGCCGTTCACCTTGTGCCAGGAACTACCCGGTGGATCCGGTTTCGCCGTCGCCTCCGCAGGTACCATTTGCCGGCACTTTGGTGTAATCGACGCCAGGGAAGAGCCGGACGCGGCTCTCATCGACGCGGATTCTGGCTGGCCGCGGAGCGTCGTCCGAGAGGCGGCACAGCACGTCCGCTTCACGGCGGCCGTCCCTGGTGGTGTGCCAGGATCGCAACTGGCCGAAGCGGCGTTTCCCGTCGGCGGTCTCTACGAACACGGGCGGGTCCGGTGCGCGTCCCGGTCCCTCGGTGACCTGGGCGAAGAAGGCTTCCTGGCCCAGCCGGGTGCACAGGTCCACCAGTGAGGATGCCTGGATTCTTCCCAGTTCCATGCCGATCTCGAACTTGGCGTGCATGATGCCGGGGTTGGCCCCGGTCCACCGGTACAAGGTCCCAGCATCACGACAGCGATGGGATGGCATGAGAGTGGGGCGCCCGTGCGGGAACTACAGTATCTGTCCACGGCCAAGCTGGACGACTTCTACGAGCCGCCTCGCAGGGGGCTGGTCGGCCGGTCCATGGAAGCGGAAGCCGGCGCACTTGGTATCAGTGCCCGCCTCGCGCTCGGCCCGGGGAACGCTGTGGAGCCCACGGTCACCGAGAGAGATGCCGAGCGGCTGGAGAAGGTCCTGAGGCATCTTCGAGAGAAGAGCACGGCTCACACTCAAGAGCCAGCAACGTGCCAGGAGCTGGGCGCGGGCGCCTGGCTGGAGTTTTGCGGGCGCTTCCTCTACGGCGCGGCGGCAAGAGATCTCGGGCTCCGCGACCACGGCGTTTTCACCTGGAGGTCGCTGGAAGAAGGCCACTGCCAGCACCGTGACGACGAATTCTGCAGCGGTATCCAGCTGTTCCTTTGCGGTTCGATCCAGCACGTGCGGGACCACCGTGACCATCCGCCCAGCAGGATGGGGTCCGGCTCGGACTGGCTGCACGACCTGGCAGCGGATCTGGTCGCCCGTGAGGCCCGGGACGATACGTCGCTGCCGAGCCTGCTGGACTCCACCGGGATCAATGACCAGGAGTTCGCGGCTCGTTCCGCGTTCGCCATGCTCTCCGGCCACCGGACCGCCGGCTATCTGAGCGGGCACGCACGGGTACTGTGCAACTTTCCGCCGGAGCGTCTGCGGCACCGGCTGATCGTCGCGACCCCCTTGTACGTGGAGACCGGGCTGCAGCCTCCGTCGGTGGGGGTGACCTCGGCCGCGCCACCCACGACGGGGTGGTTCGGACGCTGGCGCGGTCGGCGCGCATGACTCCTGTAGGCGCGAAACGGGCCCTGGCAGCTTCGCGGAGCAGGGAGGGAGACTCCTCCCCCAGCAGGATCCCGGCCCCGACGCTGTGACCAGTCCGGCCCAGGCTCCCGGCACGCAGTGAGGTAGGAATCGCACAGATGTTTGGTGCCTACTCCCGCGTGAGGGGTGGCGCGGTGCGGGGCAGCGGCCTCTCTGGGCGAGTGATGACGAACCATGCGGAGGAGGCGTCTGTTCGAGGAGGAAGTTCTGCCGGATGTGCGCGACGAGCCGAACGAGGGTGCTCCGGACTGCCTCGTCGTCGGACCAGTCGAACATCAGCGCGGTGCTGCCAGCTAGCCGGACCTGACTCTAACCCCTCCCAGATACAAATCTGCCCAGGGCCGGAATTCAGAGGGACGGCATGCGGACGGTGCCTGGCCCGTGGCAGGTACAGCGTTGATTCTCCTCGCGGGCCGTCCGTGGGGCCAGAGCCAATAGCAGGTGACGGTACGCCATTGTGCCCACTTTGAGTCAATGTTGGATTGAACTCACTTTGTCTGCTTGTGGGGCGCAAGAGGCCTTGTGTATGCCTTCCTGACAGAGTGGATCTGCCTGGGTCCAAGATCCAATGTGTCTCTGGGGAGGGCATGTGAGTGCCGGGGCGGGCGCTATGGCTCTGTTGTTCAGTGAAGCGGAAGGCCGCATCCGGGTATCGCTGGCTGAAGTGCCGGAGGGCATACATGCTCTGTCCGTGCCGGTACGTCGTGAGGGGATGAACCGCGCACCGCGTAATCGCCGGGGCTTGCTGCGCATTCGGGAAGTCGACCTGGTGACTGCGCGGGAGCAGCCGGCCTATGAACCTCCGGAGACTTTGGATAGCCGGCATCTGGTGTGGGTGCTCTCGGCGCAGCGGCGCTCTTGGGCCACGGTGGAGTCCCGTTTCGGAGACAGGGCGTGGGATGTTGCTCTGGCGCTGGTGCGGTGCGGAGGTGTGGTCCTGCGTTGCGCGGTTGATGACGATCTCGAGCTCGCCGGTCCGTTGGCATGGCGTCTGTCTCATTCGTGGGCATTGCAGGCGGATGAGTTGTTGCAGGAGCTGCGCGGATGGCGGGATCCCGATGAGGTACGCAAGGAACTGCTTGCGTTGATGGCGCCGGTACCGGAGTTGGAGCGGGAGCAGGTGCTGCTGGATGCCTGTCCGCTGGGTTCGCCGCTGAGGGTGCCGCAGGACAGTGCGGTCGCGACCGAGGCGTGGACTGCCTATGAGGCGGCGGTGCGCGCGGCGTCTGTGTGGTGGCCAGCGTACCGGGACGGGGAGCGGTTGTCCGCCAAGGAGTTGGCTGGCCTTGCGTTGAGCGGGTCGAAGAAGTGGACCCCTCCACGGCAGGCGGCTTTCGAGAACCTGGTCGGGATGAGCTTTGACCTGGCGCTCGATGAGGCTGATGTCGATATTCGGGTGCGGGGGCCTTTGCGGTGGCGGGTGGGGTCGGTGGCTGCCGACGCTGCGGTGGCCAAGCCGTGGATCGCTCTGCCTGCTGGTGCTCTGCGGCTGGTGGGGGAAGTCGAGCACGGCGGGCGGGGCGTCTTCTTGGTTGAGAACTCCGACACATTCGAACGCGTGTGCGCAATCCCGGAGGTTACGTCGCAATGGCTGTGCATCTGGGGCAAGGGGTACGTCACCAACAAGCTGGTTGCCCTGCTGGAGTGGATGCGTCCGGAGCGGATGGCCATCTGGGGAGACCTGGATGCGGATGGGATTGCCATCATCGATGATCTGTCCCGGCGCTTGGACCGCAAGGTGCATCCGGTGGGGATGGAAGTGGAGATGTGGCGCGCCGGCCCCTACCGGGATCAGGAGCCGGAGCAGTATCCGAAGGCGCGCGCGCTGGCGGAGAGGATGGCGGCGGAGGGGCCGGTGGAACTGCGGGCCCTGGCGGCGGAGATCGCGGTCTCGGGCGAATCGTGTGAGCAGGAACCGTTGCACCGGAAGGTGCTGCCTCGCTTGGTTGGGCTGTTGGAGGCGGTGCCGGCCGGTGGGTGAACAGCTCGCGTTCGGGGACGGCGATCGGGAGGATCTGGCAGCGGCTGTTCAGTTGGCCAACTGGCGGGCGTTCATGGCTCCCGTTGCTGAGGATGCTGGTGCTGTGGCGCAGCACCCGGAGGTGGCGCAGGTGGCGCTTGCGATCCTGAAAGTGTTTGCCGAGCATGCCGGGACGCACGGGCTGTCGAAGGCTGAGGTCGCGCAGGCATTGAAGGGCAATCCTTCAGGGTGGCCGGAGGAACTGATCGATCGCCGTTTGGCTGTCCTGATCCGGCTGGGGTTCCTCGAGCCCTATCTTCTGAAGTCCCATCAGGACCGGTATGTCGTGCGGCCTGCAGGGCTGGCAGGTGCTTTGGCGGCTGAACGGCTGGCGGAGCACGGGGGTGTTGATGAGTTGATCTTGCTGTTGGATCGGGCGAGGGCGGTGTTCGATCGCAGCAATCCCGACCCCGAGGCGGCTCTGGACTATCTGGTGTCGTGCCGAAACGCGCTGCGGGTTTTCGCTCTGGATTTGCAGCGGCAGATCGCTACCGGCACGACGGCCGAGTTGATGGAGTCACATCGGCAGCATGATCATCAAGGGTTCACACGCCAGGTGAAGGAACTGAACAAACTGGTCACGGACCGGTTCAGTGGTGACTGGGCGCTGGAGGAAGCTGGTTCGGCTCTGATCGAGGCGGAGCAGTTCTACCGTCTGCAGGTCATGGCCGCCGCGAACAAGGTGCTTGAGCAGGGCGGCAGCAGTCTGAACTTCGACGTGCTGACCGTGAAGGAGTACGACCACGCCGCGGTCCAGGGTGACGTCGAGCTGCTGTCGCAGGTGGGTACGGCACTGGTCGCCGACGTGCCAGCAGTGTGGATCGAGCCGGCTCAGCTCCTGGAAACAGTGGAGGGCTTCGCCCCGCGCTCTCGGGCACGCGTGCGGCCTCTCGTGGTCGAGGGCGACGACGAGGATGAGGACGATCCTTTGCAATGGGCCGAGGATGCACACGCGCATCTACGGGAGCGGCGTCGGCTGCGGGCCGATGAGTTGTTGGCGGCAGACGAGGAAGTCGATCTCACGCAGGCGCTGTACGAAGCGGGATGGCCTGCGGCTGCGTCGATCATCACCGACGTTATGGCGCTGAGTGACGATCCTGACGAGCCCTATACGGTCGTGGTGGAGGACGGTTTGCTAGCGGATCCAGAGGCCTCCGTCACCTATCTGGCTCCCCTGCGTCTTCGGCGCCAGGATGCGCCTCAGAGGGCCGATGGGGGTTTGGGTGGCTCCTGAACAGGACGCCATCCGTGAGGCGCATGAGGACAGAGCGTTTCAAGCAGCCTTGCTTCTGGGGCGGTTGCGGGCCGCTGGAGTGACATCGGCCGAGACGACCGGTCCCGTGGCGGCTGCCGCTGCGGCCGCGGCCGCCCGAATAGGACGCCGGGTGATCCGCGTGCACGGGGTGGGCCAGCTGGCCGATGTGCTGGTCTTGGGGTGGGACGGCGAGACGGCACCGGCTGCCAGCCTAGCGCCGGCGTTCCGGATTAATTTATCGCCGGTGCCGACCCTGGTGTGGGCGGCGTGCCTGCGCGCGGCGTGGCCGCGGCCTGAGCGCGCGCCGTTTCCGGGCGGGCCGTTTAGGCGTGCCGTCATTGTGGCGTTGTGTTCTCAACTGGGCGCGGACCGCGAAGCGGTGGAGCGGGCACTTGAGCGGACCTTGCCGGAGGCCGGCCTGATCTCCGTGGACGGGGACGAACTGCGGCTGGGGGCTGCCGTTGCGGCGTTTCCTGCTGTGGTGGTGGAGGGCCTGCGCCGCGGGCACCATCTGCTGCCGGCTCCCGGGGCGGATGAGCAGGCGAGCGGGGAGCCGGATTCGGCGGTGCCACCGCATGAGGTCCGGGCCGATGCCGAAACGGCGCTTGAGATGTCCGATGGATATGTGGTGCGGTCAGTGATCGCCACACTGGAGACGGCTCGTCGGCCGGTGCCCCGGGGTGAGCTGCCGATGCTGGCTGATCCGGCGATCCGGGCCGCGGTGGATCAGGCCTTGCTGCCGTGCGGGCGGCAACTGCTGCAGACGGCGGAGGGCAACTGGGTCACCGGATTTTGTGACCCGCTCGCCGATGCCCTGGTGGCCGAGGAGGTCGGGACCCTCACCGCAGTGGAGCGGGCCGTGCTGGCCCTGGTCCTCCTGCACACGGTGGCGATTCCAAGAGCTCGGGGGCGGCACCGGCACAGCCGTTGGACGGGGGAAGCCCACACCGTCACCTTGGCGGAGCTCGCCTCCAACCGGCGGATCTCCAAGGCCGCGATGAGGACGGCACTGCGCAGGCTGCGGGCGGCAGGCATGGTCGCGGAGACCACCACGGGCCGTTACCTGCCCGGCCCCGCGCTGGAGCGCATGAGCGAGGCCCGCAGCAACCTGCTCTGGGAGGACCTGATCCTGGTCGGTCGGCCCGGCGGGCAGCTGGCCGCCGCCATCCGCCGGCGGCGTGGCCTCGAAGTCCCCGCGCCTCGCAGCGAGTTGCCCGAGATCCCGAGAGAGACGGACCGCATGTGAGTCAGCAGATCCATAGTGCACGTGGCAAGCGGGGAGTGATCGGCACCCGTCAGCTGGTCGCTGTCCAGACGTTCTCTATTGCCCGTCTGACCTCCCACCCGGTGGCGATCGTCCCCGGCACATTCGTCGCGGTGACCGGGCGGGGGCCAAAGGACTCCAATGAGTCGGGAAAGACCAGCTTCCTGTCTGCCCTGGCCCTCTTGCTGGGAGACCCGGAATGGCGCATGACGGGCGGTGGCTCCGTGCACGCACCCAAGCTGCTGTTCGAGCCCGTCACCGCCGGCGCATCGCCAGAGGTGAACGAGGCCGCCTCGATCGGCTATGTGGTGGGCGTCTTCGCCGAACCTGAGGATCCGCTGGGCAGCGCACACACCGTGTGGCTGCAGGTATCGGCCAAGTCACCGCACATCGAGGTACGGCACAAGGAAGGGGTGCACCTTCTGCTCAGCGGAGACGATCGCACCCAGCACGAGCTTGCTCCGGGGTTCTTCCGCGCCCTCGGCGGTAAACCCCTGGGGGCCACGGACTACGCGGAGGTCCTCTACGGCCGCGCCCCGCGTCTGCTGGCCTACATCATCAGCCGCGGCGGCATGCGGTCGCGGCCCTCTTTGCTGAAGCTGGACGCGGGCACCTTCACGCCCGTACAGATCGGGGAGGCGCTGCTCGATCTCACCGGCAAGGCCGGCATGCTCGCCACGGACGTACAGGCCCGCAAGGATCTGGCTAGGACACAGAAGAACCTGGCCGACAAACTGGCCGATGCCGAGAAGTCCTGGCACGAAGAGGAAATCATCCTTCACTCTGTCGAAACCCGGCAGCGGGCCCGGGTGGAGGCCGGCCGGGCTCACCTCTTCTGGCGACTGGCATCGGCACGCGCCGCCCTTGATGCAGTCGTCTACGAGCGCCGAATCGGCAGCAGCCTCGCCCGTGTCGAGGATGATCTGGCAGCTCTGGCTGCGCAGCATGATGCAGTGCAGGGCCAACTCACCAAAGCCCGCAACATCGGCCAGCTCCGGCAATCGGCCCGTTGCGCACAGTTGCGCAGCGACGACCATCAGCGGGAGGTGGAGGAGGCCAACGAGAAGGTCGGACTGCTTCGCGGCGACTTGAAACGGGCGCAGCAGGATCACCGCGAGGCGCGGCAGCAGGCCGAGGACTACGCCGGCCCCTCCCCCACCGAGCTCGCCGAGCGCGTCAGCGACCAGGAGGCACGTCAGCTCGAGGTGAAGGCGGAACTCCTGCTGGCCGAGGAACGCGTCGGGGTGCTGGAGGAAGAGCTCGCCGAGGCCCGGGAGGGGCGCACCGGCCAGGCGGGGGCGGCGTTGCGGACCCTGGAGGGGGCAACGTCCCACCGGAGGGTGGGGCTGATGGCCACCACTCGCGTCCGTCCTGAGGCGCGGCCCCAGTGGGAGGCCCGCCTGGCGCCGTGGAGGGAGGCGGTGTGTATCGCCTCCGATGCCCTGGAGGATGCCAGCCGCGCGGTGAGCACTTTGCCCGGGACCATCCTCATCTGCGGGCCGTCGAGCGAACCGGAAGCGGCAGGTTTCGGCGCCCCGGATGGCTTGCCCGAGGGCATCCTGGACGCCGATCCCCTGGCGGTGCCGTTCCTGCATGCCCTGGCCGATGCCACCGAGGTGACGGTTCCTCCGCATGCCTGGCTGTCTGGGCTGGGGGTCCGCGTCATCGGAGGCTTCGAGAAGCCCATCGCTGGCCAAGAAGACATCTGCGCCCACCTTGAAGGGCAGCGGGATCAGGCCCGGGCCCGGTGCGCTGCGCTGGAGACCGCAGCCGACCTGCACCGTCGCCGGATCGCCGAACTGCGCCGGGACATCAAACGGGCCGAGGCCCAAGAGCTCGCACAACGGCTCGTTCCCAAGATCCGCGAACTCGAGGACACACACTCCCAGTGCGTTGCCGCGCTGCCCGGGCTGCGTACGTTGGCCAAAGAGGCAAGCGAGACAGCGCATGAGGCCCAAACGGCGTTCCTCACCGCGAAGGAGCGCGCTGACCAGCTCGAGGGCGAACTGCGGATACTGAAGGACGACAGGGCGCAGGCGACGCGGAGGAAGGAGAAGCTGGAGGAGCTCCGCAGGGGGTCAAGCACCGACCGGGCACGGATGATCTGGACGGGCTCTGAGGAGGAGGCTTTGGAGGCGCTCAACTGGAGTTGCCTGCCCGAGGATGAGCCCGGCGCGGAGCCGGCCGACGGCATCAACTCCTACGCCGTCGTACCGCGGGACACCGAGCACCCGCCCGAGGTCCGCACCTGTGCGGACCTTCGCAGCGAGAGCCGGTCCCGACTGACGGCGGCGCTGACGAGGCTCGCCGCAGACACGGCAACCACCGGTGTGGCCACCGTGGAGATCGCCGACGCCCTGCACCATCACGAGGCGCACACCCACGATCCGCACGACACCATCTTCCGTGGCTCACTGACCGCGCTGAAGACGTGGCTGGATGAGTACGAGGAGCGGGACGCAGGAGCTCGGGAGCAGGTGGAGGTGAAAAGACGGGAGCGGGAGGACGAACAGAGCTACCTCCACGACCTCGTCGAGGAGTCACGCCAGGCCCTCGAAGAAACTCAGGAGTCCATCAAGGAACGCGTGCACAGTGCGCTGGACCGCATCAGCAACCAGCTCAACCTACTGCACAAAAAGGAGGGGTACGCAGCCGACCTGCTCTACAGCGTAAGCGCGCCGGAGAGCGCCGAGGGCCAGTGGATCTGTCATGTTGTGCCCCGGTGGCAGCGCAACCCCGGCGGCTCATTGCTGGCCTACGATGCGCCCACCAACACCGCCCAGGAGAAGCTGTTCTCCATCCATCTCGTCCTGGCCGCCTTGCTGGCCGCACCCGACGCGCGGGGCCGCGTCCTCATCCTGGACGAACTTGGTGACTCACTCGGCGCGGAGCACCGTCGTGAAGTGATCGCCGCACTGCGTGACGCTGCGCTGGAACACGGCATCACCGTGTTGGCCACCTGCCAGGACGGCCTGATGGCGGACGTGGGGCCGATGTGTGGCCAGGTACTGCAGTTCCGCTACTACTCGAAATCCGACCCCTTGAACCGGCCCACTGCCATGTACGGCTTCGACGCCAACCGGCGCCGCGTCAAGCTCACCTTGAATGATCTCGTGGTCAGCCGATCCTGAACGACGTGTGCGCATCCGCCGACGGTCGCTGACCCGACCTCGGCACCCGCAGCCGGAGCACGGCTCTCCTCGTCGTCTTCGTCCTTCCACCCCTCGTAACCCGTCATCAGCGTCCTCGAAGTCGTACGGCACCGCGGGATGCCCGTGCCTGTAGATACGCAGAGATCTACCTCCTTGCACCAGGCCAGCCAACCAGCTTGTCACCACCGACCACGCCCGCAGCCACGCTCTTTGACCCACTCCGCTCCCCCAAGCCTCCAGACCACCCCTGACCAGCACAAACTCGCTCCACCAAGCCACCCGGCAATAGAAAATCCCACGGAGATCACTACATTCCGAAATGATCACTGAATTCGCACTTCAGAAGCGCTCTCCGCCCCGGAGCCTCCACGAAACCCC
>NZ_JBIRGD010000047.1:0-14837 GCF_044327805.1 Streptomyces sp. NPDC018019 | reverse complement strand
TCCGCCAGATACGGCACAACGACTGACAATCCTGAAACGATCACTGGATTAGCAGCTCAGCGCATTGCGTAGGCAGTGATCCTTAGCGGATTCGTCACAATAGAAAATCCCACGGAGATCACTACATTCCGAAATGATCACTGAATTCGCACTTCAGAAGCGCTCTCCGCCCCGGAGCCTCCACGAAACCCCAGGTCAGCCAGATACGGCACAACGACTGACAATCCTGAAACGATCACTGGATTAGCAGCTCAGCGCATTGCGTAGGCAGTGATCCTTAGCGGATTCGTCACACGTTATCGGCCGCACGGCGGCCATGGGGCCGCTCCGCTCACCCAGGTCCGGGGCTGGCGGCCGGCGGCTCCTTCCACCTTGAGACACCAGGGCTTGCCAGCGCACTGCCCTCCGAGTCCGGGGGCACAGGTGCACTCCGGGTCGCGCTCCGTCACCTGCACGACGCGGTAGAGCTCTGGGCCGCCATTGGTCAGCCTTCCGTGGTAACCAGCCGAGGTGTGGTACCACGGGACAACTCGAATCGGCTTGCCGCTGCGCACTGTAGTCGGTCCGGGAGGGGTGTCACGTTGATCGGCGCGAGGCCCGAAGCCGGGGTTCAGGCCCGTGATTCCGGTCCGACGGAGAGCGTGACACCCCAGCGTGACAGCCGGATCGGGGGCACGTGACACCCCAGGTGCGACAGCGTGACAGTCACTCCTGGTGATCACGAGTATGGCTGTCCCCCAGCTACCTCCCAGCTCACTAGCCACCCCTCATCAGGAACATGTCTGTCTGGGCAAACAGTCCCCCAGTCCCCCAGACATCACAGTTATTACAGGCATTTCAGGCCCCAATCTCCCAGTCCTCACAGGTCTGTCCCCCAGGTACTGGGGGACAGCGGAGCGTGACCGGAGGCGTCGGAGCAGGCCGTGCAAATGCTGCGCTACGACCGGGCGCGGGCGAAGAACGCGGCCAGGGCGCCGGTGGCTTCGGGGTCGGTGGTGGCGAGCCGGGCCGCGAACGCCAGCTGGTCGGCGTCGTCGGTGTCCGGGTCGTAGACGGTGCCCGGGACAGCGGTGGCGAGGCGCTCCCACTCCGCGAGCTCCGCGCGGCCGCGCTCGTCGTCTGCCAGGTGCTCGTGTCGGGAGTCCTGCCGAGCGGCAAACCGGGCGTCCTCGAGGGCCACCGCGGCGACGGCGGCGTCCATGCCCTTCGCCCGGCGGCGTACGACCCGCCGGCCGATGCGGGCGGGGTCGACCAGCTCACGGGGCGCGGCGGCGCGCGGGGTGAGTGCTCGGCGCGAGGTGCGCCGGGGCGACCAGGACGTCGTCGTCTTGGAGCCTCGATTCGAAGTACGAATTCAGGAGCGGGCCTCCGCCAGAGCGCTGTACGGCGACCCGCTGAACACGTTTCATAGCAGGTCCTGAATTCGAGTGTGTCAGAACCGGAATTCGATGCTCTGAACGTCCGTCAGTGTTGTCTCCAAACCAGCGGCGCGGGTGCCCAATTCCGTGAAATAGGACTCGGTTATGGCCTGCGCGACGATCGGATGCAGGTTCTCCTCCGTCGCACCGGCCTCCTGCAGTTCGAGGA
Organism: Streptomyces sp. NPDC018019; assembly: GCF_044327805.1. Lineage (NCBI taxonomy): Bacteria > Bacillati > Actinomycetota > Actinomycetes > Kitasatosporales > Streptomycetaceae > Streptomyces > Streptomyces sp. NPDC018019. The sequence goes on along the minus strand of NZ_JBIRGD010000047.1, from coordinate 13,250 downwards.
TCTGCTTCGCGTAGATGGGGGAGATCGCCGTGGTGTTGGTGCGCTCGCGGCCGTCGTCCGATCTTCCCTTGCACGTGAATCCGAAGCGCGCCTTCACGTCCACCATCATCCCGGTGGAGGTGGCTGCCCGCTCGCGTGCCTGGGCTCTGACCTGCGGTTGCCACTCGGACTCGGTCGCTTCCACCAGGGCGGCCTGCAGGCGCTTCTGCGGGGTCTTCGGCTTCCCTGCTCGGTAGCGCTCGATCGTGCGCGCCGAGGTGCCCACGTGCTCGGCCAGGGCCCGCGCGGAGTCCTTGGTCCGCGTGAGAAGGAATTTCATCTGTGCCTTTGCCGATTTCGGCGCGGGCCGGGTGAACATCTTGCGCTCTGCCCGCGCGAGGACCTCCAGGACCTTGCTGCGGCGCGGGGCCGGCTGCTGAGAGTCGTCGATTGCCATGGCTGCATGGTGGGCCACCCGGCCTGTGGACAAGGGCCGCATTCGTGCAGGTCACCGCTGGTCCTGTCCGTGCTGGCGCCTACGGTGGAGGCATGTCGACGTCCTTCGCCCCCGAGCCGGTCCCGGTATCCATCCGGGTGCTGCTGCCCGGCGACCAGGAGGTCGTCGCGCACCTGTGGGCAAAACGCCAGGTGCGCGACGGCTGGCTGTACGAGGTGGGCCTCCCCGCGAACCGCAACGGGCCCGGCGACTCCGTGGAGCCTGCCGAATACCAGGTCTGGGTGCGCGCGCCGCAGCACGTGCGGCCGTTGGAAGGCGTCTCGTACGACGACGTGCCCACCGAGTACCTGCCGCCGTCCGCCGTGGACCAGGTCCTCGGGCCCCGCCGCCCGTCTGGCTGGGGCCTGGCGAGGGCCGGCGGCCGCGGTCCCGGCCGCGGCGGTGTCGTGCACGCCGTCGACTGCGATGAGGCCCCGACCGGTGCGCCGGTGCTGACCCTGGAGCGGGCGCTGGACGTGGCGCAGCAGCCGGGCGTCCGGCTGTGCTCGCTGTTCCGGCACGCGAAGAAGAACGGCCAGATCTTCCGCAACCCCACGATCCGCATCCGGGTCCCCCGGCAGACCGGCGGCGTCCTCCAGACCCTCGTCCTGGCGGACATCGACGAGGCCATCGCCACCGCCACCACCCCAGACATCCGGCTCATCGTCGCCCTGGCGGCCGTCCACGCGGCACGGCCGAAGATGATCCGCACCATGCAGCTGGACGATGTGGATCTCGGGAACAGGCGCATCACCGTCGGCGGCCACGTCCGCCCACTCGATGACCTCACCCGCCGTGCTGTCCTGGACTGGCTCGACCACCGCCGCAACCGATGGCCGAACACGGCCACCCCCCACCTACTGATCACCCAGAAGACCGCCGTCGAACTCGGCCCGGCCAGCAAGCTCTGGACCACCCGGGCCACCCGCAACCTCACCGCCACCCTCGAACGACTCCGCGTCGACCGCCAGCTCGAAGAGGCCCTCACCCACGGCGCCGACCCGCTCCACCTCGCCCTCGTCTTCGGCATCGACGAGAAGACCGCCATCCGCTACGCGGACTCAGCACGCGCACTTCTGGGAGACGCTGCCGAGGGGCTCGAAAATCGATGGAGAACCGGCGGGCACGATGCTGGGATGGCGCGATGCAACATGAAGCGTCGATGGTCGTGGACCGGGGCCAATACCAAGATGCGGTCACGCCCTGGGAGCAAGAAGCCTGGCGAGACGCTGCCCTCGGATGGGCTGAGCGCGAGCTCGCTGCACGCGGCCTACGCGAGACAGGGCAACGGAGAGTGCGGCTACGACCATGGTCTGTTCTGGTGCGCCTGCCGGTCGAAGAACACAACGCCGTATGGTTCAAAGCCAACCCGCCCGCCAGCGCCTTCGAGGCGACGCTGACCTCAGCCCTGGCCCACTGGGTGCCGGAGCACGTATTGGAACCACTCGCCGTCGACGTCGACCACGGCTGGTCGCTGCTTCCCCACGGCGGCGAGCTCTTCAGGGACGTGCTCAACCGCAGCCCCGCCGATCCACGAGTCTGGGAAGAGCTGCTGGGCCAGTACGCGAGCATGCAGCACGCGCTTGTTCCGCACGCTCACGAGATCGAGCTGCTCGGTGTCCCCAGCGCACGCACCACTGCGCTTCCTGACGTCTTCGACCGAGTCATCGCGGAGAACACCACACTTCAGCCGGACGACCTCAAGAGGCTGTATGAACTCCGGCCGCGCCTCGTGAACTGGTGCACTGAACTTGCCGACGTGGGCATCGCTGACTCCCTCGACCATTCCGACCTCCACGACGGCCAGCTGTTCAACCCAGAGCCAGGCCGATTCACATTCTTCGACTGGGGCGACGCCGCGGTCTCCCACCCTTTCTGCAGCTTCCTGGTCCCGGCCCGGGCAGCCAGTGCACGATACGGGTCCGAAGTGCTGCCACGGCTACGGGACGCCTACCTGGAACCCTGGGTGGGAGGCGGTCGAACGAGCGCAGAACTGCGACGCGCGGTGACTCTGGCGTGGCGACTGAGTGCTCTAGGCCGCGCGTGCTCCTGGGGCCGCCTCTTCCCCGGAGCAACCACAACCACAGGCGCTGCAGAAAGCGCCAACTGGCTGCTGCAACTCTTCACCGAGCCACCGATCTAAATGTCGGGGCCTCCAGCCACAGCTTGCCGGCCTGCGCTCTTCTGCCCGCTCAGCATCCTCGTGTTTCACCTGAACCCACGGATGCACCGGCCTGAAGCACACGGGGAGACCCGTGCGTTCGCGCCGAGGAAGCTTCGGTTTCCCTGAGCCCACGGGACTCCTGGCCCCGGAGTCCTAACTCGGGCACCAGCCGCAAAGTAGCGGGGTGAAAACGCGCTCGCTGCCTGGTGGCGGCCCGATCCGGTGCGCTGGACGAAGGGCACACCGGGGAGGCGTTGCGGCGGGCAGGAGACCATATCGCGATCTTCTAGTGCTGCAGTGGGATTTCATCATTCCCGCTGGTCAGGCGCGGTCTATCGAGCCCAGCGGGCGGACGGGACCTACCGGGCCGGTTGGGGGATGCCGCTTCAGTCGCGAACGCGTCTGCGGTAGTGGCAGGCGCGGGCGATGGCCTGGATGGCGTCTGCGCCAGTGGGGCCAGGTCAGTGCGCCGGCCTGAGGGCGGACCTCTGTGACGGTGAGCGGGGCCAGGCCGGTTGCATCGTTTCGGCCCTTTATTTGCTCGTGGCCGCGGCCATGGCGGCGAGGAAGGCGTGCGCGAGCATGGCCAGGGTGATGTGCCGATGCCAGCCCGGTTAGCGGCGCACTTCGTACTGGTCCAGGCCACGCTACCGCAGCGAGGCGGGCCGGCCCGGCCCGCAGGCGTTGGCCGAGAGGGAATGGCTGGCCATTCGCGGGGCCGTGGCCGACCGACACCGTCACGTGACGGACATCACGCAGTAAAGGGGCGCATTTGGGCGGAACCGGGACGGTATGGAGACGGTCTGTGGGGGTGTTGGGGCCGACGTCCGGTTGGCCCGTCACCTCACATTGCTCCAGGAGTCGCTGCCGTGATCCGTACGCCGTCCGTTCCCCGTGCCCTGCTGCCGCTGCCCGCGGCCGCCGGGCTGCTGCTCGTCACCGCCTGCGGCGGCCCGGCCGGCGAGGAGAGCGGGGCGCGGGACGTGACGGTCGCCATGGCGCCGGCCGACCGGGCCACCGGCGTCGCCCCCGGCTCCCCGGTCACCCTGAGGGTGACCGGGGGACAGGGCACCCTCGCCGACGTGAGCGTCACCGACCAGCGCGGGCAGCGCCTCGACGGCTCGCTCTCCGCCGACGGCCGCTCCTGGACCTCCGTCCCGGCCACCCGGCCCAGCAGCACCTACACCCTCGCCTACACCGCCAAGAGCGCGGACGGGAGCAGGCGGAACGGCTCCGGTACGGTCACCACCGCCGCGCCGGAGAAGCCCAACAAGCTGGAGCTCCGGCCCGGCAACGGGGCGACTGTCGGCGTCGCGCAGCCGGTCTCGGTCCTCTTCGACCACCGCGTCGGCGACGCCGAGAAGGTGGACATCGAGCGGAACCTGCGCGTCGAGACCTCGCCGAGGACCGAGGGTTCCTGGGGCTGGGTGAAGGACTTCGGCGGCCACGACCGGATCGACTGGCGGCCCAGGGACTTCTGGAAGCCGGGGACCAAGGTCTCGCTCAAGGGCGAACTCGCCGGTCTGCCCAGCGGCCAGGGCCGCTACTTCGCCCGGAACTACGCCACGTCGTTCACCATCGGCGAGAACCGCGTCGTCACCGTGGATGTCGCCGGGCACCGCATGGCGGTCACCGAGGGCGGCAAGGCCGTGGCCTCGTACCCGATATCCGCCGGTTCCGACACCTACCCCACCCGAGGTGGCACGCACGTCGTCCTAGCCAAGAACGCCAAGGAGACGATGAAGTCCGCGACGGTCGGTCTGGGCGACGCCTACCCGAGCCTGCCCACCACCTCGGTCATCCACCTGACGTCCTCCGGCACCTTCATCCACGCCGCCGACTGGAACGCGGACCAAATCGGCTCGGCCAACACCAGCCACGGCTGCGTCGGCATGCTCAGCTCCGACGCCAGAAAGCTCTTCGACCGCGTCCGGCTCGGTGACCCGGTGATCGTGAAGAACACCCGGAACACCGAGATCACCGAACCCGGCAACGGCATCGGCGCCTGGCAGATGGACTGGCCGGCCTGGAAGAAGCGCAGCGCCCTCAAGGGCTGACCGCCCGGCTGTCGCCGCCTTGCGCCCGGTGTCCGCGAACCGGCCAGCGTTGGGGCGCGGAAGCCACGCCACCGGCGGCCCGCGCACCGAACCGGCCGGCCCCTCTCAGAAGTGGGACGCGAACGGGGTCTTCTCCCGCCGGGAGAACAGGTCGCGGAGCGTGGCGGCGACCAGGTAACCGGCGGCGCAGCCCGCCGTGTTGGCCAGCAGGTCGTTGACGTCGGCCGTGCGCCCGGACGCGGTCAGGTACTGCGTCACCTCGATCGTGAGGGAGGCGAGGAGACCCGCGGCGCAGGCCCTACGGAACCCGCCGCGGACGACCGCGAGGAAGATGCCGCCGGGCACGAACATCAGCGTGTTCAGGAGGAAGTCGACGACGTCCGCGGAGTTGGTCACATCAAGCAGCTCGACGTTCACCGCCTGACCGCCCCCGGACCGGGTGCCGAACGTCAGCCCCACGACACCGGCGGCCCACAGCCAGCCCAGGGCCGCGACCGCACGCAGTGCGACCCGCCGCGGCCGACCGGTGAAGGCCGACGCCACGGCGATGAGCAGGCAGCCGAGGGCGCCCACCGCGAGAGCCACTCCGAAAGACACGTCCACACATCCTTCCCCGGGAGACCGGACCACCAGGCCCCCGGGGTACCGGAATGCCGGGGTGCCGGTCCCTCATTGATCTCCTGTCCGTCCGGAAGGACGTATGCCGCAATTCCTCCGTTCTCGACAAAGAAGTGATGCCGGTCACCAGCCCGTACGCGTCCGGCGGCAAACACGTTGAAGTGCACACTGCCCACAAGGCATCAGCGGCAGCGTCGTCGCAGTGGCCGCCGGTGAGCGAGACCCGCAGCAAAGTGCCGCCACCGTCGGTCAGCACGTGGCCTTTGAGCCCGGCCGTCCTCGGGCAACCGGGCTCGGGCCGACTTTTGGGCGGCTTCGCCCCGCTTGGCCAGCGCGTGCGAGGAGTCGATTGCGGCGCGGGAGAAGTCCAGCCGCTCGACATACCACGGGGCCGAGGCAACCATCCGGCTGACCCTGACCATCCTTGAGGCATGACGCACCCGATGTTTGACCCCTTACTGAACTGGCAGCACTGCGGCCACGGCGCCGACACTCCAGCCGATCCGGACGGGTGCCGCGGCATTCCTGTCCCCGGCCACACCGCCTGCCTGGCGCACTTGGCCGACACTGACCGTACCGGCTACCTCGACACCCTTCGCCCCGGCGCCGATATCGACCACCGTGGCACCCCGTTCACCAAGCACCTGCTGGAACAGCTACTCAGTGCCCTTCACGACCCCACCATCCGACGGGCACGCCTTGGCACCGCCTGGTTCCACGGCGCCGCCTTCCACGAGGCTTGGTTCGGTCACGTGTCCTTCTCCGGCGATGCCCTCTTCACCGGGGCTTCCTTCTCCGGCACCGCCCACTTCAACGGGGCCTCCTTCTCCAGCGACGCCTCGTTCACTCTCGCCTCCTTCTCCGCTGCCTTTTTCGTCGTGGCGTCCTTCTCCGGCCGTGCCTGGTTCGACTCGGCGCGCTTCTCCGACTACGCCGAGTTCCATAGGGCGTCCTTCTCCAGGACCGCCGAATTCTCGGCGGCATCCTTCTCCGGCAGCGCTCGCTTTCACGAGGCGACCTTCGCCGGTGGTGCCGAGTTCAACGTGACGACCTTCTCCGGAGCGGCCCGGTTCGACAAGGCGTCCTTCTCCGGCACCGCTCAGTTCGAAGGGGCGCGTTTTGAAGTGGCGCCGCGGCTGGGGCCACTGGTGTGTGCTGCGGACGTGCGCCTGGATGGCGCGGTGTTTGGTGCCCCGGTGACGCTGGAGATTTCCGCACCCACAGTGACCTGTGTGCGCACACAATGGGAGTCAGCAGCCACACTGCGCCTGCGCTACGCCGAGGTGGACCTGAGCGACGCGGTCTTCGAGCACCCGGTGACTGTCACCGCGCACACAACACCGTTCCCGACATTCCGCGACGACTCGCAGCCGGAGCCGGAATTGCCCGACCGGGGCCCAGGGGTGCGTCTGACGTGCGTGCGCGGGGTCGATGCGGCATACCTGGCGTTGCACGACATCGACCTCAGCGCCTGCCGGTTCGCTGGCGCGATCCACCTCGACCAGCTCCGCGTGGACGGCTGGTGCACCTTCGGCAGCACCCCGGCCGCCACCGTCTGGTACAGGAACCTGCCCCGACGCTGGAGCTTGCGGCGCACGCTGGTCGAAGAGCACCACTGGCGCGCACGGAGCAACGACCGCCCCTCACAGCTCCGTGGGTGGTCGTCCCCGGCCGGGGACGACCCCGACCTACAACCGGCCGCGCTGGCTGCGCTGTACCGGCAACTGCGCAAGTCGCTTGAGGACGGCAAGAACGAACCTGACGCCGCCGACTTCTACTACGGCGAGATGGAGATGCGCCGCCATGATTCCACCCGTCCGACTGCCGAGCGAGCCCTGCTGGCCGCCTACTGGGCCCTGTCGGGGTACGGGCTGCGCGCCGCTCGCACACTGACGTGGCTACTGGCCGCTATGACGGTCACGCTGCTGGCTCTGATGCTGTGGGGCCTGCCGACCGACAACCCCCAACCAAAAATCACCGGCCGCCAGACCGGGTCCGAAATCACCCTCACCACCAACACCCCCGACCCTCGTAATCCCACCGGGGCCTGGGACGAGCGCGTCACTACGGAACGATTCGAGAAAGCCCTGCGCGTGGTGATCAACTCGGTAGTGTTCCGCTCCTCCGGCCAGGACCTGACCACCGCCGGTACCTACACCGAAATGGCCTCCCGCATCGCCGAACCAGTCCTGCTCGGCTTAGCCGTCCTAGCCATCCGTAACCGAGTCAAGCGCTGATCCCAGGGCAACATCAGCAACTCCACCACCCCTCGCCTCAGCCGCACCCGTCCTGTTCCCGGGCCGCTGGTCATTACCTCGGGCAAGAACCAGCGCGAGCAGCCCGCGGCGGACACTGCCTACCGCATCCTCCCCGAGGACGCCGACGGCCCAAAGTGAGCCAGGACGCCCCACCAGGGACCTCAAGATCAACTCAATCCTTGGCTTCCGGCGATACCCGACTGACACATCCGGTGTCGGAACCACTGACACTTCCGCGTCGGGCGACAGATCGCTACCTTGCGGATCTTGGAGTCCAGTCCGAGCTTCGGCGTCTCACCTGCGACAACGCGCCCTCAAGCAGCAGCGGCTGACTCTTGAGCCGCAAACAATCGCCCCCAAGATCCGCAAACTGCCCTCCCCGGGCCTGCCCCTGACCTGCTGCGGAACCAACCAAGATCCGAAATCTATGGATCCCGGTCACACGTGTCAGTGCAGCCGTGACTCACAGCCTCCAGGTCCGCCTCGCCCGCGGTGCATCTACCTGCGGAAACAGGCTGTGAGGCTCACAGGCCAAAGTTGCGTTCGGCGCACTGGGCGGCCTGGCGCCCGACCTCGCGTGGGCCAGATCCGTGTGTGGCAGTTCCCTGGCTCTGGCATCGACGTCAGCGGCGCGGGAACCGCGGCCGCCAGGCTCGGTGACCCGTGTGATCTGTGAACGCCCTGGTCCCCGCACCAGGGCGGGTGGCGCAACGGGCCTCTTGTCGGGCCCTGACCTGTGGCCGACCATGCCGTACGGACGGCTCTGCCGCCGAAGCAGCTGAGCGCCCGTGCGCCGCGCCGTTCGCTCTTCCGGGGCCGGGTTATGGACTCGGGGCCAGGCGGGCGTCGAGGGTGTGCTGGGCGGTGCGCAGGTAGTAGGCGTGCATGGCTGCATCGAGCCCGGTTAAGTCAGCGGCTTGGTGCGGGGGTACGTGCTGGAGGTGCAGGAGCATGGCGTCGGCCTGGCGGGCGGGCAGCAGGGTGTAGAGGGTGCGGGCGGCGGTCGGCGGGGCGCTGGTCTGGCTCAGGGCCTGGTCCTCGATGCTGGCGGTCAGGATCTGCCAGGCGTGGCGGGCCGGGCGGCGGCTGCTGAGGGTGCGGCACCAGTCGGTGGCCAGGGCGCCCAGGGCGTGTTCGACGGCACGGTCGGCCGCGGCGCTCTCGCCCAGGCGCAGCAGGGCGTGGCGTCGGTAGGGGGCGTGGCGCAGCTGGCAGAAGGCGGTGAAGTCCAGCGGCAGGCAGATGCTGACGGGTGGTTGGTCGGGCAGGCGGACTGGTGTGGGGTGCATGTCGTCTCCCCCGGGTGACGAGCGAGCGGTGGGGCGTGGCAGGGTGGCTATCCGAAGGCGCTGGCCGGCAGGGCGAGGTTGCTGGCCCGAGTGGGTGCGGATGGGGCCGCGGGGGTGGGGTGGGCGGCGTTCCACAGGGGGTGCAGGGCGTCGGGCCGGCCGTCGAGGGCGAGGACGAGGCGCCCGAGGACGGGCCAGTCGGGCAGGTACTGGCCGTCGAAGACATGCGTGATCTGCTCTTCCGACAGGGAGCCCTGGCACTGGGTGTGCAGGAGATAGGGGTCGGGCCGGCCGGCGGACAGATACAGGCCGCGCAGGGCCGCGTGCAGGGCGCCGACGGCGTCTTCGGAGGTGACCTTGGCGGAGGGGGCGACGCCGCGGGCGGCGCACCACAGGGTGTGTATGGCGGTGGGGTCGCCGTCGCAGGCCACGGTGATGCGGCGGGCCACGCTCCAGGAGGGCAGGCGTTCTCCGGAGATGACGCGGGAGACGTAGGAGGCGGAGACGCCGGCGTCCGCGGCGATGTCGCGGACGGCCTTGCCGCTGCTGCGCTGCAGGTGGGACAGGGCGTTGGCGAACTGCTGGGTGCTGGATAGCCCCAGCGCGGCGGGCGGGGGTCCTTCTGCGTCGCTGGGCGGGCTTGCGGGGGCGCCGCGCTGCTGGGGCAGGGGAACGGAGTCCGCGGCGACGGGGCGGGCGGCCGGAGTGGGCCGCGTCGAAGATGCCGAGTTCTTGTGCTGGGCAGCAGCCCGTCCCCATTTGCGGCGGGCGGTGGACTCGCTGATGCCGGCGGCTTCGGCGACCGTCTCCCACCGGGTGCCGTCGGCGCGCAGCTGCTGCACCGTCAGCGAGTCGAGCACGTCCAGGTGCTGGCGTACGGTCAGCAGAACTTCGAGGCTGTGGACCAGGTCCGGGTGGTCGCCGTATTCGGCATCGAGCAGGCTGCCGGTGGCGCGGTGGACGGCCTCGAGGGCTTCCATGCGCCGCGGGCCGGTCTGTACGGCCTGGGCGGGCGGGCGGCGCCGGCGCTGGCAGGAGCGGAAGCAGTACTGCGGAGGGCGGCCGCGGCCGCCGTAGCTGAGGGGCTTGTGGCAGCAGGCGCAGGTGCGGCGAACGGCTGACGTCATGGGTACCCCTTTCCGGGGGCGTGAGGCGGGGATTTTCCGCATCCGGGCGGGCACTTCGCGCGCCACGAGGCCGTATTCCTGTCCGTGGCGATCGCGGGTGGGTGCCGCCACCGGTCACACGAGAGGACCGGTGGCGTGCCGGGCCCGCGGGCGGGCCCGGCACCGGTGGCGAGCAGCAGGCGGCGTCAGAGTGCGCGAATGCGCAGGTAACGCAGGCGAATACCGCTCCCATCTGCCGCCGCAGCGGTCAGTACCCACAGGAGGATCAGTGGCGTCGGTGCCGCGCCGGTCAGCATCAGGCACACGATCAGCGTGCCGACGAGGGCCGTGGCGGTGACGGTGACTTCCCAGACATACGTTTCGCGGCAGCCGGGCCGCGGCATGCTAGCTTCACGCCTGTCGGGCCGGCTCGCACCGGGCCGGTGCGCACAAGGGTCAGGGGGCACGGATCCAGAGCTCCTTGATCTTCACAGAATGATGAACGAGGCCCCCGGGGCTGGTTGGCCGCCGCCCGGGGGTTTCGTGACGCGACAGGACGCTACGCCGGTGACAGCCCGACTCGCCACCGCTACCGTGCGTTATTTCCAGGGTGTATCCGGCCGCGGCGGAAAACCCCGCACACGACCCACCAGTACGATCAAATACCGCCAGAACCAGATGACGAACGCGCCCAGGCAGTCGCCACCGAACTCCTGAACCCGAGCACTCAGGGACCTCGGCTCCTTGTGGCGCACGACACCCGTGGTGTCAGCTTCAACGACTTTCACAGGTAGCGGTCACGGCTTCACCGACTGCTCTTCGGCGGCCGGGACGCTGCCCACGGCGAAGGGCACGCGGCCGCTGCCGCAAGTGGCCGCAGACTGCCACTTGCGGCAGCGACGCGGGCCGGGGTCAGGCCGTCAGCAGTGCGGAGATGACCAGCCACAGCGGGATGAGCATCAAGAGGACTGAGAGCACGCCGAAGAAGGTCAGCACGGTGCCGCGTATGGTGAGCCCCTTGTCGCGCAGGCCTCGGACGCGGGTCGGCGACAGCGGGTCGTAGGTCACGTCCACCAGACTTCTGCCGCCCTTGTGTGCGTGGCCGGCGGTCTGGGTGACGACCAGGCGCTGGCCCTCCAGCGTCCGGAACTCGTACACGGGGTGCCACTCTCCCGAGTCCTCCCCGATGCGGCGCCACTCGTAGTCCCGGATCCGGCCGGGAACGGTGATGCCGCGCCGTCGCAGGATCAGGGCGTCGCGCACCACCTCGGTCCAGCCGAAGTACAGCATCAGCCAGCCCGCGGGACCGTAGGCCATGGTGAAGCCCACCAGGTCGCCGAGACCGGCTTTGGCGCCCTCCTCCACGGCTATGGCGGAGAACGCAAGGTACGGAACGATACCCAGGGCGATCTTCGCGCCCGCCGACAGGCTCGGCAGTCGCCAACGGCGACCGGCGTCCTCCCTCACCACGTGGGTGGGGCCCTGCCCCGTGGCCGGCAGGCGCGTCAGGGCGGTACGCACCTGCTGGACGAAGGCATCGGCGGCGGTGGCGTTGCGGGTGATGAGCGTGAAGGCGCCGTCCTGGACGGCATCGCCGGACAGTTCCAGAAGGACACGTCCTTGGGTATACGCGACGCGGTCGATCGCCGTCAGCGGCACCGTCCACGTGGTGCGGCCGCGCACCACTCGCATCACATACGCCTCCAGCCGGAAGACGACGCCTCGCCCCCGCAACACCACTTCCGGTATCCGCCCCATGCCCAAGATCATAAATGTCGGCAGACAAGGGGGTATCTCCCTGAGCAGGGCAAACATGCCCACCACGGTGTGCAGTCGGCACCGCGACCGCACCCGAACTTGGCGGCAGCGTGCCGCTCCACCGCTTGGGGCCCCGGAAGCAGGGCGGACAGGTGCGGGCGGGCGCAGGTGGCGTGGGGTGGGCGGCGTTCCACCGATGGCTGCTGAGCCGCCGCCTGCTCGCGGATGCTCTAGACCGGTCGTCGTCCTACCCTGAAAGCCCAGGAAAGGGCAGGTCAGCTATGCCGCACTCGCTCTGGCAAGGAGCTTTGAGCTTCGGACTGGTCACCGTGCCGATCTCCCTCCACGCTGCCACCGACAGCGGGCCGTCCGTCTCCTTCGTCCGCGTGCACAAGGCCGACGGCGGGCGCGTACGCAACCAGCCCACCTGCTCACTCGAGGAGACCGAGGTGCCGACCGAGGAGATCGGCCGCGGCTACGTGACCGGCGAGCGGATCGTCCCGCTCACCGACGACGACCTGGCCCAGCTGCCGCTGCCGACCGCCAAGACCCTCACGATCCTCGCCTTCATGCCGACCGGCGACGTCGACCCGCTGCAGATCGAACGCGGCTACTACGTCGCCCCCAACGGCCCGGCCGCCAACAAGCCCTACGTCCTGCTGCGCGACGCCATGGAGGACCACGGCTCGGTCGCCATCGGCAAGATCGCCCTGCGCAGCGAGGAAACCCTGGCGCTGGTACGTCCGATGGGTGATCTGCTGGTGCTGCACTCGCTGCGCTGGCCCGACCAGATCTGCCCCCCGCCGGCGTGGTTCCCGAGCGGCCGGTCGACATCAGCGACGACGAGCTCGCCGCGGCCGAGGAGCTGATGGATTCCTACGGTCCGCTGGATGAGGAGGATCTGCGCGACCACTACCGCGAGCAGGTCGAATTCCCTGTCAAGTTGAAGTGTTCAGGTGAGACCTTGGTGTTGAGGCGGGGAGGCGTCGGGGCGCCTCACGTAGTGCTTGGTCTCTTCAGGCTTCTCTTGAGCCGGGTTTGAAACCAGGGAAGACGTCCCTCGTAAGAGGTTTCTTCAGACAGAGGTGACCTGGGTATGTCTGATGAGGAGCGCGGGCTGACCCGAATTCTTCGCAGGCCCCTGGTGTGCCGTGCCCGTGTTCGTGGAGGTCCCCTATGGGTTCTTACCGATTCGTTTCCCGGGCCGGTGCCGTGCTTGCGACCGCGGTCGTTCCTCTGTCCTTGGCCGGATCTCCGGCCACCGCTGCTTCCGGCATCAACGTCACTGTCCATGGCCCAGTCGTGCAGGTAAGTACAGCTGCCTGCCCGGAGAGCGGGGCTGCATCGCTGATTCGCTACCCCCAGGCGAATTTCTCCCAGGGTCGGATTAAGACAGCGTTTCCTTTGGTGCTGGTGAGTCGTTGAGCCGTTCATGGTGGGCTTGGTGGAACGGCTGGTACCCGATGAGTTGTGGGAGTTGTTCCGGCGGGTGGTACCGCCCACGGAGGTCAAACGTCCGCAGGGC
>NZ_JBIRGD010000046.1:0-49648 GCF_044327805.1 Streptomyces sp. NPDC018019 | reverse complement strand
GCGTCTCTGATTCACTCACGGACCGTGTAACGCCCAGATCCCCGAAGCGTCACCTGACCTGCAGAAAGAACTAAACTAGTTCAGTTAACGAGACGGCCTGGTGGCCGCGGTTGCCCGCCACCGCGTCAACACCCCGCAGATCGGTGTCGCCGCCGACAGTGCCTGGCGCGCGGCCGCCTTGATGCACGCTGTCATCCGGCTGCGTCCGCTGCCGGCCCGCAACGCCCTGTACGGGGCCGCGGTCGCCGTGGCGTACATGGACGCCGCGGGGGAGGGCATCGATCCTCCGTACGGCGCGCTGATCGACCTCGCCCGGGACATCGAGGCTGGCCATGCCGACGGCTACGACGCGGCCGACCGCATCCGCACCTGGCGCGTGTGACCACCGGCCCATGTGGTCCGCAGCCTGGCGGTCACTGGGAGACGCTCAGCACACCGCCGTTGGCCGCGGCGGCCTTGTTGCCGGCCGAGGCACGTACGTATCCAGTAGGCCTCGTACGCACGCCTCCGTGTGCAGCACCAATGACGCGATCAGGCGGATCATTTCAGCTTCCGGCACGACTTCCCACTAGAGCGCGACCAGGCAAGGAGGACGGGATGGGGCTCGTGCTCTTCCCCGGCAATGACGACGTGACGAGCCCGGACATTTCCTGGTCTTACACCGGGTTCAGCGTGTTCAGGAAGTGGCTGGCCCAAGCCGAGGGTTTCACCCTTGCCGAGATGGACGGCTTCGGCGGAATCCGTCCCTGGACCAGCGTCTCCACCACGCTGACACCGCTGCTCGACCACCCGGACAACGACGGGCCCGACCTCACGCCCGCGCAGTGCGCCGCCATGCTGCCCCGGCTGGAAGCCATCATCGACGAGCACCAGCCCGGTGGCAGCGATTCCGTCCTCCAACGCCGCATCGACGACACCCGGCGACTCGTTACTGTGATGCGGTTCTGCCTGGACAAAGACGTCGAGCTCATCTTCGGCTGAGCGCTGGGCCAGCTCGCCCAGGATCTGAAAGGACCGCGCAGTACCTCGGTCGGGCAACAGCTCATCTGCGCCGGTGGCGTACGCGTGCGAGGTTGTGGGCATGGGGGGCCCGTCTGAGAACCGGGCCGGCGTCGATTACTCTGCTGGTGTCCACGGCGGGTCGTGCGTGTAGTTCAGCCCATCGCAGGACCAGCAGTGCCACTCGTCCGGAACCCGGTACAGCTCCCGCCAGAAACCAGTGGGCTCGCCGTACACGACACAGTCTTCGCCACACCACCCACACTCGAACGAGAAGTTCACAAGCTTCCCCTCCCCGACCCGTACGGGCACAGGCCTCCCCTTGGTAGCAGTAGTGACCCTGGGGAAGGCGCTGAAAACCGGTCGAGGTGGACGGCCTCCGCCCCTGCCGGTGTGCCCGGACGGGTACCTGAGCCGGCGGGGAGGGGCCGAGCGGGGAGGACTTGGTGGACGTCCGGCTCGGTCTCACCTTCGCCCGTACGGCGAGCACGCGAGCCAGCGACCGACGCCCGGCATGAGTCCGCTGCGCAGGCCAGGACAGCAGCCCGCTGGACCGCCCTACGAACTTGGCAACCGTGCCGCATCCGTGCGTACGACTCACCGCAACTGGCAGAGGCACAACCGCCCAACGCGGAACGACTGGCTGGTGAGGAAGGTGTCCATGCGGACGGCTGGTCGGTGCGTTCGCGGGCCCGTGCTGTCAACGGGCTGGAGGATTGTCGTTGGCCGGGTGATGGGCCCGGCTTCTACCGTGGTTGTTGCAACTGGGCAGTGGTGTTTCTGCGTCTTGGTGTACACAGCAGTCGAGTCGAGGGGGAGCAGGAACAGGTGGGGGCGGAGCCGTTCTCTGTGGACGTAGAGGCGCTCAAGAATGCGGGGCTGGGAGCGGCGGACCTGATGACGCTGCTGGCAGGTCACCGCGTGGAGGACATCGACTGCGACGCGGACGCCGTGGGGCATGACGGCCTGGGTGCGGCGCTGGCCGGGTTTTGCGACCGGTGGCAGGTGGGGGTGAAGAACCTGACGAAGGACGGCCAGGGGCTCTCACGCAGGCTGATCGACACCCCGGGCGCCTACCTGGAGGTCGACCAGCACGTTGCCGCCTCCCTGGCCCGGATCGCCCCGCCCGCCGGCGGGGGCGAGCGTGGCTGAACTGGGGGAGAGCCGGAACCCGAAGGACCTGGTGCCGGGTGACGCGACGGCGGTGCAGGCCACGGCCGACCTCCTGACCCAGTTCGGGCAGACACTGTCACGGGTCGGCTCCGGACTGCGCGACCTGGACCACAGCGGCTGGACGGGGAAGGCGGCGGACGCCTTCCACAGTTTCTACGACGAGGAACCCAAGCGCTGGACCACCTGCGGCGACGCCTTCCATGACGCGGCGCAGGCCCTGACCTCCTACATCCGTACCCTGTCCTGGGCGCAGGAGCAGGCGCGCCAAGCCATCTCGGTGTGGGAGCAGGGCGAGCAGCAGACGCAGCAAGCACGGGCGGCCTACGGTCGGGCCGCCCGGCAGGCCCAGCAGGAGAATGGTTTCGGCGGAGCTGCTGCTCTGGCCCCGTTCTCCGACCCAGGAGAGGCCACCCGCCAGCGGGCCCGGTCCCTGCTGGACCAGGCCCGCGGCCAGGTCCAGGCACAGGGCAGCCGCAGCGCCGCAGCCGTCATCAAGGCGCAGGAGGCAGCGCCGCCACAACCCTCACTGTGGGACAAGTTCACCGACGCGGTGGAGACCGGGCTGGACTCGGTCGCGGACAAGGCCCGCCACGGGGCAGGCGCCGCGCTGCGCGGAGCGGGAGACCTCGCACACCTGGCGCTGGACGGTGCCGGCACCCTACTCGGCGAGGAGCTCAAGGGCGCCGGGAAGGTCGCCGGAGGAGCGCTGCACGCCGGCGCATCCGTCCTGTCGCACCTGGGCTTCCGCGACGGCTCACGGGACCTGGAAGGCCTGCGCGACGACGTGGAGACCTCCACCGAAGACACCGGCGAGGACATCGAACACCGCACGGACGAGGCGGGCCAGGACGTCGAAGACGCGGCGGACCGCACGGCGGACGACGTCGAGGACGGCGGCCGCCATGGTGGCGGCGGCGGTGGCCGTGACCTCGGCGGGCACGGGCACTACGTCATCATCGACAAGGTGAAGTACCCCGAGACCGCTCAGCACGTTGAAGAGGCCCAGTCCGGGCTCTCCTGGCGCGGCGATGAGCGGCGTGAGCAGCACCAGCCGGCGGACTTGACGATCGACCGCGGCGGCGCCAGCGCCAACCGCCGGGCCTCCCTGCGCGGCATCCCTACGCGCGGCGCTGAAAACCTGGACCGGGACGAGTACCCGCCGGCGGTGTTCTCAGAGGGCGGCCTCGGCGCCTCGGTCAAGTACGTGACGGACAGCGACAACCGCGGGGCCGGCAACTCGATGAAGAACCAGATCAAGGGTCTCGGCAACGGCGAGCACGTGACGATGGTGACCGGATGACCACGCCCTCCGACCCCCGCGCACCTCACTACCTCGCCGCGCTGACCGCTCGCGCCCGCTACCCCCTGGGACCGCCGGTCACCCTGGAACTAAACCGCTGCGACGGTCCCTACGGCGAGCTGGCCGCGCTCTTGAGCCGCCACAATGGCCTCACCGCCTTCAACGCCGGCCTGCAGGTCTTCCGTGCCGGCGCCCAGGGCCTGGGCCCGGACCTTCAGACTTGGAACGATCCACAGACTTGGAAGCACACCTACGAGGGCCTGGCCGACGGTCTGCTGTGTTTCGCCCAGGACCTCTTCGGCGTCCAGTTCGCCCTCGACACCGAGGCACGCGTGGTGCGCTTCGACCCGGAAACCGCCGAGCGCACCGTCCTCGGCGACAGCCTGGAAGACTGGGCCCTGTGGCTGCTGGCCGACCCCGACGTGCGCGGCGCCCGCGCCTTCGCCACCAGCTGGCAGGACCGCCATGGCGCCCTCGCACACGACCAGCGCCTGATCCCCTGGCGCCTGTTCACCCTCGGCGGTACCTACGAGGATGACAACCTCGCCGTCAAGGATGCCGCGCAGTGCATGCGCATCCGCGGCCCCCTCGCCCAGACCCTGCACGCCCTGCCCGACGGAGCCGACTTCCACATGACGCCCACCCCGCCCCCGAGCGACCCCGACCTGCTCTCCCACCACGAACTCGAAGCCTTCGCCGACTACTCCACACTTTTGATCCAGGACGATCAGGCGCGCCTGGGCGAACCCGAACCCGTCTGGTTCGCAACACTGGCGGCGAACTGGATCAACACCGCTCCCGGCATCATCGGCATCGGCGCCGCCCGCCCCTTCGACGTCCCCGTCACCGTCGATGTGCGCCGCACGCCTCCGGCCGACGACGCGGAACGGCAGCAGGCCGACCACGTCACCGAGGCCGGCCTCACCCTTCCCTCCGGACGCCTGCTGATCTCCATGCAGGACTTCGATGATGAACTGCCCCGCATCTCCCTCGCCCCCGGGACCTACGCCGTGCGGATCTACTCCCACGGTCTGCGCACCGTCTCCGAGGACGGGCTGGAGGGCGAAGACCGCTACCACGTGGTGCTCTGGCCCACCGACGAGGAGCACCCCGCCCAGGTCCTCAAACGCTACCCCGAGCCCCTGCCCGGCGGCTGAGCCGCAGACTGTCGCACATAGGCGGGCGTTCCCGCACATGGCGCCCTTCATCGCCAGCAGGCCCTTCGGGCTGCCGTGCCGAAGATGAGGTAGAACGGCTCCCTGATGCGGTGGCCGCGATTGATGGGCCCGGGCACCATCGCGGATAGACACAGGAACGCGAGCGTCAGGCCGCGGCCGCCGCCGATGCGTCCGGCAGGCGTCGGCGCGAGAGGACTGCGGACAGCAGCGGGCGGCCGGGCTGCTACCGACGCCAGACCGAGTCAGCGATCGCGGAGGCCGGGCTGGTCGCGGCCGCCTGGGCCGCCGACCTGACCGACCCGGACGACGTCGCCGCCATCACCGGTCAGGTCCGCGCGACACTGGGCACGACATCGAGGCCGCTCGCCAGCAGCTCCTGGAACTCGTGGAGCAGGCCCTGCCGGAGTACCGCAGCACTGCCCTCGCGTGGCTGGGCCGCACTGAGGAAGCCAAGGCGGAGGCTCGGCAGGCGTACAAGAGCGAGCAGGGGCGCCGCTGGTACCGGCACAACCCGAACGGCGCGGACGCCGTCGCGTCGGCGACAAAGGCCGCCGACGCGGCCAGGGAGCGCACGGCCGAGTACCTGCTGGCGACGTGGCTGGAGCAACTGCGAGAGGCCGCTGAGCTCTGCTGCGAGAAGTCCGCCGCCCCCACTCCCGCATGCTCCACTGCCTCGGATCAAATGGGTGGTTGCTCGGGACGGGACGGAGACGTACCGTGCGGCCGGCAAGCCCTGCTGTCCCGCGAGGTCTCGCCCGCCACCGTGCTCAGGAGCTGGCCGGAGAGGTGGCGTGATGAACCAGATTCCCCAGGAACCGTCCGAGCTGGACGTCTGGTGGCGTGAGGTTGTCGGCGAAGACGTGGCCTACTGGGTGCAGCCCGTCCGGCTCGATGCCGGCAGGCGGCTGCACGTGCGGTGCCTGACACGGGCTTGGTCGATCCAGATGCAGCTGCTCGGCCGGCCGGTGACGGCGCGCCTGAACGCGGCGTATCCCGAGCTGGCTGTAGCGGGGATCGTCTCGGCGGCCGCTCCCCTTCGTCTCCTGGTCCTCGGGCCGGCACACTGGCCGCACCACGGACTGCTGACCGCGTCGTTGGAGGCCGTCTGGCACGATGTCACTCAGCTATACGGCACCATGACCTCCTCCGTGTTCGTGCATGCATTGGACTGCGCCTTCGGTGCTCAGGTGGCTGTCTGGGCACGGTTCGCCGGGCTCAACGCCGAAGGACATGCTCCCGACTGGGATACCTGCGGACCCGACTGCCCCGCTGACGACCCGGAACACCGCGTGCAGCGGGCAGACCGGACGACGTTCTGCCGGACCGCCGGGCGACGCCTGAACCGACAGATGATCAACCTGGGCGCCGACATGATCCTCGCCCTCGTCCCAGCCGACCCGGCCTCGGCCCGCCGCCTCGCTGCCGACCTGCGGTACGCACATGCCGCACAGATTCCGGCGTGGGAAGTCCACGCGCCTGGTGCGCCACCGCGCAGCTCGTGAGCCGTCGCTCCACCGCTGCCCCACCACTTCCCGGCTGTCGCGTTCCATCCGGGGGCCGGACAGCTGGACCTGCGCCCGGACTCGCCCGCGTACGCGACGCCGCTACGCCTGATCGGCTCCCGAGCCGGCCCCGGACGGCGGCCTGACTCCCTTCGAGGACGCGCGTGCCGAGCGGCGGCGGGTGGCCGACGCCTCCCATGCCGCTGCCCTGCGCCGGGCGCGAGCCGAGCGGGCGGGTGCAACGTCCGGCACCCACAGCCGCATACAGAGGTACCGACGGATCGAGGTGGAGCCCGCGCTCCCTCACGACGGTGCAAGCACCAAGGCGAGGTTGATGGCTCCACCGAAAGCCCTCGCTGGCTCCACCGCTTGAAGGCCCACCCGCGCCCGGCTTCTCCGGGGGCAGGTCTCTTTGTTTGCCCGCCCAGCAGCCCTGCTTGTCCTGTGTCCGAGAGCCCCGGCAGCCGCCGGGGCTTTCCCTATTTCCGGAGGTCCCCGTGACAGATCTTGTTTCTGTCGTCCCCGCCTACGTTCTGCTTGCCGCGCTCGCGGTCATCGTCGTGCTGCTCACCGTCGTCGCCATCGTCGCGCGGGCGGTGGTGGCGAAGGCGCGGCCCGAGGACTTACAGCACATCCTTCCCGGCCTGGGGCAGGTCCTGGCCGCGCTGGCCCTGTTCCTCCCGTGGGGGCGGGGGACGCGGGGGCCGACTGCCGCGCCGCCGGTGCTCGTACGGTCCGAGCGCAGAGGAGGCCGACGGCAAGGGTGAGGTCGGGGTCAGGCCATCGGCTGCTGGCCGCCGACAGCAGTCCGCCGCCCACCGCCTGGACCGAGATGACCACGGCCGCGCCCTGGATGAACCGGCTGGCCGAGCGCCGCGCACCCGCTGGGCGACGACGTCACCGGGCGGCTGCGAGCTGGGCGTACCGGTGGCCGTTGCGAAGGTGGGCGAGGGTGAGCAGAGCCTGCCGGCCCGGGCTCAGACGCCGCCACCGGGTGCCGAGCTCCCGGCGGTGCTGGCGGAGCTTGGCGGACAGGAAGCGAAGGGCAGAGCTGGACACGTCGACGCCGGACGGGTGGACAAGCACACGAAGCCTTTGGTGGAGATGGTCTATCAGGGGCTTCATCTGTCTGTCAGCCCAACTGTCTGTGCCGTGCCCAGCCGCCAGGTTGGAAAGGGCTCGCCCACTCCACGTCATCCCATGTCGTCCACGCCGCCGCTGACTTTGTAAAGTACACGGGAGGAAGATCCCTTCACGGACTGGAGTCCGAGGTTCCCGCACTGGTTGGCGGGAGCGCTGGCAGGGAGTGCCGCGGTGAGCGCTGTGCCGATTCCTTGCGCCTGAGTGGTCGCGCCGTGGGTTCGGCTTGCCGTGCCGCTGTTGGCGCAGGCATTGTTGCTCGCGCCGTTTCCGAAGCCAATGACCGTGGTTGCGCTGGCGGGCGTTGAGACGAGGGACGCCCCTGCGGCTGCGAGTGCGAGTGCAGAGATCTTCCTGATCGGAGGCATGTACCTCTAACGAGAATTGGCCGCTCCCGTTTCGCCCGGACGGTGGCCCGTGGTGTAGTCGAGCCGAGCTGCATCCGCTGTCGCTGTCCAGGCAGGTGTTGACATTGATCCGTTCATCCTGATTGCAGATCGGCGGTGATGGTTCTGGCTCCGTGCTTGCCATCGGAGTCCAGATGGACCTTGCGCATCTGGGCTGCGGGTAGCCCGGCCTCGACGGTCTAGCGGGCCGCCGCCGTCCGGCGCCAGTAGAGCCGGGGCGCCTACGAAACCATCCTGCAAGGCCTGGCCGCGAAAGCCGGCAGCAAGGACGCGGCGCTGGTCGCTCTGCGCATCGACAACGGCGAGATCCTGGCCGTGGCGATGCGGTCGAGTTCCCGGAGGGCACCGAGCCGTCGCGGGGGACGGACCAGACGGCCGAGCGGCAGCGTACGGAGGTGCGCCGGCGGATGGGCGTGGGTTTGGCGGAGGCCCAGCGGATCGCTGAGGCGGTCATCCGTAAGGAGGCGGCGAAGCACCGCCCGGCGGCCCTGATCAACATTGCGCTGGAGAAGGTGGTGGAGGCCGGGCTGGAGCTGCCCGGGTTCCCCACCCCGAACTCCGGCGGCATTTCCCACCACTGGGCACCCGAGCGGAACTTCCAGACCATTCCCTCGAACTGCTCCCGCAGATGACCCGGATACGGGCCAGACCTGCCTGCCGGCAGGAACGGATCGATCAACCCCCGCTCGGCGTTCGTGAGGTGTCTACGCGTCATGCCATGCGTCTACCAGTCATCGAACGATCAACCGAAGGGTCGTCCAACATCTTCATCGCTACGCAAGGAGAACCTGGCTTCAGAGCCGTACCGGAGCGCTCGGGTGCACCTCACGCTCGATGCGCGGCATGATCTCGGGCAAATAGATCTTCTGGATGGCTTCGCCGGCATCGTGGGTCTCCCAGTGGTCCCGAGTCGCCCAGCGCTCGACTAGGACGAACCGGGCCGGATCCTCGTGCGAGTGGTACGCCTCCCAACTGACACAGCCGTCCTCGGCAAGGCACAGCGGGCGCATGCGGGCCAGGGCGTCAGCGACCGGAGTGATGTCTTCGGCCTTGGGAACGCGCGCGATGACGATGAGGTCGAACATCACTACTCCTTAATGCGTACATGTGTGCCAGCTAGCGGCAGACAGGCTACAGCCGAGGGCTCCGCCTAGGTCTTGCCTTGATCACCACTCAAGACGACCTAGGCGGAGCCCTCGGCTGGTCTCCCGGCCAGTGTTCCGTTCGGAGGTGTCTCGTCCAGGTGGTGGCCGCTGCGGGGACCGCACGGGAGCGACGCGGCCCGGGGCGGTTACGGCACTCGGTCCGTTTCTGTCATCCCCTTTTGAGCCGAGCCCTATGGCGGATCAGCTATTTACTGGAAAACCTGCTGTCTCTCGATGAGCACAGGTACCGTTTCCGTTCGTGTGACGTATCTCCGTGATTCTCCGGGACGGCCCGGAGCTTTCTGGTTGCCCGGTTCTGTGCGGATTGCTGTTGCGTTGCGCGGCGCGCATCTTTCACGTTTTCCTCAAAATGCCACGCGGGGCGGTCGCTGTGGCGCTTTGTGGGTGGTCTGGTCGCGATGTGCCAGGTAGGGGCGGTGGAGGGTTCAACTGTTTGTCCCGCTGGAGTGTGAAGGCTTGTTTTCCCGCTGCACCGGGTGTGGTTGCGGTGGACAGTGGCGGGGACACCCGGACAGCAAAAGGAGGTTCTCCGTGACTGAAGGTCCCGCCGCCACCTTCGAGCTCCAGGTGAAGGCTCAGCGGATCAGCGTGCCCGGTAAGGCCGAGTACGAGCTCTTGGCATCGGGTGAAGGGCAGATAGCAGGCGAGTCGGCGATCATCGAATTGACCCATCAGGCAGAGATTCTCCCCGACGGGTCCGAGATCGGCACTGCGCAGGGCTATCTGCGCTCCACGAGCAGCACGGAAGATCACGCCCTGTTCCGTGGCCTTGGCTCCTTCCGGCACGGCAGCCCCGGTGCGCAGATCTGGTATGGCACCTTCATCGTGCAAAGCCAGTCCCCGAAGTTCGCCGCGCTCAATGCTCACGCATTCGGCGCCAGGGTGGAACTCGTACCCGAGGGGCCGATCAAGCACCGGTGGTGGAGCCTGGAAGGCAGTGCAGAAGGGCGTGGCGAAGCCTGAGGCTCGCTGAGTTGCGGAACCTTGGCCGATGTGTGCTCGCCGGATGACGGAGAGCCCGGGCTAAGCGATAGGGCGTGCTGCGGCGCCGGATGCGGGCTTCAGGCGACGGCGTCGCAGTGCCGCCCGGAAAACGTACGGGATTGTTCGAAGCAGTAAGGGTCGATGGGCAGGATGTTCTCTCGCGCTCGCTGTGCAGAAGGTGTTGTGGAGCCGGTCGCCGTTGTCGGGGCAGCGTGCCGCGTACCGGGCGGGGTTGATTCGCTGGACGGTTTGTGGCGGTTGCTGGACGAGCGGCGTGATGCGATCAAAAGCATTCCCGCTGACCGGTGGGACGCGGACGCGGTGAACGCGGACTTGCCCGGGGCCGTTGCCGAACGGGCCCGCTGCGGAGGTTTTCTTGAAGAAGACGTCGTCGGGTTCGACGCCGCCTTCTTCGCCTTGGGGCCCCAGGAAGCGTCGTGGGTCGACCCACAGCACCGGATGCTGGTCGAGGTGGCGTGGGAGGCATGTGAACACGCGGGCATCCCGGTGGATACTCTGCGGGGCACCCCGACCGGTGTGTTCACCGGCATCTACACCGTGGACCACCTCGTGCGAGGACACCGCGCCCCGGCGCAGACGCCCGCCTACTGGAGCATGGGCTCCATGCACGGCATGGGCGTGGGACGGCTGGCGTTCCTGATGGACCTGCACGGTCCGTGCATGGCGGTGGACACCGCCTGCTCCTCCTCACTGGTGGCCGTCCACCTGGCCTGCCAGAGCCTGCGCTCGGGCGAGTGCGATACCGCCTTGGCCTCGGGGATCTCCCTACTGCTCAGCCCGGAGGCGTGGGTCGCTCCCGCCCAATGGGACACGTTCTCGCCCACCGGGCGCAGCCGCTCGTTCTCCGCGAGCGCGGACGGTTATGTGCGGGCCGAGGGGTGCGCCGCCCTGGTACTCAAGCGCCTGGCACAGGCCGTCACCGACGGGGACCGGATCCGGGCTGTGCTGCGGGGCTCAGCGGTCAACCAGGACGGCCGCTCCACGCGGCTGACCGCCCCGTCGGGCGCCGCACAGCAGCAGGTGTTCGAGCAGGCGCTGGCGCAGGCGGGGGTGAAGGCCGCAGAGGTGGGCATGGTCGAAGCCCACGGCACCGGCACGCCAGTGGGGGACCCGATCGAGTTCTCCGCCATGAAAGCCGTCTACGGCCAGGGGCGGGGACGGTGCGCGGTGGGATCCTTGAAGAGCAACATCGGCCACAGCGAACCGGCCTCCGGCATCCTGGGGCTGCTGAAGACGATCGTGAGTCTGCAACGGGGCAGGGTGCCCGCCACTCTGCACTTTTGCGGGTGGAGCCCGCAGATCGACGCAAGCGGCTGCCGGCTGTTCGCCCCGACGTCGACCACTCCCTGGCCGGTGGAGGGGGTGCCGCGGCGCGCTGCCGTCTCGTCCTACGGGATCGGGGGCACCAACGCACACATGATCGTGGAGCAGGCCCCCGAACCGCGGCCGGCGCGCCCTGCGCCGGCCGGCACCGGGCAGCGGCCGGACACCGGCGCGGAGTACCTGCCGACGTACCTGCTCAGCGGCAGCTCGGAGCGGTCTTTGCGTCTGGGCGCGCAGCGGCTGGCGCACTGGCTGGAGGCCGACGGGGCCAGGGTGGCGCTACCTGATGTGGCCCACACCTTGTCCCTGCGGCGCTCACACGCGCGTTCGCGGCTGGCGGTCGTCGCCCGCGGGCGCGGCGAACTGGTGGAGCGGCTGCGGGCCTATGCCGCCGGCGCCGCGCCGGATGAGCCGGGCCTGGTGGCCGGATCGGCCCGTGGCGGCACCGGTGATGCCGTGTTCGTCTACTCGGGGCAGGGCTCGCAGTGGGCCGGGATGACCCGGCAACTCCTGGGCCATGATCCGCATTTCACGGCGGCGATGCAGGAACTGGAGCCCTTGATCCAGCGGGAGGGCGGCTTTTCGGTTCATGATGCACTGCGCGCGTCGCAGGTGGTGAGCGGGGTCGAGCGGGTGCAGCCGGTGCTGTTCGCCTGCCAGATCGCGCTGACCGCCGTGTGGCGTGCCCGGGGGGTCGAGCCCGCCGCCGTGATCGGACACTCGATGGGGGAGGCCGCGGCTGCTGTCGTTGCCGGCGGGCTGAGCCTGGAAGAGGGCGTGCAGGTGATCTGCCGACGGGCCCGGCTGCTGGCGCGCACCCGCGGCCACGGCGCGATGGTCTCCGTTCAGCTCGACCGGGAGCGCGTCCAGGAAGAACTCGACCGTGCCGGAGCCGACAAGGTCGCTGTGGCGGTCTGGACCTCCCCGCACAGCACCGTGGTCTCCGGCGACGCCGAGCAGGTCGAGACCTTGCTGCACACCTGGGACGCACAGGGCGTCACCGCCGCCCCGATCGCGGTGGACGTCGCCTCCCACTCCCCGCAGATGGACCCGGTCCTCGACGACCTGCGCCGTACGCTGGAGGGGCTGCACCCGAAGACCCCGGTCGTGGGGCACTACTCCTCGGTGCTCGCCGACCCCCGCGCGCAAGCGGGCTTCGACGCCGACTACTGGGTGGCCAACCAACGCCAGGCAGTGCGGTTCGCGCCGGCCGTCAGCGCGGCTGCCGCCGACGGACACCGGCTGTTCATCGAAATCAGCCCGCACCCCCTGGTGGCCCGCGCCATCACCAGCACGCTGACAGCCGAGGGCATCACCGACGCCACCGCACTGCCGACACTGCGCCGCGACAAGGACGAACCGCTGACGATCGCGACCTACCTGGCCGCCGCGCATTGTGCCGGTTATCCGGTGGACTGGGCCCGATGGCATTCCGGCGGACACCTGGCCGACGTACCGCCCACGAGCTGGGACCGGCAGCACTACGGCGTGGAGCTGTCCGCGCTCGCCCAGCCCCCGAGCGCCTCGCTCCTCCTGGGCGAGCACACCGAGGACCCCGCCGACGAGGGACGGCACCTGTGGCACAGCCGTCTGAGCACCCAACACTGCCCCTGGCTCGCCGACCACCGGCTCAGCGGCCAGGCTGTGCTGCCTGCCGCCGCCTTCGGCGAGATGGCCCTCGCGGCGGCAGCCGACGTCTTTCCCGACAGCCCGCTGCCGCCGCATGTTAAAGACCTCACCTTCCACCTGCCGCTGCCCGTGAGTGCAGAGGACACCCGAACCGCCGCA
Organism: Streptomyces sp. NPDC018019; assembly: GCF_044327805.1. NCBI lineage: Bacteria > Bacillati > Actinomycetota > Actinomycetes > Kitasatosporales > Streptomycetaceae > Streptomyces > Streptomyces sp. NPDC018019. Next base: position 36,667 of record NZ_JBIRGD010000046.1, on the reverse strand, counting down.
ACCGCCGACCGGCTTGACGGCCGGCGCGCCCAGTGGACGATGGCCGCGCGCACCGCACGCGACGCCTGGGACTGCTACGCCACCGCCCGCCTGCACACCACCGACCGCCCCCGCCCCGAGCCCGTCGACCTGCGGCAGCTGCGCGACCACTTCGACACCCAGCTCTCCGTCCCCCAGCTGTACGACCGCTGGCGCGGCGCGCACACCATCGACTACGGCCCCGGCTTCAGCGGTCTGAGCGCCGTCCATACCGCCGACGGCGACACCACAGCGGCCCTGGCCGAGGTGCACCTGCCCGATGCGGCGCGCCTGGGGACCAGCTCCTTCCATTTCCCCCCGGCCCTCCTGGACGCCTGCATGCAGTCACTGCTCGCACTGTGGACGCACACCGGGCAGATGGACACCGGGCGGCTGCTCCTGCTGGGCGTCGGCGCGCTGCACCGCTACGGCGACACCACCGCCGGCCGCTGGTGCCACGTGCGCCTGCGCACCGCCGACGCCCGCTCGTGCACCGGCCGGTTCCGGCTCCTGGATCACACCGGAACCGTGCTGGCCGAAGCAGATCACGTACGCTTCGGCTTCATCGGCAATCCCACCGCCACCGCAGCCGACGACCGCCTGTACCAGCACCAATGGGCCCCCGCCCCGCTCACCCAGCCCATCCCCACACGCCACAGCCGGTGGCTGCTGCTGACCGAGGGCGGCCGGGACCCGCTGGCCGATGCGCTCGACCAAGCTTTGCGGGCCGCTCCGGGCACCGACACCGAGGTGCGCGCCCTGCCGCTCGACCGCCCCGCCGATGCGGTGGCGGACGTCTTGCGGCCTGCCGGCGAACCGCTCACCGGCCTGGTCGTCCTGCTTCCCGCTCCCGCCCCGGTGCGCGGCGCTGCCGTCACCGCACTCGCACGCGACCGCCTGTGGCGGCTGATCAGCACCGTCCAGCACCTGCCTGCGCCCGCGGCAGGACACCCGTGGCCGCGGCTGTGGGTCGTCACCCGCCAGGCACAGGCCGTCGACCCCGCAGACCAGCCGTCGCTGGACCAGGCCGGGCTGCGCGGCCTGGTACGCGTCCTGTCCTATGAGCACCCCGAGCTCGCGCCCACCGTCGTGGACATCGACACCACGACCACCGGGCAGGACATCGCCGCTGAACTCCTGTCCGCCACCCCCGGCAGCCCCGACGAAATCGCCTGGCGCCACCGCACCCGCCACACCGCCCGCCTCACCCGTGCCCCCTTCACGCCGGAAGAACGCAAACAGATACCGTGCCGCTTCGGCACCGACCCGCTAACCCTGCATGTGCCGGCCACCGGCCCCGCGCCCACCGCCGAGCTGGTCCACGACAGGCCCCGCACGCCGCACGCCGGCGAAGTCCTCCTCCGCGCCCAGGCCACCAGCCTCAGCCCGCAGGACCTGCCCGCCTTCAACGGCCGGCCCGGCCCGGCACAGCTCCCGCTGCGTGCCTGCGTGGGCACCGTTGTGACCGCGGAAGATGTCCACAACGTCCGCGTCGGCGACACCGTGGCAGCCATCCTGCCCCCCGGACCGGCGGCCAGCCATGCGGTCACCCGCGCCACCTGGTGCATGCCGCCCCCCGCCGCACTGACGTGCGCCCAGACCGCGAGCCTGCTGCTGCCCTACCTCACCGCCTGGTACGCCGTGCACCACCTGGCCCGCCTGAAGCGGGGCGAACCCATCCTCGTCCACGATGCCGCCCAAGGCACCGGCCTGGCCGCGCTGCACATCGCCGCCGCCCACCGCGCCACCGTCCTGGCCACAGCGGCAAGCCCGGAACAACGCACCTACCTGCGCACACTCAACATCGCCCACGTACTCGACCCCACCTCACCGGCGTTCCCCGCCGACGTACGCCAGGCCACACACGGCCGCCCACTGGCAGTGGTCACCGGAAACCTCTCCCGTACCGCATGGCGAAACAGCGCAGACCTTCTGGCCCCGCAGGGCCGACTGGTCGACTTCGCCGAACACGCGTCCCCAAACGGCCGCCACCCGGCCACCGCGCCCTTCCGGCCGGGCATCACCATCAGCAGCGTCGACCTGCCCTCCCTGGCCGCACACTCGCCCGAAACCCTCGCCGCCCTGCTGGCCGAGGCCGGCCAGAGCCTGTCCAGCAGCCCGCCGCCGAAGTGGCCGTGCACCCCATGGCCCCTGCCCGCCGCCTCGCCGGCCTCCAAGGACCGGCACGGCCCGATGAGCGTCAGCGTCCAATGGCCGCAGACCGGTTCCGCTCCCGCCTTCCTGCCCTCCGACCGAACACGCCATGTACGCACGGACGGCAGCTACGTGATCACCGGCGGTCTCGGCGGCCTCGGCATGGTGCTGTGCCACTGGCTCGCCGACCACCAAGCAGGCGCCATCCTCCTCAACGCACGCACCGCACCAGGACCGGACACCACCGCCGCCATCGATGCCCTGCGCGCCGCAGGAACACACATCGACATCATTCTGGGAGACCTCGCAGACCCGGACACCGCCCCTCGCCTCGTCCGGGCCGCCGAGGCCACCGGACACCCACTGCGAGGAATCCTGCACGCAGCCGGCGTCGTCGAGGACGCCACCGTTGCCCGCCTCGACCACAACCTCCTGGACCGCGTCTGGCGTCCCAAATCCCTCGGCACCTGGTACCTGCACCAAGCCACCACCGCCCCCACCGTGGACTGGTGGGTCGCCTTCTCCTCCTTCACCTCCATGATCGGCTCGCCCGGGCAGGCCGCCTACGCCGCCAGCAATGCCTGGATGGACGAATTCACCACCTGGCGCCGGGCTCAGGGCCTGCCCGCCACCACCATCAACTGGGGACCATGGGGGCAAGTCGGGCGCGGCGCGGCCATGGGGGCCCGGGGCTACACCATGCTCCCCCCACGTGAGGGACTGGCCGCCTTGGAATACATCCTCAACCACGACCGCCCCCGCGTCGGCTACATCGACTTCGACCTCGCACGCTGGCTGGAGGCGTACCCCGAAACCGCCGCCGTCCCCTTCTTCACCCAACTCCTGCCCACCCAGCAGCAATCCTCCGGAGCCGGCGACTGGCTGGAAGACCTGCGCAACGCCAAAACCCCTCAGCACCACGAACGTCTGCTCCAGGCCAAAATCCTGGAAGAGCTCGCCGCCCTCCTCCAACTCGACACCGCACGCATCGACGCCGACACATCCCTGGTCTCCCTCGGCGTGGACTCCCTGCTCGCCATCGAAACCCGCAACCGCCTCCAACACCACCTGAACATCGAACTCCCCCGCACCATCCTGTGGAGCCGCCCCACCATCTCCGCACTCAAGACCCACATCCTCGAAGTCCTCGACCAACCGGGAAAAACCTCCTCCACAGCGCCATGACCCAGCGGCGACCGAACACCCACAGCGGCCGACGCCGACACGTCAGCTACCTAGTAGGGCTCCGTTAGGTCTGTCTAGGTCTTGGTGTCGTGTGTGTCCTGTTGGGTAGGGGTTGATGGCAGGTGGTGCAGATGCCGGTCCAGCACCTCAGTGCCTGTTCCGGGTCCTGACATGACAAGTGGTGTCGGTCTTCGTGCAGGCCAGGGTGGTGTGAGGAGTCCTGGTAACGCTGCTGGGTACGTGGAAGGGGGCACAGTGGTGAGCTGGGAGGGGCGGCGATGTATGCAGCCGATGGGGAATACGGGCGGCTGGCGGGGGCCGGGCCGCATCTGGTGAAGCGTGCTCGGGCGGTGGCCCGGGGGTTTTTGAGGGTGCTGGTTCCGGGCGGGGGCGTGGAGGCGGAGTCGGTGCTGCTGGTGGTTTCCGAGCTGGTCACCAACGCGGTGCGGCATGCCGGCGGGATGACCGGGTTCGGACTGAGGGCCGGGCCGGGGACGGTGGCGGTCACAGTGGAGGACGCCAGCTGCGAGGTGCCGCGTGCGGGGGTGTCCAAGCCGGACGGTACGGGCGGCTTCGGCTGGTCAGTGGTACAGGACCTGGCGCAGGAGGTGCAGGTCCGCACGCACCCGCAGGGCAAAGCGGTGACTGCGGTGCTGGCGTTGCCGCACGTTCTTCCGCTGTGAGCACCTGCTGTTGAGCGGTGCCGGAGGGCGGCTCTACGCTGGGTCAGCGGCGGGTGACGGCGTATCCCGCGTCGTTGACGGCGCGGGTCCATACGTCGCGGTCGAACCACTTGCTGATGTCGGGCTGCGTCTCGGTGATGGTGCGCATCCGGGCCTGCCAGTCGTGGCCGGCCGGACCGCGGCTGCCGTCGCACCCGTCGCAGCCGTCCTCGCCGTGGATGTGGCCGGCCATCCAGGCGTTGACCGCCACATTGACGATGACCGCATACAGGTCACCGCCGGTCTGCGCCAAGGCGTCCGGGACACCGGCGAGGACCACCGCGAGTTCAGGGTTGTCGATCGGCGGCATCGGGGCCTGGCCCACGCCTTTGTCGCTGCTGCTCTCCTCGAAGGCGTGGGCGCTGCGGGCGAGGTTGTCGGCAAGGGCGGCGGCGTCGAAGTACCGCCAGGCGGAGCGCACCTGGATTCCCAGCTGCTGTGCCACGGTGTTGATGTTCTTCTCGATCGTGTTCTCAACCGTCGACGGTGCGAGCGTCACCCCCCGGTGAGCCAGCTCCGCGAGCGTCTGGGCAACAGCTTCCTTGAACGCCTTCGAATTCCGCACCACCGCATCGTAGGTGCGCTGGCATGGCCGCCGAACGGCTTCTCCAGCATTGACGACCACCCGGCCGTGCCGCGGCCGGCGAGCACATCGGGCGGCCGGAAACCAGCGCCTGACCCACCGTCGCAAACGCCGTCTGCTCAAGACCTGCGGCACGAACCGGCAGCCGGCCTTCTCCGCGCGGCCCTGCTCGATCGGGGCCGGCGTATCGTCCGGGACGGCTCCGGGCCCGGGGACGGTGCAGGACCGAGGTGTCGGCGACGGCGAACGCCGGCGGAGCGGTCACCGGCGCAGGTACGCGTGAGTGTGTTCGGACAGGTCCGGCGGGCCGTCGAACAGGGGCGGCCAGTCGGGTACGGCCGGGCCGTCGCCGAGTGCCGTGTCGGGGACGACGACCTGGCCGGCGGCCCGCTGGGTGGTGACCGTCTCCGGGGACTGGCCGGTGACCGCTGTCAGCTGGCGCAGGTAGTCCGCGGTGGCGCCCGTGGTTGTGACGTGCGCGGTGATGCTGGGTCCATCCTCGGGCGGCAGCTCCGGCGGCGGCTGGTCGCTCATTCGGCACCTCCTGTCGTCGTCGCTCGCCCAGCGTGCCGGGACAGCGGGCCACCAACCCAGCAGATCACGAAACGTGTCATGCGGTGCATCCCAGCCGCGGCACCGAATCCGTAGCCCGGCCCTTCCGGACGGCGCGTTCAGCTCGGGCCTGCCTGGAGATCGAGCAGATCTTCTACGGCGCCACGACGACGTCCTGCGACACACGATCACCGTCGACTTCAGCGGCCAGCCATACGTCACCCGGCACGTGCCCACTCCCGAGGAACTCGTGCGCCGCGAGTAGCCGGCCGCTTCCGGCCGCACGGCAGCTGCTGGTCAGCGGATCCGGCTGGGCGCGGCCGGTACCGTGCCCACGACGACGACGTCGACAGCAGCAGGGGGAGAGTGTGACGAAGGTCCGAGACCGCGGCGAAGTGCTGGGCTACGGGGTGCCGGCCGTGCTCTTTCTGCCCGGGGTCGCCTACCTCGGGATCACCAACGGCCACCAGTTCATCGCCAACGACTTCTTCGCCTTCATGTACTGCCTGGCCAGTGTCGGCTTCGCCTCCGTCCCGCTGATGGCGTGGCGCCGGGGCGGAGGCCGCTACGCCGACCCGGGTTTCGTCCGCTGCGCCTGGTTCCCGTGGCTGTTCACCACCGGGCAGGGCGTCGCCTACAGCGCCCCGCGCGGCGACGCGAACGTCTTCCTGCTGATTTTCGGCTGGGGTGCCTTCATCTACGCCGGGACGGTCGCCCTGTACTTCATCGCCCGCGCGCTCTGGGGTGACGACGACCGGGCCGTGCCGCCAGCCGGCGAGGACACTGCGAAAGCGGATCCCAGCGCCTGACGCTCCGGACGACGTGCGGCGCCTCAGGACCAGCTCACAGGCGGAATATGCCACACCTCAACCCTGAGGGTAGATGGCGGGATCAATACCACGTGGGGTTGAGCATGGACTGCCTCCCTCGTTTGACGACAGCCGATAGCCGGTGCTCTTACCTTTTCCCGTGCCGAAACTCCAGCGATTGGAGAACTCATGAAACGCGGAAAGACCTTAGCGGCGACGCTTACTGCCGTACCGCTCATCCTCGGCACACTGGCCGCAGCGCCGTCAGCCTCGGCCACAGCGCAGAACACGCCGAAACAGCGAACCACACCGCTCTCGGTCGACAAGTTCGAGGGCTCCAAGCCGGCCGACGGCGCCTCGGCGAAGGCCGCGTGCGCCATCGACGCCTACGGGCACCGCGGCTACCGGGTCTGCGGCTTCGCCTACTTCAGGTACAACTGGGGCGGCGGAAACTACGAGTACTTCGTCGTCGGCACCAACTACCAAATCTACCACATATGGAAAGGAGCCAGCGGCTGGAAGAGCCTTGGCGGTAGGGCTCGCACGGCCACACCGAACGGCGCGTACGCCACCGACCCGGTCGGCGTGGCGACCGTCGGCACGGACAACAATTGCTGGTGGCGGCCGCGCGGGAACGGGAGCTGGCCCGGCGGCTGGCGGCGCTGCTGAGCCTGGCCCACAGGCGCCCGGCTGTGATCCGGCCCGACTACAGCGGACACCACTTCCAAAGGAGCTGGGGAGCTGTTCCGACCGGACCGGCTCCCCACTCCGGCTGATCTTCATCCAGGTGGCGTCTGCTGGCCGAGCGGGAGACGGGTGTGGGTGTCCCATTCGTACATCCGCCGGTCCCGGTTGAGGACGATCAGCTCGACGTGGTCGATGTGTGCGGTGGCGGGCGCGGCCGCGACGGTGTCGAGGGCGGCCTGGACGGGGGCGGCGGGTCCGGTGGCGTTGCTGTAGGCGATGGAGATGTGCGGGGCGAAGCCGTCGTCGCTCTCATCGACGGTGCCGCGGGCGGTGCGGATGGCGTCGCGCAGCGCCGTCCGTACGGCCGTCGGCGGGCCGGCGGGGGCGGCTTCCCACCGGATGGCCTCGGGGGTGATCTCGGGGCGGTGCAGCGTCAGGTCGAACGGTGCAAGGGCGGCGAGCCGGTCGGCGGGCGCGGCGAGGACGGCCTGGACCTCGGCGGCGGGGACGGTGTCGGCGAAACCGATCCCCTGGGTGGTCAGGTGCAGCCAGCGGTCGGGCACGAGATCGAGCCCGCCGACGCCGGCGAGCGCCGTACGGTACGCGGCGGCCAGACGGCCTAGGTCAAGAGCTGCGTCAGGCGTTCCAGGTCGCTGCGGACCGCCTCCCGTTCCTGGTCCGTGAGCTGGATCGAAGTGGCCTTGCGGAGCATCTGCTGTGCCGTGGTGTCGTCGCCCAGACGGTAGGCCACGTCGCCGCGCAGAAGCGCAAGCCGCGCTTCCTGCAGGGGCGTGGGCCGCTGGTCTCCCAGGCGCAGTACCCGATCGATGATTCTCGCGGCACTGGCTGGGTCTTCGCGCGAGTCGGCGAAGGAGGCGGCGGTGTGCAGGGCCCGCGCGAAGGTCTCCTTGGGTGCGGGCCGGTGATGCTGATTCTCGCTGGTCTGCTGACCGACCCGGATGCAGTTGCCGCCCGGGTCGCTCATCAGGAACTGCCGCACGCCGTACGACATGTCCTTCAGAGGCCCGATCCGCGGCAGGCCCCGGCTCGGTATCTTTCCGTATGCGGCCTTCAGTCCGGCGCGGAAGGCGGCATGGAGGGTGTCCACGTCGTCGGTCAGGACGTAACAGGTGCTGTATGACTCGGTGGGGTCGTACTGCTTCATGCCGAAAAAGTGCAGCTCAATGACGCCATACTCGACGACCGCGTACGGATTGGGGCTCTTCTGCTCAAAGGTCACCTCGAAACCGAGCGCCGTGTAGAAGTCGAGGACCGGTTGCAGGCTGGGGCAGGGAAGGAGAGGGATCGTCTTCTCGACCATACCGAACAGACTAGTCAACATTGACTAGCCCGGGAACCGTGTCTGCGCATCCCGGTATGCAGCTATCTGCCGCCGCGCTCCGGCCGCACGCCCGGGGCACACGTCCGGGCGGGTCCGGCCCCGCCCGGAAGACAGGCGGGCATCTGGAGCAGCGGAAGCGCCGCTGCCCCCACCGTGCAGCTCTATGGGCCTGGCCCGCTGCTTTCTACCGCGCCCCGGCAGCGCCTGGTCGGCGTTTCCACCGCCCGGGCCACACCGAGTGCCCGGCCGGGGCGGCCACGTCCCAGTCTCCCTGGCAGGTGCGGTGGTGCCCGGAGCGCACCCCTGCACGGCCATGGCCGGACGCCACAGTTCCCTCCTCCCTGTGCACTGCAGGAGGCTGAACGGCAGGCCAGACAGGGCGGTGCGCCGCAGCCCTCCCTTGGCTGCGGCGCCACCGCGTCCGGGGCCTCGGTGGCGGGCCCGGAGGGATGGTCAGCGGCGGCCCCAGTGCTTGGTGTCGATGATGCGGCGGTGGTCGTTGCGCAGGGTGGCGGTGTCGCGCTGGTTGTGCCACACGTAGCGGTGGCGGTCCTGGTAGACGTCGTGGATGGTGTCGCGGCCGTGGCCGGTGTGGACGCGCACGCTCTGGTGGCCGGCCAGCCGCAGGTTCTTGAAGTGGTACGTCTGGTGCGTGCTGCGGCTGGTCAGGGTCCAGCCCTTGAGGTTGACCGGGCGGAGCCCGGTGTTCTTCACGGTGACCCATTCGGCGTTCAGGGACCGGTTGGAGCCGTCGTCGCGGCCGGGGGAGTCGGCCTGCACCGCGCCGATGACGACGGGGGAGCGGTGGTGGGCCGGGAGGGTGTGCGCGTCGGTGGCCGGCAGGGCGGCGGTGCCGACGAGGGCGTCCGAACCGAGCGCAATGGCCGTGAGGCGGGCGGAACGGGACACGGGCAACTTCCTGCGGGCAGCCCCGCACACGGCGGGGCCGGTGGGGTGTCCGGGCTGTCGCCGGGCGAAGATCACTGTGAAGCCGCAGCCGGGCCGTTTGTCGAAGATCCGGCCTCTGTCACAGGACACCCATCTTTCGCGCGAGCGCACCGCGCTGAGCACCCGCGCCCCAGTGCATCCGCGCAGCAGTGCACCGTTGCACTGTCGAAGACGCCTCCTGTCTGAACAGGGCGAACGGCCACCAACGTGTGCTTCAGCCCCGGAGGGTGGTGTGCCGGATGCGCGTGCGGCCTCTACCGTCCTCTGCCGGTCCGCATGTCACGAAAGGGCCCGAGGCTCCTGGGACAGAGCGATGCGCAGGGTGGAAGTCGGGGTGTGGCCACTGCGGGGCCTGTGTGTCTCAGATCCGGCACCGCGGAGTTGGCTTCGCAGGCCCGGGCCAGGCGGGCGTGGTGTTCCGGGAGGGATAGCGCTCGCCGCTCATGCGGGGACGACAGGCCGCGGTGGCTTCGCCAGGCTGAGCATGTTCAGAAAGGCGCGCTGGAACGTCGCCTGGCCTGCCGGTCGGGGCCGGGCAGGGCATCGGAGCTGGAGGTGGCCTCGAAGCCCGGTCCGGACTGTACCGCCAGCGCTGGCGTAGCGCCCTGAGTTTGGCCGGATTGCTTCATGGGTTCGTTGGCCGATCCGGGTATCGTACTGCCGTTCTGTTTGAGGTATCCCTCACGTGCCCGGAGGACACCATGGACGTTCGTGAGCTGCCCGCGCCCCGGCAAGCCGCAGACCGTACTGTGGAACCCGCCCTCGACTTCGAGACTGTCGCGCAGTCCGCCCATGCGGTGGACCGCTGCCCGATCAGCTGCGTCGTCATCGGCGACCACTGCGTCGGCACGGCCTCGAACTTCGTCGAGTAACGCCACGGGGCGGCCGGGACCGGGCGCGCGGGCCGGGACCGTCGAACCACGGGCGCCCCGGCCGCGCACCGGGCTGGCCGCGACGACCTGGAAGGCGGCAGCGTGTGAGTGGTTCGGCCGCGTGGACGGCGGTGGACTTCGTCCGCGGTGTCCTCGGCGAGGAGACCGGGCACGGGTACGCACTGAGCGCCGGGCGGACCTGGGTGGGCGTCGGCCCCCGGGACAAGCCGCCTGCGGAGCACGGCTGGAAGCTGCATGTGTCTTCGCGCGCCGCCGACCTGCCCGCCTTGGCCGAGCTCGTCGTGCCCGTGCTGCTGCGCGAACGCTGCCACTTCAAGCTGGCGGCCTCGCAGCACAGGCTGGCCAGGATCAACGAGGGCTGGGAGTCGCCGGCCGCGGTCGGCAAAGCCGTCACCGTCTACCCCGACGGGCACCGCGTGCGCGCCCTCGGTCTTCATCTTGCGGACCTGCTGCGCGGGCGTCCCGGGCCGCGGATCCTCAGCGACCGCAGGGTCGCACCCGACGCGCCGGTCTACTACCGCTACGGTCCGTTCACGGCGCGCTGGATACCCGATCGCCGGGGAGTGTTGTCCGTCGGGATACCCGGCCCCGACGGGACGGTGTTCAAGGGCGCTGCGACACTTGAGTACCGGAGTCCCGGCTGGGCGAGTGACCCGTTCGCACCCGACGGAGGATCCGATGGCCATCCGTCCGGGGAAGCGGCGAAGATGGTGGGAGACCGCTACCGTCCGGTCGCCGGCATCTACCGGTCGGCCAAGGGCAACGTGTTCCGCGCGGTCGACCTCGGCACAGGGCGTACAGTCGTCATCAAGCAGGCACGGGCACTGGTCGCCGAGGACGCCGACGGTTTCGACACCCGGACCCGGCTGCGCAACGAGCGGCGCGTGCTGGAGCACTGCCGCGGTATCCCCGGCGTGCCCGTCTGTCTCGACCACTTCGCGCACGGCGAGGACGAGTTCCTCGTCACCTCGGAGGTCGGTGAGCACAATCTGCTCTTCTGGGTGATCCAGTCGGGTGGCCGTCTGCCCCGCCTCCGACGCATTGTGGCGGAACTGGCCGCTACGGTGCGGGCGTTGCACGACGCGGGAGTGGTGATGCGGGACATCAGTGCCCGCAACGTCGTCCTCGGGGCCGACCGCGCCCACCTCGTTGACTTCGGGATCTCCGCGCTGGACGGGCTGCATCTGCCGGGCGCGACACGCGGTTACGCTCCGCTCCGGCAACTGGCGGGTGAGCCACCCCGCCGCGAGGACGACTGCTACGCGCTCGGCATGGTCGTCGTACACGCGGCTACCGGAATGACCCCCCTGACGGCGGTCCGCAACAGCGACCTGGCGCGACACCGCGCCCTGCAGGCGCTCGCCGGTGCCGACCCCGATGAGGCACCGCCTGCGCGGCTCATCATGGACCTGCTGTCCGAGGATCCTGTACGGACCCGGCACGCACTCGACGAGCTCGCCTCGCCCACCGCCACGTCCGCAGGCGCGCACCGTGCGCCGGCCCCGCACCCGACAACACCCCGCGACCGGGCCGACAGTGCCAACGCCTCAGCGCCTTGCGCACTGCCTCCGCTGCCGGAGGTCAACGGTGAAACCGTGCGCGCATTACGCGAGCGCACACTCGACCAGCTGCTCAACAGACTCTCAGAGCCGGACGAGGCCGAAGAAGCCGATTCGTTCGCCGCTGTCGACGCCAGCGTCTACACCGGCAGCGCCGGCATCGGCCTGGAACTGCTCCATCACGGGGAACGGCCGGGGGCCGGCGCCGCACTCGACAGGCTCGTCGCCCTCACCCGGGCGGCCCTCACCCGGGTGACGCCCATCCCCGGCCTCTACTCCGGCGTCACGGGGGTCGCTGTCTTCTTCGCTGCCGCCGAGCGTGCGGGAATCACCGTTCCGCACCTCGAAGCAGCACCGGATCCCGACGAGCCGGACGGCGACGACGTCATGGTCGGCTGGGCCGGCGTCGGCCTCGCCAACCTCACACTGGCCCGGACAGCACCGCCCGGCTCGGCACGCCGTGCCCGCCATCTTCGAGCCGTCCTGCGGTGCGCCGGGGCCCTGTACGGCCGCACCGGCGTGGAAGGCTCGGCTGCCAAGTTCCCCGGCCCGGTTGCGCCGCCCGGCGGCCGTGCCGCCGCGTCCTCCGACCCGTCCTTCGGGTACGCCCACGGTCAGGCCGGTGTGGTGGGCTTCCTCGTCGAGGCCGCCGACGCAACGGGCGACCCGTGGGTGCGGCGCGATGCCGAGCGGCGTGCGGCGGACCTGGCGGCCCGCACCACACGCCTGACCGCTGCTGTCCTCGACGGCCCGGCCATGCCGCTGACCGCTTCCTGGTGCCAAGGGCTGGCCGGGGCCGCCGCACCCCTGATCCGCGCCGGCCAGGTGCTGGACGACCCGGAACTCAGCGCGGCCGGAACCGCGGCCGGCGAGGCGATGACGGGGCTGCTCCCGCGGATGGACAATCTCGGCCAGTGCTGCGGAGTGAGCGGCGTCGGCACCGCACTGATCGACATGGCAGTCGCCACCGGCCAAAAACGCTACCTGAAGATGGCTCGGACCGCCGCCCGCCAGCTGCTGGCCCGAAGCCACGGTCCGGACGGCAACCCCAGCTTCATTGACCCGACACAGCACGAGGCACCGTTGTCCTGGGCCATGGGCCTCGCAGGGATCCTGACGTTCCTGCGCCGCCTCGCCGACCCCGATTCCCCTGCGCTGCTCGGCTGGCCACTCGGAGCGGCCGAGCAGGCGCGGTGAGTCCCAGGCTGCGCCTGTCCACGGCACCCAGGTCTTGGCCGGGCCATTGTCTGTTCACAGAAGTGGGATGACCTGCCGCCGAGGCCGCCCTGCCGCAGTCGGTGGCCATGCTGGTCTCCCGGGACCATAATCCCCGGCCCCTGACACGCTTGCGCAGGTGAGCGGGGGCCACGCTTGTCTCGTCCGCCAGCACCATGTCCGACTCGGCACGGAGGTCTTCGCAACGGCCGTCCAGCCTGTCGTCAACTGACCGGAAGGTAGCCAGTCAACCACTGAAGCTTAGAACGCGCCGGGCGGCGGCGAGCCAGTGCTCGTTCCGGGCCTTTGCCTGGCGCAGAGCTGCGCTGTGTGCCTGGATCAGATGGCGTTGGATGCGGCTCTCGGCTGCGGTCCACAGCTGTACCAGCCGTGTCTCCTCCTTGCAGGCGACGTCACGCTCTGCGGTGGCGCGTTCGTCCGACGTAGCGCGCCCCCCGTGCGCCCAGCGTCGGTCGCCCGCGGCTGCCAGGGCATCGAAGTAGTCGAAGCCCGCCTTTCGCATGCACGCGCTCCACTGCCGCATGGCGCGTCGGACCGTGGGATTGCGCCGGGATGCTTCCAGGGCGGTGCCCGTGAGCTGGTTGAAGACGTGGGCGTCGGGTGGCGGGAGGCCACCGCCGAATCGGCGCACGGCCTCCTTGAGGCACCCACCGCTGCCGTCGCCGGAAGGCCCGTACGCGGCGCGCTGGACGTCGGCGGGCAGCTCTTCACGTGCCTCCCAGGCACGATCGCGTCGCACCAGCGACGCCGGGTCGGACTGCTTGGTCAGTCCGACTGGAAGAGGTCGTGCTCCGCCGATGTGGTCTTCCCTCGGCCGTTGGGGGAGGGAAGGCGTGTGGCGGGCCGGACGTACGTGTCGTAGACGAGGAACGCGATGACCGGGGAGCCGTGCGGCTGTGGGTGGCGACGGTCCCTCCTTCGCCCGTAGCCTCCAGTTCCCGCCCGGCAGCACGCCGCGGACCTGCGGCTCGCTGTACCGCTCCACCCGCCGGAAGCCCGGCAAGTCCTTGGCAACCACGAGACGGCCTTCCTCCTGGTCCAGGATGGGGGCCCTGCCGTCGTCGTCCCACGACTCGACCAGCACCTCCAGTTCGTCATCCTCGCCCTCAGCGGTGCCGGTGAAGTAGGCGTAGTAGCGCGCCGGTTGAGTGTCCATTTGATGATGGTGGCCCCTGGTGAACCGGGCATGGAGGAGATCCAGTCAACCCGCTTCAGCGGGCCTTTGGAGCGGAGCCGCCTTCGGGACCACGGCCGCTGTTCCGGCTTCACGCGCTGCACGCTCCGCTCGGACACGGCGCAGGGCCGCGGCGTGGGAGATGTCGGCCTGGCGGCGGCGCTCGGTGCGCGCCTGCTCGATCGAGGCCGGCGCATCGCCGGGGATGACGTCGGGCTCGGGGAATGCTCGGCGCGACAGCTCGCGCATCGCCTTGGTCTGCCGCTCCATCGCCTCCGCGATGGCCGGGTTCACCCGGGGCGGCGGCGCAGCCTGGCGGTGCGCCCCGATCGCGCGCCGGTACTCGTCCGGCGGCGGCCGGCGCTCCGCCGGGACCGCGGGCGCGGCGGGCGCGGCTGCGGTAGTGGCGGGGCCGGTCTTCCCGGGCGCGGGCGCCAGGACGTGCAGGGCGCGGACGTTCGCGTCAGGTACCCGCTCGTTGGCCGCCGCGATCAGCTTCGGGGCGCTCCAGCGCAGCTTCGTGCCGACGGCCGGGGCGGCGGGGACGACGTCCAGGCGGCCGGTGTCCGCATCGAACGCCACGGCCTGCACGCGCCCGGCGAGCTCGGGCACGGACGCGGCGAGGATGGCATCGAAGGCGGCTAGGACGGATCCGCCGGCGGCCGGGGCGACCATGCCGCGTTCGGTCATCATCACGCCGATCGCCGCACCGAGCCCGAGCGGCTCGCGGCCGTCACGGCGTACGGCGGTGCCAGTGCGCCGCTTCGGCTTCTTCGTCCGGGGGGCGCTGTTCTTCTTTGCCGCTTCCCGGGCGGCGACCAGGGCCTGGCGGGCGAGGTCGACGCCGCTCAGCTCGCCGGTCATGCGATCACCGTCCCGCTGGCGTCGCCGTTCAGCGGGCGCGCGGCGAGGCCGGGCAGCCGCTTCGTCCACGACGCGGGCCTCTCGGGCCGGGCGGCGGACCGCTCGTGCAGCTGCTCCAGCCGCGCCGCCAGCAGGTACTCGGCTACGCGCTCCCTCGCCGTGCCGGCGGCCTTCGTCGCGGCGGCGACGGCGTTCGCGCCGGTCGGGTTGTGCCGGAACCAGGGGCGCCCCTGCTCGGACCGGAACGCACGCCGGGCCTCGGCTTCGGCCTCCTGCGTACGGCCCAGCACCGCCAGGGCGTCGGGTGTCCCGGTCGGAGCAGTGGCCGCGACAGGTCAGGGCGAGGCTTGCGACCAGGATACTTGCCATGACGGCAAGTGTTCTGCGATTCTTTCCACCATGGAAACCAACTCGGACAATCCCGGTCGGGTGACGCCGGATTCGGCCCGCTCCGCCCTGGACTCCGTCGCCGCCTCCCGGGCCCATGCGGCCACCCACATCGCGGCCCCGTGGTGGTACCACGTGGGCCTGGGTGCCGCGGTGGCGCTCGTCTTCTCTTCCATGAGCCTGCGGGAGGCCTCCTGGGCAGTCTCCGTGTTCGTCGTCGTGGTGCTCGGCCTCGACTACGCGGTCCGGCGTGTGACCGGCGTCTCCTATCAGCGGTTCACTTCCACGCTCGGCACCATGAGGATCTTCGGCGGGTGGATGCTCGCCTTCGTCCTGCTGGCCGCCGCCGGCATGTACCTGGAGTGGGGTGCCGGTGTGCAGTGGGCCATCGCCGTGACCGGCGGTGTCATCGGCGTGCTTACCGCTGCCGTGGGGTTCCGCGTTGACGCGGTCGCTGGACGCGACATCCGGGCCGGACGATGACCGTCGCGGCCTTCGACGAGGTGATCCACGCACCGAACCGGTTGCAGATCTGCAGCATGCTCGCCGCTGTCGACGCCATGGAGTTCTCCGTCGTCCGCGAGGCGCTGGGGGTCAGCGACTCGGTGCTGAGCAAGCACGTCAAGGTCCTCCAGGCAGCGCAGTACGCCTCGGTCACGAAGGTCCGCCGGCGCGCCTGGCTCGCGCTCACCCCGACCGGCCGGAAGGCCCTCGCCGGACACATCGCCGAACTCCGCCGCATCGTCAAGCAGGCGGAAGCCGACCGCTGATCCGCGCCGGCCCGTCAACTCGACGCAGATCTAGGTGGTGGTGCCGACGGGCCTGAGTATCTAGTGCAAACCCCCACCACGGCCACCGTCCTCCAGCAGGACGGCACGATCCTCGCCGACTCCGATCAGGGTGGGTGAGGAGACGTCGCTGTCCGGTTGTCGGTCCAAGTGGCGGACCAGCCGTTCGGCACGGATGAGCGCGGCAATGAAGACGACCGTGCCAGCCAGCATGACCAGCCAGGCGACGGCCTGCCATGTCGATGCGGTGCG
Organism: Streptomyces sp. NPDC018019; assembly: GCF_044327805.1. NCBI lineage: Bacteria > Bacillati > Actinomycetota > Actinomycetes > Kitasatosporales > Streptomycetaceae > Streptomyces > Streptomyces sp. NPDC018019. Next base: position 20,514 of record NZ_JBIRGD010000046.1, on the reverse strand, counting down.
CAACACGTACGGTATGAACACAGCCATCATGACCGCGAGCACACCGAGCGCGGCCAGCCAGACGAGTCTCCTTATGGTCTCCTCGGGCGTCCTCAGGACAGGATCGCCGGCGCCTTCGTCGGACGCAGGGTGCACAGGTGTGGGAACAAGGCCAGCGGCAGCAGCTACAGGACCGCGATGCCAGGGCGCGAGGCCGCCCGGCCCGGTGATGGCCGGGGCTCGTCCGGCTCCGGCTGTCAGGAGCGCCGAACCGCACTCTTCTGGTTTTCCGGTGTTGAAAAACCTCCTTCGAGAGTCGATTTTCCATACTGGAAAATGTCGTCGTGGGAGGGTGCCGCTATGCCGGACGTACGAGTGGAGCAGGTGGAGGGGGGCCGCCGGATCGCGGTGCACGCCCCGTACAACACGGTGTTCAACTCCCGCGCCAGCAAGGACCGGCTGGTGGAACAGGCCGGTGCGCGACGCCTGGAACTTCGACGCCCGCGACGAGGGGCGCGTCCGGGCGCTGCTGCGGGAAATCTTCGGCACGGACGGCACGGAGACGGACGGCGACATGGTGACCGTGCGGGTGCGGCTGGCCGACCACATGGTCGGGCGCAACCGGGCGGAGTTCGCCGGACGGGAGATCGCCGTGCGTCCAGGCCGTAGGCGACCGGTGCGGTTCGCCCGAGGCGTCGTCCTCATCGAGGGACGGCTGCCCGGCGCCGGCGGCAGTGCGCGCTACCCCGAGATCAACGCGGGGGACGATGGGGTGGTGGAGATCCGCGACCTGCCGCGCGGGGCGCTTGAGGTCGAGGACGTGGACTCCTACGAGATCGTGGCGGACGACCGTCCGGCGGACCCGGCGGCCCTGCGGGCGGAGCGCGCGCGTCTGCTGGCCCGCGTCGCCGAGATCGACGCCCTGCTGGAGGGCCAGGCATGAAGACGCTGCCCAACACCCTGTTCATCGAGGGCATCAACGACCACATGCCGGTCCGGCCGCTGCGCGCGGCGCTCGCCCGCATCGCCACCTGACCCACCGAGGGCGATCGCACCCACGCGGACCTGACCCTCTACCCCGTGCACCAGGACCGGGCCACCTCCGCGCGCTGGTACGAGGTGTGGTGGACCTACCGCACCGTCACCGCGGTCCCCGACAGCCCCTGGGACGAGAGCGCAACCCATTGCGAGGTCACCGCTGTACGCATCGAGCGCCTGGCCGTCCTGCCCGCCCCGCCCGTCATCCCCGTCGAGCAGCGCCCGGCCGCCGCTGGACCTGTGGACATCAGCCACCTGACCGAGGCGGAGCTGAGGATGCTGGGCGGGGTGGACAAGGCGCGCGAGTACGCCGAGCGCCACCAGCAGGCCGCCATCACCCAGGACCGGACGGTCGACATCTACGACTGGCACGCCTACGCCGCCACCGTCATCGACCAGCTGGCCGTCCCGGTGCGCTCCCTGACCCCCGGGCAGCGCGCCGCCACCGCCCTGGCGCGCTACTTCGACGCGCAGTGGGCCGAGCTCGCCGCCCGCCGGTCGCTGCTCGGCATGACCGACAACGCCCTTCAGGCCGGTGACCTGGGGCCGGGAGCATCTGGGCCAGATGGCGCCGCTGCTCGATCCGGCCCTGGTCACCGAGCATGCGGTGGCCGAGGTCATCGCCCGCACCCCGCAGCCCTCGCAGGCCCCCGGCCGCCGCGGACGCCCCGCCATCGGCCCGCAGGTCAACGTCTCCTTCCAGAAGGATCTGCTGGCCCGCGTCGACGCTGCGGCGGACCGCGCCGGGCTGACCCGTGCCGCCTGGCTGCGGCAGGCGGCCGCGGCCGAGGCCGCCCGCGCTGAACAGCGCGCCGCCGTGGACTGAAGCGCGTCATGCCGCGGGCCCGTACGGACTTCCGTACGGGCCCGCGGCATGACGGGATGCCTGCGCTTCAGCTGCCGACGTCACCGGCGTCGTCGGCTTCCTCCCAGCGCCAGCCGGGTGCAGTCATGACCTCTACCCGCTGTGGTGAAAGGGCCTCGCGCTCGGGCAGGGCGCTTTCGGCCAGGCGCCAGCAGCCTGAGCAGAGCGGGCCCCGGTCGTCGGTGCGCACCATCGCGCTGCGCCCTTTACGCCGGGTGGTCGGCGTTTCGCACAGCATGCGGACTCGCAGTCCCCTCACGATACCCGCGGCCGCTGCGCTGGGGAGCGGGGAGGCCGCGGGCGGGGGTGGCGTACGGCTGCTCCCGGGGGAGCGCGGCGGTCAGGGCGGCCGCTGGAACTCCGGCCCCGTCGAGGGCCGCGTTAACCACATCAAAATGATCAAACGGCAGATGTTCGGCCGCGCCAAGCTCCCCCTGCTCCGTAAGCGGGTCCTGCTCACAGCAGCAGCGAACAGGTGACTCCGGAGGCTGAGTGTCAGACCCCTGCGTCATGCTCGATGGTGTGAACGAAGATACTTTCTGGAAGCTCATCGAGGATTGCAGGCCCACAGGACCGGACCCCGACTCCGAGCAGCTGGCAGCCGCACTGACCGAGCACCTCGCCCAGTCCCCGGTGTCCGTGGTCATCGGTTTCGCCGAGCAGCTGTCCTGGGCCCTTTACCGCCTGGACCGCAGGGAACTCGGACAGGGCCTTTCCGGTGACGCCTTCCTCTACGCACGCTGCGCAGTCGTCGCCGCCGGCCGGGAGGTATTCGAAGGTGTACTCCAGGACCCGGGTGCCTTCGCCCCGTTCGCCACCGACTTCATCTGGGCCGAGAGCTTGCTCTACACACCAGACCACGCCTACGAACGCATCACCGGCGAAGAATGGGACCGCAACACCCGCTACTCCTACGCGTCGTACTCGAACACCGGCGGCTGGGCTGCCTGAACACCACTGCCTCCCATGAGGCAGGTCCCGCCCCCAATGATCGTCCTCACGGAATATGTGCCTGATCCCGATACCCACCCGTCCCGCGGGCGGTGCGGCCGACGGACATGGGCGCCAGCCGCAGCCGACGGACTCCATGGCCTTGAGGCTGCCGTGGCGCAGCTCATCGCCGTGCGCGGCACCGTGCGCTACGCCCGCAGGCCGCACGAGCGGGAACCGGACAGGCCCGCGATGCGCGGCCGGAAGGGTTCCGTCATGCGGCGAACCTCTTGTTCTCGATGGTCCTCGCCGGACGGGGCCGGGCTGGGTATCGAAAGCGTGGCATGTGCGAGGAGGTTAGTGGCCCCGGTGGCGGGCCTTGGCCTTGGCGCGGGCGTGAGCGCGGCGCTGTTCGTCCTCGGCCATACGGCGACGCTTGGCCGCAGCCTTGCTCTCAGCCTTCGACTCCTCGAAGCTGCGGGCCAAGGCCTCCTGCGCCGCGGTGCTGACTGGGCGGGCGGACTGCTCGCGGGCGGCGGCTCGGGCCAGCCGCTTGGGGTTCACCACGCGGGGCCGACTGGCCATGTCGGTCTCTACGACCGGGGCGGCGAACGCCTGCTCCAGCAGCCGGTCGTAGCCGTGGAGGGAGAACTCCAGCAATTCCGCCCCGGTGGGCTCGGCGCCGAAGACATGCCGGGCAGCACGGACGCCTTCCGGGTCGCTGATCTCCAGTACACCGACCCAGAACGGATCCTCGAAGAACACAGTGAACGTGCTCGGCACAGACGCCTCCCATGGTTGTCGTTCCTTGACGTGCCGTCTGGTGCGGCGGCACGGGGAGCAGGGGCGGACCGGACACCCTGGGAGGGAGGTTACTGACCGCTCTGCCGGGCAAAGCGGCGTCCGGACTACCTACCGGACCGTGTTTTCGTACGCTCCTGCTCCGTTGCCAGGGTATCGGCCGGGCGTGGGGTCACCAAGGGCCATCGCGCGGTTTCCGATAGGGAACGCAGAGGTCAGCTGACCTGTTCCAGCATGGAGAGACGGTCGAACACGGCGCTCACGCCGGACGACGACCCGGCGGCCACCGTTCCCTTCAGGCGGACCTGGCCGGGACCGGCACCCAGCCCCGGCTCCGTGACGGACCCCGAGAAGAAGGCCGCCGAGTACGCGCACGCCTTCGCCGCCCGCCGGCCCAGGTCCCGCCTGGGTCTCGTCGCTGCCGCCCGGGGCGCCGATGCCCTCGCAGCCGTCGGCGGGGAAGGGCCCGTCCACTACGACAACGACACCGCGAAGTTCTCCGCCGTCGTGCGTGACTGGGAACGGCGCTTCGGCGCACGCGTCGTCGCCCTCGGCTCCGCCATCCTCCACCTGAGCGTGGCCGCACCCCCGGCACGGAAAGAGGATGCCCTGCTCCTCGCCGCGGAGCACTTCGCCTTCTGCCCCGATACCATCTGGCAGGGACCCCACCCCCACACCCTGGCCGCATACGCCGAACGCATCACCGGCGCACACCACTGGGAATTCCGGTGGGACTGACCGCCCGCGGAACTGCGGGGAAAGATCACCGGGGCCGCGCACGTTCCCCGTCTGCTTGGCTTCGTTCTGGCTCAGGTTCCGTGCAGCAGTGACTGAGTGTTGCTCCTCGGGAGGTAGCTGCCTCACTGGTTAGGGCTGGACTTGATCCGTCCCTACGACGTTAGGGTGCTGATTCACGAACCGGAGTAATTGTCAATTCCTGTGGATGGCGTGACTGATCGCTTCAACCGTGGCAGATGAGTGTTTCAGTTGGTAGCAGGCATGCTCGGTTCGGACTTCTTCGTCTACCGCCTCGTTCTGCCGGTCGGGATTCCTGTGCGTCAAAGGCCGCGCTGTCCGTCCGCTGTGGGTGTCACACCTTGCCGATGCCCAGCGTCGTCTCTGACGGCAGCAGGCCAGAGCCGAGCACGGCGACCCAGAACTCGCCCAGGAGATCAGCGAGCCGGGCCGTGCCCTCCTCACCGAGGGCGGTCCAGGGCCCGGCAGCCAGTTCGTCCGTGCGCCGTTCGATCTCCGCTCGCAGCTGGCGGCCGGCGGGGGTTGCGGTGCCGTCGGAGTCCAGCAGGCCGCGGGCCGCAAGCCGTTCGCGGGCCGCGGCCCATTCCTCGGCGCTCCAGCCCCGGCTCTGGAACGTCCTGTCGGACGCGGCGCCTACGGCGGCGAAGGACACCAGCGCCTCGGCCGGATCGAGGCCGGCGGTGAGCAGGGCGGCCAGATGCCCGTCGCCGCGGTGCTCGCGCAACACGGTCGCGGCGTGCCACAGCCGTAGATGCGGCGAGTCGGGCCATTCCAGTGCGGCGTTGGCAGCGGCGAGCGGCCGTCCGGCGGTCACCGCGGCCTCGGCGGCCTGGTGGGCGAGCGTGGCGGCCTCGGCGAGCTCGGGGCTGCCAATGTGCTTGCCGAGCAGCCTGCGGTAGGTCCGGTCGACCGCCCGGGACCGGGCAGCCAGCACATCGACCGGTGCGGCGGTCTCCCAGACGCGAGCGGCATACCGCTCGACCGTCCGCGGGCTGAAGCTGTAGAAGACCGACGCGATCTGTCCGGGTCGTACCGGCCCGAGGGGCGCGGCCCGGTACGGGAAGTAGCTCGGCCACCGCGTATCGGTCGCGAAGCCGAGCGCGGCGGCCTCCTCGAAAGCCTCGGGCGCGTAGTAGAGCACGGCATGCAGAGGTTCCAGCAGATGCCACATATGCCGTACCCGGGCCGGGTCTTGCAGCATTGTTCCTCCTCGTAGCCACCCATAACTTGACGCTGACTAGATTGGTCACCGACCTACAACTTGTCAATGTCTAGATTCTGCGTAGCCTGGTGACCATGACCAGCCAGCGCCCGTACCACCACGGCAATCTGCGGCGCGCCGTCCTCGCCGCGGCCCTCGACGTCATCGCCGCCGATGGACCGTCTGCTCTGAGCCTGCGCGATCTCGCCCGCCGGGCCGGCGTCTCGCACGCCGCCCCGGCCCACCACTTCACCGACCGGACAGGACTGCTGACCGCCATCGCCACCGAGGGGCACATCCTGCTCACGCAGACGCTGGCGGACGCACGGGACCTAGGCGACCTGGGAGCTCGCTATGTCCGCTTCGCGACCCAGCATCCGGCGCACTTCCAGGTGATGTTCCGTCCGGAACTGCTGCGCACCGACGACCCGGCACTTGTCGCGGCGACAGACGGCACAGCTCAGCGGCTACGCAAGGGCGTCGCGGCCCGTGGCGGCACCGACCTGGAACTGGCCTTCATGTCCGCCTGGTCACTGGCCCACGGCTTCGCAACGCTGCTCCTCGCCGGAAACCTGGACCGCCCGCTGGGCGGCCGGGACCCTGAAGAGGTGTTTCGCGCCGTGGCCGGACTACAGTTCGCACCACCCCCGTCATGACGGCCGGACCCAACCTCTTGAGAAGCGCCTGAGAAGGCACGCGCCCAGCACAGCGCGCAGCTGTGATGACCGCCCAGACGTCGCTGGAAACCGGACACAGGCCATGAAAGCGGCGCTCCCCGCCGGCTGCGCCGCTCAGAGCCGCCGGCTCACACGCTCAGTCGCAGACGGGTTGAGGCCGTTCATGCCACGGCGGGCTCGGAGCGTTCGACGAGGTGGTGAGGTGGTCGTATGGCAGGTCGTAGCCGGTGTCGGGGGCGGTGGTGAGCACCGTCTCGGGCAGCAGGCCCCGCGCATCTGAGGCTTGTGGGGTGGCTGACGCCACTTGGTACGGTTGTCCGCATTTGGGCGGCCCGGAGCAGGGCCTCAGATCTCATGGAGGCCGGGCAGTGCGATTCACCTGCCGAAACTTCGGACTGTCGGATCTGCCGCGGCGCGGCCTCACCCCGCAGGAGGCTCCCCTGGATGTGCTCCTCCTCGACATCGAGGCAGATCTGTCCATCTGGGAAGACGGGCGGGTGGTGTGGTCCGAGGAGACATTCCCTGTGGCCGAGCTGGCGTACCGCGTGGCGCTCTGGCTCCAGGGCCCGGACGCCGGCTGGGAGGACTTTGAGCTCGACTCGATGCAGGCGGACCCGGGGCTGATCCGCATCACGGGTTCCGACGAGGGCTGGCGAATCGGCTCCACCTACACGCCGGACTTCTGGACCTCACCCATCGCCTGGGACGATCTCGTGGCGGAGCTCGAGCAGTTCGACCGTTGTGTGCGCGACGGCGTCGCCGCGATGGGCATCGATCCCGCCTTCATCCCCTGAGGCCCACCATCACGGTTCCGCCGCTCACCACGACCAATGAAACACCGAAGCGAGTGATCTTCTGTGACGACAAGACGCCCCCTATGACGACTGCCCCGGACGGAGACTGAGGTGCCCACCACACGAGCGCGTACCCGTATCAGGGCCTGTACGGCGGTGTGGGCCGCGGCCGGGGTCGCCGCGATGCTGATCGGCGTCCCCGCCACCGCCTGGCTGTCAGGTTCGTACTGGACAGGGCTCGTGCTGGGCGAGGCGTACTTCCTGGCCCAGGTACTGCTCGCCGCCCAGGCGTTTCGCACGGCTGGGCGCAGCACCGCCCAGGCACTGCGCTGGGTGGCGGGGTCGCTGGCCTGGGCCGGTCTGCCGCTGTGGCTCCTGGCCGCGCTGGCATGGCTCAACGCCGACACCAGTGACACGTGGGCGGATCTCGTGCCGAGGACGACCGCGGCAGGCGTGACCTTCCTGCTCCTCACCGGCGCCGCATGGGCCACCGCACACAGGCTCCGCACACAGCACCGCAGCTGAGCGCCGGCATACGGACGCGTCGGCGGGAAGGTCATGGGCTCTCCCGCCGACGCTTTGCTTGGTACTCCAGTTGCAGTTCCTCGTTTCTGCTGGTCAGAGCCGTTTTTTCGAGGCACCCCCTCCGGCAGGTCCTCATGCACATCTGAGGCTTCCCCGTTACGGGTGGGGTGGCTGACGTCACTTGGTACGGTTGCCCGCCGGTAGATCGTCTGACGTGGGCGGTGCCCGCGCTCGCACCGGCCGGAATAGGCACCCGCGGGCGCCGGTTGTAGCGGAACGTGCACCATCCTCAGGAGCCGCCCAGCGGCATACACCCGTTGCTTGCCGGGCGTTTCAGCCCTTACCGGTTCGATCCGTCTGCAGTTGTCGACGACCACGCCCTGGGGCTGCTGCTGGAAGCCGCGCGGTGGGCGCCGTCGGCAGGGAACTCCCAGCCGTGGAGCTTCTTCACCAGCAGGCCCGGTGAGCCGGAGCACGACCGGGTGCTCCCTCACCTTGCGCCGAGCTCAGCCCGCTGGGCGACGGACGCGAGCCTGCTCGTCGTCACGCTGACCCGCCGGCACGTCGATGACACGCAGCTGCTGTACTCCGAGTTTGCGGACTACGACCTCGGCCAGGCCATCGCTCACCTGACCGTTCAGGCCCAGGCCATGGGGCTGGCCACACACCAATTCCGGGCCTTCGACCTGGAAGGGCTCACCAAGGAACTGGACCCGAACCCGGGCTGGGCGATCGTCTCCATGGTCGCGGTGGGCAAGGCGGCCGGCGGACCGCCGGAGGGCCGCGCCCGGCACAGCGTCGCGCGCTTGCGCTCCGCTCCCTGGTCACCGGCGGAGTAACCGCCGAGTCGCTGTCACCCTGTGACCACCCCCATCGCCGGGGTGGCTGACCTGATAGCCGACGAGAGGACCGATGCATGGCGGCCGACTGGGACGCACTGGACTGGACATGCCCCACGTGCACGGCATCGCGCAGGAAGACGTGCACCACGAAGGCCGGCCGCCCCCGGCCCGCGCACCTCGCCCGCCGCCTCACCTCGCTCCTGCTGCAGTTCGCTGTACGCTGCGGCCGCGGCCAGCCGCCCGCCGAACGCGCCCATCTCGTACGGTCCCTGAGCGCAGCCCGGGAAGCGGACAAGTCGGGGTCCTATTCGCCCCCTAGCCGTCGCTGAAGTATCGATTCACCACAGGTTCCGGCCGCCCCGTGTTGTCCAATGTCTTCGGGGATGAACGGAAGTGCCCCGGAGCTACGCCAACACGCTGCACCTCATGCAGAGGGCGCCAATACCCATAACGGGGTATCAACATGCCGGTGTAGCTACCAGGGTGTACTTGCTATCGGCGGGCTCGCCAGGCTGCGACTGCGCCACTCGCCGTGGTGCATGTCAGCAGAGCACCAATGGCGATACCCCACATATCACCACGCCAAAAACCGCTAGCCGTCACGATGAGCGCAAGGACAAGCGAGATGGCGAGGAGTATCCGTCCGATAAGCATTATCAGCAATCCTTAAAAGCAGCCTTGGACGCCGTGGGCTGCCGCTGCCGCTCCGCCCATAAGGGCTCCGGTAGCGGCCAGCGTCGTCCCGCCGCTGACTGGAGCCGCTACAACGCTACCAATAACGCCAAGGCCAGCACCCATGGTTGCCACACCATCCCAGAAGCAGTTCGAGTTGGAGCGCTTGGTGCGTGTTGTCACCTTACCTTGGGTCGTCGGCGGGACCACGACGCCTTCAATTGTGGAGCCCTTCACGTCAGCGATCTTCTGCGTGAGCTGGTCACCCTTGAGGGTCCAGGTGGCCTTGTGAATCTTCCCGGCCTTGTCCTTGACGTCGACCCGCTTCATGCCGCCGTCCAGCGTCCCGTCGGCCTTGAGGAACCGGACGCCGTGGTCGGTAAGGACCGCATGGTCCCCCTTGGGCAGGTTGAGCTTGAACGTGGAGGTGGCCGCGAACTTCGCCACCTCACCGTCCTTGGCAAAGACATTTGCAGCCTTGCCCTGCGGAGCCGGGGCGGCAGCCATGGCGGTGCCAGCCGTGGAGGACACGATCGCGGCGGCAATCACAGTGGTGGCCAGGGCCGAACGCAGGCCGATACGCATAGACATTTAAACCTTTCAATCACTTCCGCCCCCATGGCTGGGGACGCATCCACCCTTGCCGCCAAAAAGGGCAACTTGTATGACACCCGTCACAAAGCGAGTAAACACGCAGACAAGATCATTTAGGTGCTGAGCAAAACATTCAACCAACCACCCACCTCGCGCCCAAAAAGCCTGTCTTAAACGGAGATTGGGATACTGCTCAATGCATCTCTGGCTCTTTCGTCATGGATCCGGATGGCGCCTTCTTGTCCCTGCGGCGATGCGTCAGCTGAGCCGCTGCGCCTTCCCGGATCCCGAGCCGGCCCCGGACGGCGGCCCGGCTCACCTCGAGGACGTGCGTGCCAAGCAGCGGCGAGTGGCCGACGCCTCCCATGCCGCTGCCCTGCGCCGGGCGCGAGCCGAGCGGGCGGGTGCAACGTCCGGCTCGACGGTGCCCCAGACCTTCGTGAAGACCGCGTAGGTTGCGCCCGGTCGGAGCATCACTGTGGCCCGGGCGAAGACGTTGAACTGGCGTCACATCCGGTTGTCGAAGGGGTTCGTGGTGGCGGGCAAGACAGCGCAGAAGGGCGCACCTGTGTGGGGAGGACGGATGATCCACTTCACTCCGACCCAGCCCGGGTCCCGGGCCATCGCCGCGGCGGAACGGGCGACGGTGGACGATCAGCGCTGGTACAAGCGCAATCCCGGTTCGCGTCTGCGTATCCGGGTGGCCGGCCGTGGTGAGTTCGACCAGTGGCTCAAGGATCAGCAGAGCATGGCCGCTGGAGCCGGGCAGCCGCCTGATCGTGGTGGTGGACCTCGTCCAGCCGGGACGGCGCATGCGCGGGCCGTACTGCGTGGTGTCTCAGGGAACTCCTCACCAGGGGGACCTTTACCAGGCTGAGGTCGAATGGCTGCGCGAGCAATGGCTGAAGGACAGCGCGGCCCTGGAGGCGGAAGTGCCGTACGACGACACAGCCGCTGCCGCCTTCGCCCAGTGCCACGGCCAAGGGCGTCGTCTGTCGTTCTTCCCCGGCAGAGGGAGCGTGGTCTCGCTGGACATCGATCCGGGCGCGTGAGCCCGGTTGCTGCGGATGACGGACGGCAGGGCCCGGCGGGAGGTCCGCCGGGCCCTCCTCTTGTCGTACGCCCTCCGGCCGCGAGAGTCCGTCATCGTCGGAAGCGGAGGAAGACCAGTGGCTGACCTGTTGGCCGTGCCATCTTGCGGAGGTGCCCCGCTGCAACGGGGCCTCCTGCGTTCTGCTGTGCGTGTCCGGACCGTTCACGTCCTCGCGCCCGTGCCCGTGAAGGCCGTCCCCGCCACGGCGGCCGCCGCCCCGGCCTCGCAGACGGCCGCGCCCGCCGTGCTGGTGGAGCGCCGGACGTCGCCGGAGGGCTACCGCCGTGCATCGAGGGCCCGAGGACGGGCCCAGCATCACCGCACACGTCACGGCCACGGGTGCCACCGCGGACTACCTGCGCCAGCTGGCAGCGGTCACCGGCCAGTCCCCGGAAGCTCTCACCATCCAGTGGGCCGCCGGGCAGATCGTCGTCCCCGACACGGCGCTCGGAGACGATCCGGCCGTACCCGACTGGCCCGCGCTGTTCGACGGACCGCCGGATCTGTCCGAACACACCCACGCGTACCTGCGCCGGTGACCACTGCGCCGGCGTTCGCCGTCGCCGACACCTCGGTCCTGCTCGCGGTGTTCAACGCCCGGGACCGTAACCACCGCGCCGCCCGTGAGGTGCTAGGGCTGCCCCGGACGCTGGTCATCTCCCCGCTGTGCCTGGCCGAACTGGACTACCTGCTGACCCGGCAGGCCGGCGAGCGGGCCGCGCTCGGCGCGGTACGCCATCTGACCGCCCTGGCCCGCCTCGGCCGCAGACAGATCGCCGACGTGGACGGCGACCTGCTCTCCGAAGCCGAAGCCCTGATGACCACCTACGAGGGCCACGCCCTCGGCCTGGCCGACACTGTCAACGCCGCCCTGGCCTGGCGCCTGCGCCGCCCCCTGATCCTCACCTTCGACCGGCACTACTCGGATGTGATCGCACCACGCCGCAAAGGCGAACAGCCCCTCGATGTCGCACCACCGCGCCATCTATAAGGCCAACGTTCCGGAGCCTCCGGCTGCGCCACCTCTCAGTAAGGTGGCGCAGTTTGCCGCCCCATTGCTACCTGCTTTCCGAGAATTGAACCGCCTTGTCGCGATCTTGATGGGTACGCCGGCACGCAGGCGACCTGCCGCCCTTAGCATGCTTGAAGTAATCAGGTCCGTCGCGGGGAGCCGACCATGACAAAAGAACACTTCGCCGTACACCCGGAAAAACTCCGGTCCCTGTCCGAGGCATTCACGCGGACAGGTGCCCGACTGGAAGAGCAGCTCACGCTTTTCGCCGGCAAGGCGGAGAACGTGGATGATGCGTTCGGTGTGCTCAGTGAATCCACCGAAGCGCTGCAGAAGTACGTCGAAATGACGCAGGCCACGGTCGTCAGCCTGCAGCAGCTGCGTCGGCAACTTGCCGGATACGCAGGCGGCCTCAACCGCTCCGCGGCTGCTTACGAGCAAGCCGAAGCGCGGCACGCGTCCGCCTTCCAGGGGGCGTGACGGCCGTGGCCGAAGAACAGCACGTTGAAAAGAGTTTCAACATTCTCAAGCCCGGCGGCAATCCCGAGGTACTGCGTAAATGTGCCGCTGTGTGGCGGGAAATGGCCCAGGATCTGTGGACTGTCGGTGCCGACTTGAACCGCCAGGTGGAAGACCTGGACAAAACCGACTGGGATGGCCAGGCGGCGGAAGGATTCCGCGCCCACTGGACACACACGAAAGAGCAGATCGATCATGCACTGCCCGACTTCCACCAGGTGGCGAAGGAATTGGAGCAGGCGGCCAACCACATCGAGGACACCAACAAGCAGATCGAGCACGTCCTTGAGGAACTGGCCGTCACCGCGGCCGTGGGCATCGGTCTGACCGTCGTCACGGCAGGGTTCTCCGACCTGGTGGCCGCCGGGAGCGCGGCAGCGGAAGTCGCTGAGGCAGGTGTTGTCGTCGCACGGCTCGGCAGGGTCCTCAAGCAGGTCGAGTCGGCTCTGGAGGCTCTTCGAAGGGTGATGCAGTCCAGCAAGCTCCTGAAATTCGGCGTGGAGTTCGCGACGAACACCGCGGGAAACTTCACGGGCAACGTGCTGGGCCAGGCTTTCACCGGCCAGGAGATCACCTGGGGCCAGGACTTCCAGGACGCGGCGGTGGCCGGCGGGGTGGGCACCGTGGTGGGAGCGGGCGGCCGGGCACTGGGCGCCAAGCTGCCCGGTGCGCTGGGCGATGTCGTCGGAGGCAGAGGGCTCGCGGGCAGGGCGGTTACCGGCGCTGTCACCAGCGGGGCGGGCCAGACGGCCGCCGACGCGGTCGACATCGCCGACGGGAACGCGGGCGGCAAGACGAGCGACAGCATCATCCCCGACCTGATCACCAGCGCCCTTGGCGGTGCGGCGGGCGGCGCGGCGGTGCACGGTGGCGATACCTGGTACGACCGTGGCGGACCTGGCGGCGGGGGGCGGCACCGGGACCTCGAGACCGGGCCCAGCTTCGGCCCTGGCCGGGAAGCCGCCGCCAACGGTGTGGTGTACGGAGATGCCAATGCCAACGAGACCGACCGTACCGCCGACCACCCGGACAGCCCGTTCGACAAGCCTCGTTCCAAGCTGACCGACCCGGACGGCGCATACAAGGAGTGAGGAGACAGCCAAGAATGTGGCGGTTCCGAAAAAGCCTCCGCAGATACCGCGAGGATCCCGACTGGCATTACCGCAAGCGAGAATCCCGCGACTGGGTGAAACATTTCGGCGCCCCCGGCCACCCCTTCGGCCCGCGCGGCAACCACGTCAAGCACATCCTCGAAGGACACATAAGGAGCTACGCGGCAACGCTCTTCCACCTGGCCGCCGTACACAAAGGCGGCCGGCACGCCACCGACGTCAGCATGTACTCCGTGGCAGTACTGGCCCTGCCCACCGCGCTGCCCGCCACCGTCCTCTCCCCAACCAGCCTCGTCCGCCGCTTGGCCGCACCGCCCCTCCCACCCCGAGCCGGCACCCCCGTAGACCTCTCACCCACCCGCCACCCCCGAATGACCGCATGCTCAACCGACCCCGCCTTCGCCAGTCTGATCCTCACCGAGCACGTCATCCGGACAGCGGCGGACACCAAGATGGGCTGGCGCCTGCACGAAGCCCACATCATCGGCTGGATCCAGGAACGCAAACCGTACGAGCGCATCATCGGGCTCGCGGAAGCCTTGGCGGATGTCGTCGAGGAGTTTCCGGAAGCAGTGTGGGGCTGGGGCCGCCCTACACCCGGATGCCCATCGGCACACTGACATCTCCGGGTTGTCGGCCGAGCGTGTAGCCGCCCTGCGGCCCGAGGCGAACCGGGCCGAGAACGCGGCCCGCGACGCGTCGGCCGACTTTGCGAGAGTTTGAGGCACAGAGCGTTGGCTTGCCATCGGGACCGGCTGCACCGACCGGTGCAGCCGGGCGCTCACCCGCGAGCAAAGTCAGCTTCTCCACGTCCACGACACGCTGCCAGTGCGCGCCGGAGCGCCCGGACCGTACCGGTCCGGTTTTGGAGACATGAAACTCGGTCGGCCCCATAGTCCGCCGGTCGGGCCTCGGGGTGCCATGTGGTCATGGCTTTCTACACCGAGACGGAGAAGCGGCTGCGGCTGCTGGACCGGCAGCGCCGCGCCCTGGACATGCGGCGCGACGCGGTAACGGCGACCGCGGTGGACCTGGTGCTCCACCATGGACAGGAGCTGGGGCCCACAGCCCGGCGGGCAGGACTGACAGCGCACGCGCTGCGGCAGGCCGTGCACGCTCACCCAGAGATCGCGTCAATCCTGCTGGGCGTCCCGGAGGGATAGCGCACCGGCGTGCTGTCCGTCGGCGGTCCGATAGCGGCCGCCACTCGCGCAACGCGGCCCCCGGACGGCAGACCAACGTCCCCCATCACGAAGCCGAAGCTGTCTGCCGGCCTCGCTGCTGTCCCGGCCAAACACACGCAAGCAGACCTTCACGGCGGGGGAGTACGCCCCGCGAGCCGGCGTTGGCAGGGAGTACCGCCATGACCTATCGCCCTCACGAATCTCCGTACGGGCCGGATAGCCCGGATTACGGCCTGTCCTACGAGCCCGACCCCTGGGCTGATCCCGAGCCGGTCGATGATCCGGACGCATGGGAGAGCACCCTCCAGGAACAGGACCCGCACGAGGATCACGCCGAAGCCGGGTGGGAACAAGCTCTACGCGAGGGCTTGATCACCCGGGAACAGTTCGCGCAGCGTCGCCACGCCGATGCCCCTGTTTCTCCGCGGCCTGAAGCACCGGGTCAAGGACCGGTGATCAGGTCGGCGGTGGAGAAGCTGCGTGTCAAGCTGGCCGACCCCGGCCTCAGTGCCGAGGAACGGGCCGACGACGAGCGGACCCTGGCCACGCTGGAAAGCTGGCTCCAGGAGGAGCAGTAACCCTTTGGGCAGTCCGGGCTGCGGATTTCAACGCCGGTGTGCGCGCCGTGTGGTGACCAAACGCGCCAGCGGTCGCGAGTGGGTGTTTCGCCATCGAGCCTCCGTGAAAGGCCGGGCGAGCGGGGTACTGAGGAAGGGACAGAGCAGACGCCGCCGCAGCCGCCCGTCCGGGACACGGCTCCTCTCCGGTCCCGGACGGGCGGCTCGCTGGCCGTTGCGGGGACCGCGGGAGTGCCCCGGGCAACGGGCGGCGGACAAGCCGGATCCGTGCGTCCGCTGCTCGAATGCGGATCCGGCGGTCTGCTCTGTCGTTCGTGACCGCTCTGACGAAGGGGGCACCGACCGGGGGCTGGGGCAGGTGCTCACCAGCATAGAACCGCCGGTCGCATCCCCTCAACGGGCCTCATCGCCAGGCCACCGGCCTCCAGCTCGGCACCCTTCGACGTGGCATGACCGGCTCACAATCAGCTTCTGAACGCACCCTGTCCTGGCTGGGCGGCTGCCGCTGCCTGCACCGCCGATATGAACGCAAGGCCGAGCACTTCCTGGCCTTCGTCGGCCTTGCCAGCTCCCTGATCTGCTACCGGCGCATCGTCCGCTGAGGAGAAACGTCCAGCAGCGGGTACAGTCCCGGCGAGCCCATCGGAGCCGGGGGGCAGCTTGAACAGCTCAATCAGCCAGATCGTGATCGCGGTTCTGGGCATTGGCGGCACGCTCGCAGCCGCCGTGATCACACAGCGCGGTGCCGACCGTGCCAGGGCCCGCGAGCTGGAACACAACAGGCAACTCCAACAAGATGAACGCGAGTACGCCACGCGCCAGGCCCAGCTCGAGGCGCGGCGCACGTGCTATGCCACGCTCAGTGCGGGTACTCGCGACCTGGCCAACGTGATGACGAAGGTCCTTCACGCCTTGGAACGAGGCGAGGTGCCCGAGGAGCTGCGATCAGACCTGGACCGGGCACGCCGTGAGCACCGCCTGCGTCACGCCGAGGCCCAGATGGTGCTGCCCGACACCGTGGCGGAGGCGGCCAGCACGGCAAACCGTCATCTTGGCGATCTCTATGGCCTGCTGATGCGACTCGATGGAGGCACTACCCAGCAGGGAGAGAACCTGGAAGCCGCCTGGGCGAGCATGGACCAGCTATGGGGCCCCTTGTGGAGATTGCGCCACGTCATGCGTGTCGACCTCGGGATCACGGCACCCGATCAGGACCTGTAGGGGCCCATAGACATCTTCCAGTTCACCAACCAAGATATCGTCTTACTGAGCGTTTGGTCCTGTCTCATTGCAGTCTGCGGGGGGGCGGGTGTGCTGGCTCGGGACGGAAGGGTCCGGTGAGCCGATCGGTGTGGGATCCAGCGGCTGAGGGCCGTCTCGTCCCGGAATCTCCCGTCTCCTTCTGCGACGGGGCAGTCCGCAGCCCTTCGCCCCCTCGCCAAGCCGACCGCCGCGCGGTACATCCAAGACATGACCCCGCGCGACGGGTACCCCAGCGATTTGTCCGACGACCGCTGGGCACTGATCGCCCCCGTGCTCACCGCCTGGCGGGCCCGGCGCCGCCGCGACGCCCTGGACATCGGCCGCCCGCCCGAGCACGACCTGCGGCGCATCATGGACGCGATCCTGTACGTGGACCGCACCGGCATCCCCTGGCGCTACCTGCCCCACGACTTCCCGCCCCACCAGACCGTCTACGGCTACTTCGCCACGTGGCAGCGGGACGGCGTCTTCACTCAGCTGACCGGCCTGCTGCGGCGCCGGGTCCGCGAGACCGAGGGCCGCGACGGCGAGCCGTCCGCGTGCGTGCTGGCCTCCCAGACCATCAAGACCTCCGCCAATGTGCCGCTGGCCGGCCAGGGCACCGACGCCGGGAAACGGATCGTCGGCCGCAAGCGCCACCTCGGCTGCGACACCCTCGGCCTGCTGCTGACCGTCCTGGTCACCGCCGCCAGCGTCTCCGACACCCGGCCGGCGTGCAGCTGCTCTCCCGCATCGCCGCCGCCCACCCCCGCATCCGCAAGGCGTGGGTGGACGCCGGCTACCGCACCACCGCCATCGACCACGGCGCGGCGCTGGGCATCGACGTCGAGCCCGTCGCCCGCCCGCCGGGCCGCCGCGGCTTCGTGATCATTCCGCGGCGCTGGACCATCGAGCGCAGCATCGGCTGGCTCATGCACCACCGCAGGCTCGCCCGCGACTACGAAACCCACCCCCACCGCAGCGAAGCCCTGATCCAGCTCGCGATGATCGACCTCATGACCCGCCGCCTCACCGGCGAAACCACCCCCACCTGGCGCGGAACCTGACCCCGCGGAACCAGACACCCGCTACAGGACCAAACGCTCAGTTAGAGGTCGTTTTCACCGGCAGAGTCTGTTTGCTCGCAATATCTCCTTGTGGCGAGATGGCGCACAGTGACCGTCGGCGGCTCAGGCATCGTCTGTGTTCATGGTGTGCCCGTATTGCCTGCCTCATCCCGCAGGATCTGTCTCATTCCAGGAGACGCGGTTCACCCTGTTACGTACTCCTCCGTCACACGCTGATCCGGGAAACAAGCGGCACCTGGGAAGCACTGAGACACATGGTGGAGCACAACCAGCAGAAGTGACCTCTCAACCTGCCGCCATCCGGGCCTTCGCCTGGGAGATGAAGGAGCGGCCCGCGTTGGTCACGGTGTGCAGCATCATGTTGCGGTGCCGTGCTGCCGCGGTCAGGCCGGCGGAGCGGAGGAGAGTGGCGTGTTCGCTGGCGCTGGCCGGGGCGATGCCCGTGTGGCGGGCGAGTTCGGTGGTGTTGCAGCCGGGATGGTCGGCGATGGCGCACAGTACGGCGGCGCGGGTGCGTCCCAGGAGTGCGGAAAGTGCCTGCGGAGCACCGTTCGTCTCGTCCGTGTGTGCTGTGGAGGGCCTGTGGGTGTGGGCGGGCTGTCCGGCGCTGTGGATCGAGAAGGACAGCCAGCGCTGGGGCTCGGCGTCGGCCACGTTGAACGGGTCCAGCGAGAAGAAGGGGTCTCCGCCGAGCAGGGTGGGAACGAGGAGGAGTCCCCGGCCGCCGAGATGGACGTCGAGCCGGCCGGGGAATTGCACCTCCAGTACGGGTGGATCCCAGCGGATGCGGCGTGGATCGAGGCCGGCGAGCATGCTCTCCACACCGCCCTCGGTCAGGCGTTGGACGCGCAGGGCCCGGTCCGCGGCGGCCAGCGCGTCGATCTGCGGCCAGTGCGGGAGGACCACGTGCTCGTGGATCTGCTGCAGCATGCCGAGGTACTGACGCAGCGCGCCGCGGTCGTCGCCGAGGCGCCGTAGCCAGCCGGGGACCGGATATCCGCGCTGGTTGAGACCGGACATCTGTTCCTGGACCTGTGCCACGGGGGTGGCGGACACGATGTCGATCGCTTCCTGGGACGTCGCGGCCTCCACGGGGGTCAACACGAAGTCAGGGGACCGCCCCATCCAGGGATGCCGGCCGACCAGTGTGCGTACCGGGGGAGCCAGCCGTGTGAAGGCCTCGCGCTGCCAGGTGTCCAGGCGCGCGGTGCAGTCCGGCTGCCGGACCATCCATATGGCCATGCTCACGTCCAGCAACGGCCGGGGCGCCGGTGCCAGTCGGGTACGTGCCAGGTCTTCGAGGGTGAAGTGGATCCGTAACGCCATGCACCGATGATGCCGGGCTTGTGGTTGTTCGGTCCATGCCGAATCACCTCGTCGCCTCACCCGTCGCCGCAAGAACCTGGATGTGGCGCGGACGGGACCACCAGGTCCGAAAGACCGTAGGGGTCGGCTGCGCCGCCCATCACAGGAACCAGCGAGAAGGACACCGCATGCGTATCCGCCGAATCACCACACTGGGCGTCACGGCCGCCGCGCTCGTGCTCGGGCCGGCGCTGCCCGCCCTGGCCAACGGCCCCCAGCCGGCCCCCACGGTCCACCACATCCGGACCGCAACCGGCGATACCGCCGACACCGCCGCGGGCAAGGCCAGGCCCCGGCAGAAGGTCGAGGTCTGGGAGCACGCCAAGTACAAGGGCAAGAGCAAGGTCTTCAAGAACAACCAGAAGAACCTGAAGTCGAGTTCCTGGAACGACACCATCAGCTCCGCCAAGAACCGGGGCAGGCGGGCGGTCACCTTCTACTCCGAGAGCCACTACCACGGCGCCAAGTTCTCCCTGCTCAGCGGGCAGAAAGAAGCCCACTTCGGCAACCGCGGCATGGCGGACACCACCAGCTCGATCAAGTTCCGCTGACCCGGGGGTGAAGCGGGTGGGGTGCGTCGCAGGGGAGCGCACCCCACCCGGCCCTGTCGTTTCCTCCGTCCATACCAAAGGCCCCGCCATGCACGCATCGCGCACCCCGGCCGCCACCGTTACCGTGCTCGCGCTGCTCCTTGCCACCACCGCCTGCACGGCAGCGCCACCAACTTCCGGAACCGGGGCAGCCCCCGCGGCCGGTCCACCTCCGGCTCCCAGCCGGCAGGCCCGGGACCTACGGCTTCCTCTGGACGTCTACGCCCTGACCGACGCCGACACCAACACCCTCGACGACGCCCAGGACGTCCTTCTGCGCCGGTGCATGAAGGACCAGGGGATGGACTGGAAGACGCTGCCCCGCATCAGTCCTCGCGACCTCGAACCACAGAACCGCCGACGCTACGGGGCCATCGAGGCGGCCGTCGCCCGCCGTTACGGATACCATCCGCCTCCCGCCCCGCCGGCGCTGACCCGACGCGACCGCGCATGGGACGAACGCGAAGAGCTGCCCGCCGGCGTGCAGCGCGCCGCGTACGGGCCCTCCGGCGACGGGGGGTGCCTCAAGGAGGCCATGCGCCGACTCGGCGGCGGTCTCCCACAGCCCGACGCACACACCTTCAACCAGCTCACCGGCACCGCACTGGATGCCTCTCAGCGCGACCCCGCAGTACGGGCCGCCATGCGGAAGTGGAGCGCGTGCATGCGAAGGGCGGGTTTCGACTATCCCGATGCCCTGGCAGCCGCGGGCGACCGACGCTGGACGAGGACCGCACACGCCACTCCCGACGAACGCGCCGTCGCCGGACGCGACGTTGCCTGCAAGGACGAGACCCAGCTGGTCCAGGTCTGGGTCGCAGCCGAGACCCGCATTCAACAGCACCAGATCCGGGCCCATACCCCTGCCCTGCGCCAGGCGAAGGCCCGGAAAGATCGCTGGCTCGCCGCCGCCCACCGCGTCCTGGAGACCTCCGGCTGACGGTTACTGACTTTGTCTGCGCGGTGTCGTCAGGGCTGACAGGTGGTGATCGCTGCGGTACGCCCGAGACATGAGGTATCCGCAAGGCGGTGGCCTGACTGCCGAAAGGCAGGCGTT
>NZ_JBIRGD010000045.1:0-49662 GCF_044327805.1 Streptomyces sp. NPDC018019 | reverse complement strand
GAGTACTGGGTGCGGCATGTGCGGGAGACGGTGCGTTTCGCGGACGGTGTGCGCGCCCTGGCTGACGAAGGTGCCTCCGTGTTCCTGGAGTTGGGGCCGGACGGTGTGCTGACGGCGATGGCCCAGCACACCCTGGACGAGACGGCCGTGGCCGTCCCGGCGCTGCGCAAGGACCGGCCCGAAGAGACAGCTCTGCTGACCGCGCTGGCGCGGCTGCACGTCACCGGTGTGGCGGTGGACTGGTCCGGAGTCTTCGACGGTACCGGCGCCCGCCGCGTGGACCTGCCCACCTATCCTTTCCAGCACCGGCGGTACTGGCCCAGGCCCGCGGCGTCGGCCGGTGACGCGACCGGCATGGGCCTGCTTCCGGCGCAGCACCCTCTGCTGGGCGCGACGCTCACCCTCGCGGACTCCGGTGAGGTGCTGTTCACCGGCAGGCTCTCGTTGCAGACGTACCCCTGGCTGACCGACCACGCCATCGGCGACGACGTCCTCTTCCCGGGCGCCGGCTTCCTGGAACTGGCCGTGCGCGCCGGGGACCAGGTCGGCTGCGACCGGGTCGAGGAGTTCGTCCTGCTCGCCCCGCTGGTGCTCACACAGGAGAGCGCCGCGCAGGTCCAGGTGCTGGTCGGCGCCCCCGACGAGACGGGTGCCCGGACGGTGTCGGTGCACTCGCGCTCCGACGGCGCCCCCGGCCAGGAGTGGATTCAGCACGCCAACGGCACCCTGACCACCGGGGAGCGGATCGCCGACTTCGGTTCCCAGGAGTGGCCGCCGCGGGACGCGGAGGCCGTGGACCTGGAGGGCTTCTACGACGGGACCGGGTACGGCCCCGCCTTCCAGGGCCTGCGCGCGGTGTGGCGGCGCGCGGACGAGGCATTCGTCGAGGTCGCCCTGCCGGGCCAGGTCGCGGAGGAGGCGGAGTCCTTCGGCATCCACCCGGCGCTGCTGGACGCGGTGCTGCAGACCCACCGGATGGCCGGCGTCGGCGGTGACGAGGACCAGCTCATCCCGTTCGTCTGGCAGGGCGTGTCCCTGCACGCGGGCGGCGCCTCGGTCCTGCGGGCCCATGTCGTCAAGACCGGCGACGACTCGGTGTCCATCGCGGCCGTCGACGTCGAAGGCGCACCCGTACTGTCCGCCGAAGCGCTGGTGCTGCGCGGCCGGCTGGCCGGTGCGGCATCCCCGGCCACGCGGCGCGACGCGCTGCTGACACTGGACTGGGTGGCCGCCCCCGAGGTCCAGCCCGCCGGTGCCCACTGCGTGTCGCTGGGCGCGGACGAACTCGGCGTGGGCGCGTCGGTCGCCTCCCTGGCGGACCTCACCGGCGACGAGGAGCTCGTCGTGGTCCCCGTGTCCGGTACGGGCGACGACGTGCCCGCCGCGGCGCACCGGCTCACCACTCGGGTCCTGGGCCTGCTCCACGAGTGGGAGGAACGGCCGGCATCCGGCACCGCGCGCCTGGTGTTCGTCACCCGTGGCGCCGTCTCCGCCCGCGAGGGCGAGCCCGCGCAGGACCTGGCCGGGGCCGCGGTGTGGGGCCTGGTGCGCTCGGCGCAGTCGGAGAACCCGGGACGCCTCGCCCTCCTGGACCTGGAAACCGGGGACGGGGGACTCGCCGCGGTGCTCCCGGACCTGCCCGGCCTGCTGGCCAGCGGGGACGAGCAGTTCGTGGTGCGGGCGGGCACCGTCCGGGTGGGCCGGCTGGCTCTCCTGGGCGGTGACGAGGGACTGCCGCCGCGCGCCTGGGCGCCGGACGGCACCGTACTGATCACCGGCGGTACCGGCGGCCTGGGCCGCGAACTCGCCCGGCATCTGGTGACCGAGCGCGGCGTACGCCATCTGCTGCTGGTCAGCCGCAGCGGCCCGGACGCCCCCGGAGCAGCGGAACTGCGCGGCGAACTGGCCGGCCACGGCGCCGAGGCCACCCTCCTCGCCTGCGACGTGGCCGACCGCGAGGCGGTCGCCGCGGCCGTGGCGTCGGTGCCCGCCGCCCACCCGCTGACCGCCGTGGTCCACACGGCTGGCGTTCTCGACGACGGTGTGGTGACCTCGCTGACCCCCGAGCGGCTGTCCGCCGTGCTGCGCCCGAAGGCGGACGCCGCCTGGCACCTGCACGAGGCCACCAAGGATCTCGACCTGGCCGCGTTCGTGCTGTACTCCTCCATCGCGGGCGTGACCGGCGCCCCCGGCCAGGGCAACTACGCCGCGGGCAACGTCTTCCTCGACGCGCTCGCCCGGCACCGCGCGGCGCACGGCCTGCCCGCGCAGTCCATCGCGTGGGGCGCGTGGGCCCAGAGCGCCGGCATGACCGCCGGACTGTCCGAGGCGGACCTCCAGCGGAGCGCCGCGTACGGCGCCACGCCCCTGACCGTCCAGCAGGGCCTGGCGCTGTTCGACGCGGCCGTGGCGTGCGACGCGGCCCACCTCGTCGCGCTCGCCCGGACCTCGGGCCCGGCGCGTCTCGACGGCCCGGTGCCCCCCGTACTGCGCGGCCTGTTCACCTCCCGCCGCCGCGCCGCCGGGGCCACCACCGGCGCCGATACGGCCGGCGGGCTCGCCCGGCGGGTCGCGGGACTGGACGAGGACGAGCGGATCGCCGTCCTGGTGGACCTCGTACGGACCGAGGCCGCCGCCGTGCTCGGGCACGCCTCGGCCCAGGGCGTCGAGACCCACCGGGAATTCCTGGAGATGGGCTTCGACTCACTGACCTCCGTCGAGCTCCGCAACCGGCTCGGCGCGGCCACCGGGCTGCAACTGCCCGCGACCGTGGTCTTCGAGAACAAGTCCCCCGAAAAGCTCGCCACCTGGCTGAGCGGTGAACTCGTGGCACGTCCGGGCGCGGGCGCCACCGCGTCCGGGGCCCGGCTTACCGGCGCGGCCGACGGCGAGCAGGTCGACTGGCTGGAGCAGCGCTTCCTCACCGCCATCAGGGAGGACAAGATCCCGGAAGCCATGCGGCTGGTGTCGGCCATGGGCGGCGTCGGCGGCCCGTCCTTCGAGAACACCGCCGAGCTGGAGGACCTGCCGCTGCCGACCACACTCGCCGAGGGTCCCGGCTCGCCGCGGCTGATCTGCATCAGCACGCCCACCGCCAACGGGGGCGTCCAGGAGTACGCCAGGTTCGCCGCCCGCTTCCGGGGGAAGCGCAAGGTCAGCGCCCTGCCGCTGGTCGGCTTCGCCCCGGGCGATCCGCAGCCGGCCACGGCCGAGGTCGCCGCCAGGACCATCGCGGAAAGCGCGCTGCGGGCGAGCGACGGCGAGCCCTTCATCCTGGTCGGCCACTCCTCCGCCGGATCGTACTCCTACGCGGCGGCGGGCCTGCTGGAGAGCACCTGGGGGATCAAGCCCGCGGGCCTGGTGCTGCTGGACACCCTCAGCATCCGGCACGAGGCGCACGAGGAGATCGACTACGGCGGCCTGCTGCGGGCGAACTTCCTCGCCGCGGAGGCCTCCCAGGTGCGTATCACCAACGCCAAACTGTCCTCGATGGGGCGGTGGATGCGCCTGCTGAACAGCATCGACGTCCAGCAGATGACCGCCCCCGTGCTGAGCGTCCAGGCGACGCGGCTGTACCCCGGCATCGAGGCCGACGGCGAGGGACTGAGCGAGAAGATCCCGACGGCGGAGATCGTCAAGCTGGACGCGGACCACCTCTCCATCGTCCGGTCGGACGCCCCGGCGGCCGCGGAGATCGTGGACGACTGGCTCGGCCGGGTCTTCGGAGCGTGACCGCGGCACCCTGACCCACGCCCCGGCGGGCGGCTTCCGAAGCCGCCCGCCGGGGTGCTGCTGTGCTACCAGACCACCGGCAGCTCGGTGAGGCCGCCGGACAGCCGGCCGTCCACCTCCCGCAGTTCGTCCGCCGGGAGCGCCAGGCGCAGACCGGGCAGCCGGGTGTACAGCCGGGTGAAGACCGTCTTCAGCTCGATCCGCGCCAGGGGCGCGCCGATGCAGTGCCAGATGCCGTGGGCGAAGGTCAGGTGCGGGTTGGGCGCCCGGGTGATGTCGAACCGTTCCGGTTCGTCGAAGGCCCGCCCGTCGAAGTTGGGGAGGCTGAAGTCGAACAGGACCAGGTCCCCGGACCGTATCGACGCCCCGCCGAACTCGATGTCCTCGGAGGCGTACCGCGGCAGGACCGATCCGCCGGCCTTGGCCGCCCGTAGTACTTCCTCCACGGCGTGTGCCATCTGACCGGGGTCCGCCAGCGCCGCCGCGCGCTGCTCTGGGTGGGCGTCCAGGAGCACCACCCCCTGGTCCATGACGGTGACGACGCTGTCCAGCCCGGCGAACAGCAGACCCACCGACAGCGTCGCCACGCGCTCGTCGGACAGCCCGCCCTCGGACAGCCGGGTGATGATGTCGGCGCCGGGCTCGGCCCGCTTCTGCGCGATCAGCTCCGCGGCGAACGCGAAGAGACCGCTCTGCGCGCGCTGCACGCTCTCGCGGTCGTTCAGCTGGGCCATCCGGGACAGCAGCGTCGCCAGCTGCTCGCGGCTCTGCGGAGGCACACCGATGATGTCGCAGAGCACCGTCAGCGCAACCGGCATGGAGACGCCGTCGTGCAGGTCGGCGGGCGGCCCCTGGGCGATGAACCGGTCGAGTACGCCGTCCACGACCGCCGCCACCCGCGGTTCCATCTCGCGCACCCGCCGGGCGGAGAACATCGGGGTGAGCAGGCGGCGGGTCTCGGTGTGGGTCCGGCGTCCGACCTCGGCGTCGGTGTCGGTGATCATCAGGTCGAGGAACGGATTGCGTACGTACTGCGGCGCGTTCGCCGGGTCGGGGTGCGAGTGGCCGATCCTTTCGTCGTGGAGGAGCTGCTTGAGCTCGGCGTGGCGCGTCACCAGCCACCCTTCGTCCCCGGCGGGCGTACGTACCCGGCGGATCGGCCCTTCCTCCTGCAGTCGGCGCAGCAGCGGGCTCACCTTCAATAAGGCGGGCGGTTCGAGGTCGAGAGCGGGCAGGTCGCGGTGGGAAGCGGACATGAGGTCCTTTCACGTGTGTTTGCGTCGCGCTGCGCACCGTGCGCATGCGCGCAGGGCAAGTGGACGACGCTAGCGACGCCGGCACCCGGAATCCCTTAGTCCTTTTGCGCCGCGCCACCGGACGCGTACCTCCGCCGGGGAACCGAGTACTAGGGAAACCCGCAGTACACCCTGGATGAGGATGGCCCGTGGAAAGTGGGTCAGACGTGAGTGTCGACGCTCTGGGCCCCAGAACCGGCATTCCACGAGGGGTTGGCATCCGATGTCGAACGAGGCGAAGCTGCGCGAGTACCTCAAGCGCGCGATCGCGGACCTCCACGAGACTCGCCAGCAACTGGACGAGACGGAGCACAAGCAGCGCGAGCCCATCGCGATCGTGTCCATGGCCTGCCGCTTCCCCGGCGGCGTCCGCTCGCCGGAAGAGCTGTGGGAACTGCTGCGGGGAGGTGTCGACGCGATGTCCGCCTTCCCCGGCAACCGCGGCTGGGACCTCGACGGGCTCTACGACCCCGACCCGGCGCACCAGGGCACCACCTACGCCCGCGAGGGCGGCTTCCTGCACGACGCGGGCGAGTTCGACCCGGGCTTCTTCGGGATCTCCCCGCGCGAGGCCCTGGCCATGGACCCCCAGCAGCGGCTGCTGCTGGAGACCGCGTGGGAAGCCGTCGAACGGGCCGGCATCGACCCGGAGACCCTCGCGGGCAGCCGCACCGGCACGTTCGTCGGCACCGGCCACGGCGGGTACGACACGGACGGCGCACGGCGCACGGAGGAGACCGGCGGGCACCTGCTGACCGGCAACCTCATCAGCATCGCCTCCGGCCGGATCTCCTACGTCCTCGGCCTCGAAGGCCCCGCCCTGACCGTGGACACGGCGTGCTCGTCGTCCCTGGTCGCCCTGCACCTGGCGGCACAGGCGCTGCGGCGCGGCGAGTGCGAACTGGCCCTCGTGGGCGGCGCGACCGTGATGTCCACCCCGCAGATGTTCGTGGACTTCGCCCGCCAGCGCGGACTGGCCCCCGACAGCCGCTGCAAGCCGTTCGCGGCGGGCGCCGACGGCACCGCCTGGGGCGAAGGCGTCGGCCTGCTGCTGGTCGAACGGCTCTCCGACGCGGTGCGCAACGGCCACCCCGTACTCGCCGTACTGAAGGGCTCGGCCGTCAACCAGGACGGCGCGTCCAACGGACTGACCGCGCCCAACGGCCCGTCCCAGCAGCGCGTCATCCGCCAGGCGCTGGCCGACGCCGCCCTCGGCACCGCCGACGTCGACGCGGTGGAGGCGCACGGCACCGGCACCCGGCTCGGCGACCCCATCGAGGCCCAGGCCCTGCTCGCCACGTACGGACAGCAGCGCACCGCCGACCGGCCCGTGCTGATCGGCTCCATGAAGTCCAACATCGGGCACACCCAGTCCGCCGCCGGCATCGCCGGCGTCATCAAGATGGTCCTGGCGATGCGGCACGGCGAGCTGCCCCGGACCCTGCACCTGGACGAGCCCACCCCGCACGCCGACTGGAGCGAGGGCCACGCCAGGCTCCTCGCGGAGACCGAGCCGTGGCCCACGGCGGACCGCCCGCGCCGCGCGGCCGTCTCCTCCTTCGGCATCAGCGGCACCAACGCCCACGTCATCCTGGAACAGGCGCCCCCGTCCGAGGCGCCACCGGCGCCCGAACCGGCCGCCCGGCCCGGCGTGCTGCCCTGGATCCTGTCCGCGCGGACCGGCGAGGCACTGCGGGCCCAGGCCGCGTCGCTCGGCCGCCACGTCCGCGCCCGCGCGGACCTCGAACCGGCCGACGTCGCGCACTCCCTGGTGACCACCAGGGCCCTGATGGAGCACCGCGCCGCCGTCGTCGCGGGCGACCGGGACGCCTTCCTGCGCGGCCTGGACGCCCTCGCCGAGGGCCGGACCGCGGCCGGCCTGGTGACCGGCG
This sequence comes from Streptomyces sp. NPDC018019, assembly GCF_044327805.1. NCBI lineage: Bacteria > Bacillati > Actinomycetota > Actinomycetes > Kitasatosporales > Streptomycetaceae > Streptomyces > Streptomyces sp. NPDC018019. The sequence goes on along the minus strand of NZ_JBIRGD010000045.1, from coordinate 42,743 downwards.
TCGCCGCCAAGGCGCCCGCCGCGTTCCTCTTCACCGGACAGGGCCCCCAGCACCTGGGCATGGGGCGCGAACTGTACGCGGCCCACCCCGTTTTCGCCGAGGCCTTCGACGCGGCGTGCGCCGAGTGCGACCAGTACCTGGAAAGGCCGCTGCGCGACATCGTCTTCGCCGAGGAGGGCACGGACGAGGCCGCCCTGCTCGACCGGACCGACTACACCCAGACCGCGCTCTTCGCCTTCGCGACCGCGCTGTTTCGGCTCGTCGAGTCCTGGGGCGTCACCCCGCAGTACGTCACCGGCCACTCCGTCGGCGAGATCACCGCCGCCCATGTCTCCGGCGTCCTCTCCCTGGAGGACGCCGCCCGCCTGGTCTCGGCCCGTGGCACCCTCATGCAGGCACTGCCCGAAGGCGGCGCCATGGCGGCGATCGAGGCAACCGAGGACGAGATCCGCGCCTCCCTCGCCGGCCACGAGGACCGCGCCACCCTCGCCGCGGTCAACGGGCCGCGGGCCCAGGTCGTTTCCGGCGACGAGGAGATCGTCTCCCAGGTCACCGCCCACTGGGAGGCCCAGGGCCGCCGCGTCAAGCGGATCCGGGTGAGCATCGCCTCCCACTGCCCGCGCATGGACGGCATGCTGGAGGACTTCCGGCGCGTCGCCGAGACCCTGGAGTACCACGCCCCGCGCATCCCGGTGGTGTCCACGCTCACCGGGGAACTCGCCGCCGGCGACGACCTGCGCACACCCGACTACTGGGTACGGGAGATCCGCGAGGGCGTCCGCTTCTGCACCGCCGTGCGCACCCTCGAAGCCGAGGGCGTCACCGCGTTCGTGGAACTCGCCCCCAGCAGCGTGCTCACCCCGATCATCCAGGACTCCCTGACCACCCTCGAAGACCCCCTCCTGCTGTCCCTCCTGCGCACCGGCCACTCCGAGACCCAGGCCCTCGCCGAAGGCCTCGCCACCGCGTCCGCCCACGGCGTCCACGTCGACTGGAACGCCTTCCTCGGCAGGTCCGGCACCACCCGCGTCGAGCTGCCGACCTACGCCTTCCAGCGCCGGCGGTACTGGCTGGAGGCGACCGGGACGGACGACGGCGGACCGGGCGCCGAAGAGGCCGGCGAAGCCGGATTCTGGGAAGCCGTCGAACGCGAGGACCTGGAAGGGCTGTCGGCCGTCCTGGCCATCGACGGCACCGAGGCCGACTCGCTCGGCAGCCTCCTGCCCACGCTCTCGGCATGGCGCAGGCAGCGCAGGGCCCAGGCAGCGGCGGACCGCTGGAGCTACCGGGCGCGCTGGTCCCCCCTCACCGCCCCCACCGGCATCGCCGCGACCGGGAACTGGCTCGTCGCGCTGCCCGAGAGCACCGTCGGGGACCCGTGGACCACCCGGCTCCTCGACGGGCTGCGTGACCAGGGCCTGCGTACCGAACTGCTCGTGCTGCCCGACGGCGGCGACCCGGCCGGGACCGTCACCTGGCCCGACGGCCCCGTCGACGGCGTGCTCTCGCTGCTGGCCCTGGACGAACGGCCGCACCCGCAGCTGACCTCCCTGCCGCGCGGCCTGGCCGCCACCACCGCCCTGCTGCGCGCCCTGGAGGCATCCGGCAACCAGATACCGCTGTGGTGCGTGACCCGCGGCGCCGTCGCCGTCGACGACCGGGACGCGCTGACCAATCCCGTACAGGCACAGGTGTGGGGGTGCGGACGCGTCGCCGCGCTGGAGTACCCGCGGCTCTGGGGCGGACTCGTCGACCTCCCCGAGGCCCCGGACACCCGGGCCGTCTCCGCGCTCCTCGGCGTGCTCGCCGGGCGCGAGGACCAGGTCGCGATCCGCCCCGCCGGAACCTTCGCCCGCCGCCTGGCACGGATCACCCCCGGCGGCGACACCGGCGAGGGGTGGACCGCGCACGGCACGGTCCTGATCACCGGCGGCACCGGCGCGCTCGGCGCGCAGCTGGCGTACTGGCTCGCCGACGCCGGGGCGGAGCACCTGGTGCTCACCAGCCGCCGGGGCCTCGACGCCCCGGGCGCGCCGGAACTCGCGGCGGCACTCACCGAACGCGGCACCCGGGTCACCGTCGCCGCCTGCGACGCCGCCGACCGGGACGCCCTGGCGGCCGTCCTCGCGGACATCCCGGCGGAGACGCCGCTGACCGGCGTCGTGCACGCCGCGGGCGTCATGGACGCCGGCATGCTGGACACGCTCACCCCCGAACGCTTCGAGGCCGTACTGCGCCCCAAGGTCACCGCCGCCCGGAACCTGCACGACCTCACCCGGGACCTCGACCTGGAGATGTTCGTGCTGTTCTCCTCGGTCGCCGGGTCCCTGGGCAACGCCGGCCAGGCCAACTACGCCGCCGCCAACGTGTTCCTCGACGCCTTCGCCGAACACCGCCGCGCGCAGGGGTTGCCGGCCACTTCGGCCGCCTGGGGCCCCTGGGCCGGCCTCGGCATGGCCACGGACGGCGGCGTGGCGGACCGGGTGAGCCGCGACGGCCTGCTCCCCATGGCCCCGGCCCCCGCACTCGCCGCGCTCCGCCAGGCCCTCGCCCAGGGCCTGACGACCGTGACCGTGGCCGACGTGGACTGGACGGCGTACGCCCCCGCCCTGACCGCCGTCCGCCCCAGCCCCTTCCTCGCCGACCTGCCCGAGGCACGCCAGGTCCTCGCCGCGACCGACGACGCTCCGCGGGAGGAACGCTCCCCGCTGGGCAGCCGGATCAGCGCACTGCCCCCCGCCGAGCAGGAGCACCTGCTGCTCCGGACGGTCCAGGAGGAGGCCGCGAAGACCCTCGGCCTCGACGCACCGGACGCCGTCGAGGCCCAGCGCGCCTTCCGCGACGTGGGCTTCGACTCGCTGATGGCGGTCGAACTGCGCAACCGCCTGTCCACCGCGACGGGCCTGCGCCTGCCCGCCACCCTGCTGTTCGACCACCCCACGCCCGCCGCGGTCGCCGGACTCCTGCGTTCCGAGTTCACGGGGACGACCGGGCCGGCGGCCGTCGTGGAACGCACCGCCGCCGTCCTCGACGAGCCGGTGGCGATCGTGGGCATGGCCTGCCGCCTCCCCGGCGGGGTGAACTCGCCGGAAGCCCTCTGGGCCCTGCTGGCCGAGGGCGGGGACGCGATCTCCCCCCTGCCCGACGACCGGGGCTGGGACCTCGGCCGCCTCTACCACCCCGACCCCGACCACCTGGGCACGAGCTACGCGCGCGGGGGCGGCTTCCTCGACGAGGCGGCAGGCTTCGACGCGGACTTCTTCGGCATCTCGCCGCGCGAGGCCCTCGCCATGGACCCGCAGCAGCGGCTGCTGCTGGAGACCTCCTGGGAGGTCCTCGAACGGGCCGGCATCGACCCGGAATCCCTGCGCGGCAGCAGCACCGGTGTCTTCGCCGGCGCCAACACCCACGACTACCGCACGGTCCTCGAAGCGGCCCGGGACGACGTCGCCGGCCACTCGCTCACCGGCAACTCGATGAGCGTGGTCTCCGGCCGGCTGTCGTACACCTACGGCTTCGAGGGACCGGCCGTCACGGTGGACACGGCGTGTTCGTCGTCGCTGGTGGCCCTGCACATGGCGGTGCAGTCGCTGCGCCAGGGCGAGTGCTCGCTGGCGCTCGCCGGCGGTGTGACGGTGATGTCGACCCCCGCGACGTTCGTGGAGTTCTCGCGGCAGCGGGGACTGTCGGCGGACGGCCGCTGCAAGCCGTTCGCGGCGGCCGCCGACGGCACCGGCTGGAGCGAAGGCGTCGGACTGCTGCTCGTCGAGCGGCTCTCGGACGCCCGGCGCAACGGGCACCGGGTGCTCGCCGTCATCCGCGGTTCGGCGGTCAACCAGGACGGCGCGTCCAACGGCATCAGCGCGCCCAACGGCCCCTCGCAGCAGCGCGTCATCCGCCAGGCCCTCGCCAACGCCGGGGTGGCCGCGTCCGACGTCGACGCCGTCGAGGCGCACGGTACGGGCACGACGCTGGGCGACCCCATCGAGGCCCAGGCGCTGCTGGCCACGTACGGCCAGGACCGCCCGGAGGACCGGCCGCTGCGGCTGGGCACGCTGAAGTCCAACATCGGGCACACCCAGGCCGCCGCCGGTGTGGCCGGTGTGATGAAGATGGTCCTGGCCATGCGGCACGGCACGCTGCCGCGCACCCTGCACGTGGACGAGCCCACCCCGCACGTCGACTGGACCGCCGGTGCGGTCGAACTGCTCACCGAGCCGGCCGACTGGCCCGGGACGGACCGCCCGCGGCGTGCCGCCGTCTCCGCGTTCGGGGTCAGCGGCACCAACGCGCACCTCATCCTGGAGGAGGCCGAGCCCACCGAACCCGAGGCGCCGGCCGTCGCCCCCGTGCCGGCGGTACCCCTGCTGCTGTCCGGCAAGAGCGACGCCGCCCTGAGGGACCAGGCGGCCCGGCTGCTGTCCCGTCTCGACCACGGGAGCGGACCGCGGCTCGCGGACGTCGCGTACACGCTGGCGACACGTACGGCCTTCACCCACCGCGCGGCCGTCGCGGCCGACAGCCACGACACCGCGGTCCGTGCCCTGGCCGCCCTCGCCACGGGCGACGCCGACGCCGCCCTGACCACGGGCACCGCACACGACGGCGGGGACGCCGTCCTCTTCTCCGGCCAGGGCTCGCAGCGACTCGGCATGGGCCGGGAACTACACACCCAGTACCCCGTGTTCGCGGACGCGTTCGACGCGGTGTGCGCGGGGCTGGACCAGCACCTGGACCGTCCGCTGCGCGGCGTCGTCTGGGGCCAGGACGCGGCGCTGCTGAACCAGACCGCGTACGCCCAGGCCGCGCTGTTCGCGGTCGAAGTCGCCCTGTACCGGCTGGTCGAGTCGTGGGGCGTGCGGCCGGAGTACGTGGCCGGGCACTCGGTCGGGGAGATCGCCGCAGCGCATGTGGCCGGCGTGTTCTCGCTGGACGACGCCTGCGCGTTGGTGGCGGCACGCGGCCGGCTCATGCAGGCCCTGCCGTCCGGTGGGGCGATGGTGGCGGTCCGGGCGTCGGAGGACGAGGTGCTTCCCCACTTGGTGGAGGGTGTCTCGATCGCGGCTGTGAACGGGCCGTCGGCGGTGGTGATCTCCGGGGTCGAGGATGCGGTACTCGGGATCGCGCAGCACTTCGAGGGCGAGGGGCGCAGGACCAGCCGGCTGCGGGTCTCGCACGCCTTCCACTCACCGCTCATGGAACCGATGCTCGCCGACTTCCGCACCGTCGCCGAGGGCCTGACGTACGGCGAGCCGGAACTGACCGTCGTCTCGAACGTGACCGGCGGCCCGGCCGCACCGGACCAGCTGTGCACGCCCGAGTACTGGGCCACCCACGTCCGCGAAGCCGTACGGTTCGCCGACGGGATACGCGCCCTGCACACCGAAGGCGTGACACGCTTCCTGGAGCTGGGCCCCGACGGCACCCTCTCGGCCATGGCCCGTGAGTCGCTGCCGGACGAGACCGTACTCGTCCCCGCTCTGCGCAAGGACCGCCCGGAGGAGACGACGCTCCTCGCCGCCCTGGCCCAGTTGCACGCGCACGGCACCGCGATCGACTGGACCGCGTTCTTCACCGGCACCGACGCCCGCCTCGTCGACCTGCCGACGTACGCCTTCCAACACCGGCGGTACTGGCCCACCCCCGGCCCCGCCGGTACCGGGGACCTCGGCGCGGCCGGCCTCGAAGCGGCCGGACACCCGCTGCTGAGCGCCGCCGTGGAACTGTCCGACGGCGACGGCCTGCTCCTCACCTCCCGTCTGTCGTTGCAGACGCACCCCTGGCTGGCCGACCACCGGGTCCTGGGCTCGGTGCTGCTGCCGGGCACCGCGTTCGTCGAACTCGCCGTCCGCGCGGCCGACGAAGCGGGCTGCGACCGGATCGACGAACTGGCCCTGGCCGCCCCGCTCGTCCTGCCCGAACACGGCGGTGTGCAGCTGCAACTGCACGTCGGCCCGGCCGACGAGGCCGGCAGCCGGCCCCTCGGCATCCGTTCCCGCCCGGAGGGCGACGGCGACCGGCCGTGGGTCCAGCACGCCACCGGCGTGCTCGTCACGGACGAACGGACCGCCGAGCCGGGCCACGACTTCCACGCGGAGTCCTGGCCGCCCGCCGGCGCCGAGCCTGCCGACCTGACCGGCCTCTACCCGGACCTGGCCGCGCGCGGATTCGACTACGGACCGCACTTCCAGGGCCTGCGGGCGGTGTGGCGCCGGGGCGACGAGGTGTTCGCCGAGGTCGCCCTGCCCGATGTCGCCGAAGACGACGCGCCCGCGTACGGCCTGCACCCGGCCCTGCTCGACGCGGTCCTGCACGCCGCCGCCTTCGACGGCCTGGACCAGGGCGTCCTGCCCTTCTCCTGGGAGAACGTCGCGCTGTACGCCTCCGGCGCCTCGGCCGTACGGGCCCGGATCGTCCAGCACAGCGGCGACACCCTGACCGTCGACGTCGCCGACACCACGGGCGAGCCGGTGGCCTCCGTCGGGACCCTGGTCCTGCGGGCGGTCTCCGCCGACCAGGTGGCGGGCGGCGCGAGCCCGGCCGGGCGCGACGCGCTGTTCCGCGTGCAGTGGAACCCCGTACGCCTGCCCGCGGCCGGGGCCGCGGAGTCCGTGGCGACGCTCGGCTCCCTCACCGGCACGCCGTTCGACACCTACCCCGACCTGGCGGCCCTGGCCGGGGCCGACCGCCTGCCGGACGCGGTACTCGTACCGGTGGAAGCCGGTACCGGCGACGTGGTGGAGTCGGCGCACGCCACCGCCGCCCGGGCGCTGGAGCTGTCCCAGGCCTGGCTGGCGGACGAGCGGTTCGCGGACGCGCGCCTGGTGTTCGTCACGCGCGGCGCGGTGGACGGTACGGACCTCACCGGTGCCACCGTGTGGGGCCTGGTGCGGTCGGCGCAGTCCGAGAACCCGGGCCGCTTCGGCCTGGTGGACCTGGACGGCGACGCCGAGATGACCGTGCTGCCCCGGGCCCTGGCCTCCGACGAGCCGCAGTTGCTGCTGCGCGGCGGCGAGGTGCTGGCGGCACGGCTGGACCGGGCCCAGGCACCGGCACGGAGCACCACTGCCTGGGACGGAACCGGCACGGTCCTGATCACCGGTGGTACAGGCGGTCTGGGGCGTGTCCTGGCCCGGCACCTGGTGACGGAACACGGGGTGCGGAGTCTGCTGCTGGTCAGCCGCAGTGGTCCGGCCGCCGAGGGTGCCGATGAGCTGGTGGCCGAGCTCTCGGAGCACGGTGCACAGGCCGTGGTCGAGGCGTGCGACGTGACCGACGCCTCCGCTGTGACGGAGTTGGTCTCCCGGCACCGGATCGGCGCCGTCGTGCATACGGCGGGTGTTCTCGATGACGGTGTGGTGGAGTCGTTGACGGCGGAGCGGCTGTCGGCGGTGCTGCGTCCGAAGGTCGACGCGGCCTGGAACCTGCACCAGGCCACCCAAGATCTGGACCTCGGCGCGTTCGTCGTCTTCTCCTCGGCCTCGGGCATCCTGGGCAGCGCCGGGCAGGGCAACTACGCGGCCGGCAACACCTTCCTGGACGCGCTGGCGCACCACCGCCGCGCCCAGGGGCTTCCGGCCACGTCGCTGGCGTGGGGCCCCTGGTCCCAGGACGGCGGCATGACCGGCACCCTGTCGGACACCGACCTCCGACGGATCGCCCGCGCGGGCATGCCCGAACTCACCCCGGCCGAGGGAGTAGCCCTCTTCGACGCCGCGCTGGCCGCCGACGCGGCACTGGTCCTTCCCGTCCGCCTCGACCTGGCCGCACTGCGCGAACAGGACGACGTACCCGCGCTGCTGCGCGGACTGATCAGGACCCGCGCCCGGCGCTCGGTGGTGGCCGGCTCGGCCGCGGTCGCCGGCCTGGCGAACCGCCTGTCCGGGCTGGGGACGGCGGAGCGGCGCGAGGCGCTGCTCGATGTCGTACGCGGCCAGATCTCGCTGGTCCTGGGCCACGCGAGCCCGGAGACGGTCGACCCGGACCGGGCCTTCCAGGACCTCGGATTCGACTCCCTGACCGCGGTCGAACTGCGCAACCGGCTCAACAAGGCGACGGGCATGCGTCTCCCGGCCACCGCCGTGTTCGACTACCCCACGGCAGGCTCCCTCGTCGACTTCCTCCTGGACGAGCTGTTCAGCGCGGGGGCGGTGGCGGAAGAGGCGGCGCCGGCCCGGCTGCCGTCGGCCGCGGCCGACGATCCGGTGGTGATCGTCGGAATGAGCTGCCGCTATCCGGGTGGCGTCGCCTCGCCCGAGGAGCTGTGGCACGTGGTGTCCGAAGGGGTGGACGCGGTCTCGGACTTCCCCGCCGACCGCGGCTGGGACGTGGAGTCGCTCTACAACCCCGACCCCGAAGCGCTCGGCACCTCGTACACCCGCTCCGGTGGATTCCTGCACGAAGCGGGGGACTTCGACCCGGAGTTCTTCGGGATGAGCCCCCGGGAGGCCCTGGCGACGGACTCGCAGCAGCGGCTGCTGCTGGAGACGACGTGGGAGGCGCTGGAGCGCGCGGGGATGGACCCGGCCGCTCTGCGGGGCAGCCGTACGGGCGTCTTCGCGGGCGTGATGTACTCCGACTACAGCGAGATCATGGTCGGCGACCAGTACGAGGGCTACCGGAGCAACGGCAGCGCGGCCAGCATCGCTTCCGGCCGGGTGTCGTACACCTTCGGTTTCGAGGGCCCCGCGGTCACGGTGGACACGGCGTGCTCGTCGTCGCTGGTCTCCCTGCACCTGGCGGCGCAGGCCCTGCGGTCCGGTGAGTGCTCGCTGGCGCTCGCGGGCGGTGTGACGGTGATGTCGACACCCACGACGTTCGTGGACTTCTCGCGGCAGCGGGGCTTGTCTGCGGACGGGCGCTGCAAGGCGTTCGCCGACGCGGCCGACGGTGTCGGCTGGGGCGAGGGCGTCGGCATGCTGGTGCTGGAGCGCCTGTCGGACGCGCGCCGCAACGGGCATCGCGTGCTCGCCGTGGTGCGTGGTTCCGCGGTGAACCAGGACGGTGCCTCCAACGGTCTGACGGCGCCGAACGGTCCGTCGCAGCAGCGGGTGATCCGGCAGGCGCTGGCGAGTGCGGGCCTGTCCGCGGCCGATGTGGACGCGGTGGAGGGGCACGGTACGGGCACGACGCTGGGTGACCCGATCGAGGCGCAGGCGCTGCTGGCCACGTACGGCCAGGACCGCCCGGAGGACCGGCCGCTGTGGCTGGGTTCGGTGAAGTCCAACATCGGTCATGCGCAGGCGGCTGCGGGCGTTGCGGGCGTCATCAAGATGGTGCTGGCGATGCGGCACGGTGTGCTGCCGCGGACGCTGCACGTCGATGCGCCCTCGACCCACGTGGACTGGGGCACAGGCGCCGTCGAACTGCTGACCTCCGAGGTCGCATGGCCGCAGGGGGACGGGCCGCGCCGGGCGGGCGTCTCCTCCTTCGGCGTCAGCGGGACGAACGCGCACGTGATCCTGGAGGAGCCCGAGCCGGTCGCGGCCGACGCCGCACCGGACACCCCGGAGACCGAGCCCGGCGCACTGGCCTGGGTGCTGTCCGGCCGGAACCAGGCCGCACTGCGCGGCCAGGCGGCACGCCTGCTCCCGCTGGTCGCCGGCCAGGACGCGCTGTCCGCCCGGGATGTCGGCCACTCGCTGGCAACAGGACGCTCCACGTTCGCCCACCGCGCGGTGGTGTGGGGCGAGGACCGCGCCGCACTGGTGCGGGCCCTGTCCGCCCTCGCGGTCGGCGAGACCGACCCCGGCCTGACGGAGGGCTCGGCCGGCACGGGGAAGACGTCGTTCCTGTTCTCGGGCCAGGGCTCGCAGCGCTTGGGCATGGGTCTGGAGCTGTACGGCCGGTACCCGGTCTTCGCGGAGGCGTTCGACGCGGTGTGCGCCGCCTTGGACGAGCATCTGGAACACCCGCTGCGGGGCGTCGTCTGGGGCGAGGAGGCGGAGCTGCTGAACCAGACCGCGTACGCCCAGGCCGGACTGTTCGCGGTCGAGGTGGCCCTGTTCCGGCTGGTCGAGTCGTGGGGCGTGCGCGCCGACTTCGTGGCGGGACACTCGATCGGAGAGGTCGCCGCGGCACATGTGGCGGGTGTCTTCTCCCTCCCGGACGCCTGTGCGTTGGTGGCGGCCCGGGGCCGGCTGATGCAGCAGCTGCCGTCCGGTGGGGCGATGGTCGCGGTCCGGGCGACGGAGGACGAAATCCTTCCGCACCTGGTGGAGGGTGTCTCGATCGCGGCCGTGAACGGTCCGTCGTCGGTGGTGATTTCCGGCGTCGAGGAGGCGGTGCTCGGGATTGCGCAGCACTTCGAGGCGGAGGGGCGCAAGACCAGCCGGTTGCGGGTCTCGCACGCCTTCCACTCACCGCTCATGGAACCGATGCTGGACGCATTCCGTGCGGTGGTGGCACGGCTGGCGTTCGGGACGCCGGCGATCCCCGTCGTGTCCAATCTGACGGGCCGGCTCGCCGAGCCCGAACAGCTCGCCGACGCCGACTACTGGGTGCGGCACGTCCGCGAGGCGGTCCGTTTCGCGGACGGGACGCGGGCCCTGCGGGCGGAAGGCGCGACACGGTTCCTGGAACTCGGTCCGGACGGTGTGCTGTCGGCGATGGCCCGCGAGTCGGTGCCGGACGACACCGTACTCGTTCCCGTACTGCGCAAGGACCGGCCGGAGGGGACAACGCTGCTCGCCGCCCTGGCACAGCTGTACGTCCGGGGCACGGGCGTGGACTGGGCGGCACAGTTCACCGGTTCGGGAGCGCGGTGGGTGGATCTGCCGACGTACGCGTTCCAGCACGAGCGGTTCTGGCCGTCGGGCGGTGCGGTGCGCGCGGGCGATGTGCGGTTCGCGGGTCTGGGCTCTGCGGGGCACCCGTTGCTGGGTGCGGCGGTGGAGCTGGCGGGCTCGGGTGGCCTGCTGTTCACCGGCCGGCTGTCGGCGTCCTCCCACCCGTGGCTGGTCGATCACATCGTCCAGGGGGCCGTACTGGTACCCGGTACGGCGCTCGTGGAACTGGTGCTGCGGGCGGCCGACGAGGTCGGCTGCGACCTGGTGGAGGAGCTGACGCTCGCCGCGCCCCTGGTGCTGCCCGCCTCGGGCGGTGCGGTCCAGGTGCAGGTATGGGTGGGTGAGCCCGAGGACGGGGCCCGCCGGCCGGTGTCGGTGCACGCGCGGGAGGGAGAAGACCCGTGGACACTGCACGCCGAAGGCGCGGTGACCACCGGGGCCGCGGCGGCTCCGTTCGATGCCGCCGTGTGGCCACCGAAGGGCGCGACGCCCGTGGACGTGACGGGCTGCTACGACGATCTCGCCGACGCCGGGCTCACCTACGGCCCGGCTTTCCGGGGCCTGCGGGCGGCCTGGCAGGCGGGCGGGGACATCTTCGCCGAGGTGGCGCTTCCCGAGGGCACCGACGGCGACGCCTTCGGCCTGCACCCGGCCCTCTTCGACGCCGCCCTGCACGCGGCGGCACTGGGCGGCGCTGGAGCCGGTGGTGACCGAGCGGGCGGCGTCCCGTTCTCCTGGGCCGGAGTGTCCCTGCACGCCTCCGGCGCCTCGCACCTGCGCGTCCGCATCCGCGACACGGGCAGCGCACTGTCGGTCGCGATCGCGGACACGTCCGGTGCGCCGGTCGCCTCCGTGGACGCGCTGGTGGTACGGCCGCTCTCGGCCGGACAGGTGCAGACCGCCGGCCGTGACGCCCTCTACCAGGTCGACTGGGCCCCCGTCCCGCTCACGGACGCGCGCGTCGAACTCGGTACGGGCCCGGAGGGCGAGCCGCTGCGGACGTACGCGGATCTGGACTCTCTGACGGGCGCGGCGGCCGTGCCCGGAACCGTCCTGGTCACGCCGCCCACCGGCACTTCCACGGCGGTGGAATCCGTACACGTCGCCGCAGCCTGGGCACTGGACGTGATCCAGTCGTGGTTGGCGGATGAGCGGTTCGCGGATGCGCGTCTGGTGTTCGTGACGCGTGGCGCGGTGTCCGGTGCGGATCTTGCGGGTGCGGCGGTGTGGGGTCTGGTGCGGTCGGCGCAGTCGGAGCATCCGGGCCGGTTCGGGCTGGTGGACCTGGAGGGTGATGCCGATGTGACGGTGTTGCCGCAGGGGCTGGCGTCCGATGAGCCGCAGCTGCTGGTACGCGGTGATGAGGTGCTGGCGGCGCGGCTGGCCCGGTCGCAGCCGCGGGCCACGATGACCTGGCACGGAACCGGCACGGTCCTGATCACCGGCGGTACGGGCGGCTTGGGCCGCATGGTGGCCCGGCACCTGGTGACCGAGCACGGGGTGCGGAGTCTGCTGCTGGTCAGCCGCAGCGGTCCGGAGGCCGCGGGCGTACAGGAGCTGGTGGCCGAGCTCGCGGAGTACGGTGCACAGGCCGTGGTCGAGGCGTGCGACGTGACCGATGCCTCCGCTGTGACGGAGCTGGTCTCCCGGCACCGGATCGGCGCCGTCGTGCATACGGCGGGTGTTCTCGATGACGGTGTGGTGGAGTCGTTGACGGCGGATCGGCTGTCGGCGGTGCTGCGTCCGAAGGTCGATGCGGCCTGGCACCTGCACGAGGCGACCAAGGGCCTGGACCTCGCCGCGTTCGTGGTGTTCTCGTCGGTGGCGGGCACGGTCGGCAGTGCCGGGCAGGCCAATTACGCGGCGGGCAACGCCTTCCTGGACGCCCTGGCATCCCACCGCCGGGCGCAGGGTCTCCCGGCGACATCGCTGGCATGGGGCCCGTGGTCGCAGGGCAGCGGGATGACCGGCACCTTGACCGATGCCGATCTGGAGCGGATGACGCGTTCGGGTATGCCACCGCTGAGCGCTGAGGAGGGCCTGGCCCTGTTCGACGCGGCGCTGGGCGGCGCCGAGCCCGTGACGCTCCCGGTCCGCCTGGACCTGGCGGCGCTACGCCGACAGGGCGAACCACAGCCTCTCCTGCGCGGCCTGATCCGCACGAGGACCCGCCGGGCCGGCACCACCGCGGCATCCGGCCTGGTGGAGCGCCTGTCCGGGTTGTCCACGGCGGAGCGGCGCGAGGCGCTGCTCGAAGTCGTACGCGGCCAGATCGCCGCGGTCCTGAACCACGCGAGCCCGGAGACGATCGACCCGGACCGCGCCTTCCAGGATCTCGGCTTCGACTCCCTGACCGCGATCGAACTCCGCAACGTCCTGGGCAGGGCCACCGGACTGCGGCTCCCGGCGACCGCCGTGTTCGACTACCCGACGGCCGGCGCCCTGGCGGGCCACTTCCTCGACGAGCTGTTCGGCACGGAGACCGGGACACCGCTCCCGGTGTCCGCCCTCCCGTCCCCGACGGACGACCCGGTCGTGATCGTCGGGATGAGCTGCCGCTTCCCCGGCGGCGTCGCCTCGCCCGAGGACCTGTGGCACCTGGTGTCCGAAGGGGTGGACGCGGTCTCGGACTTCCCCGCCGACCGCGGCTGGGAGATCGACGACACCTACGACCCCGACCGCGAGGGCGCCATCGCCACCCGCTCCGGTGGCTTCCTCTACGACGCGGCGCAGTTCGACCCCGAGTTCTTCGGCATGAGCCCCCGCGAGGCCCTGACCACCGACGCCCAGCAGCGGCTGCTGCTGGAGACGACGTGGGAGGCGCTGGAGCGCGCGGGGATGGACCCGGCCGCTCTGCGGGGCAGCCGTACGGGCGTCTTCGCTGGCGTGATGTACCACGACTACTCGACGCTGCTCTCCGGGCGCGAGTTCGAGGGCTACCAGGGCAGCGGGAGCGCGGGCAGTGTCGCCTCGGGCCGGGTGTCGTACACCTTCGGTTTCGAGGGCCCCGCGGTCACGGTGGACACGGCGTGCTCGTCGTCGCTGGTCTCCCTGCACCTGGCGGCGCAGGCCCTGCGGTCCGGTGAGTGCTCCCTGGCGCTCGCGGGCGGTGTGACGGTGATGTCCACACCGTTGACGCTCGTGGAGTTCTCCCGCCAGGGCGGGCTCGCCCCGGACGGGCGCTGCAAGGCGTTCGCCGATACGGCCGACGGTGTCGGCTGGGCCGAAGGCGCCGGAATCCTGGTGCTGGAACGCCTGTCGGACGCGCGCCGCAACGGGCATCAGGTGCTGGCGGTGGTGCGTGGTTCCGCGGTGAACCAGGACGGTGCCTCCAACGGTCTGACGGCGCCGAACGGTCCGTCGCAGCAGCGGGTGATCCGGCAGGCGCTGGCGAGTGCGGGCCTGTCGGCGGCCGATGTGGACGCGGTGGAGGCACACGGTACGGGCACGACGCTGGGTGACCCGATCGAGGCGCAGGCGCTGCTGGCCACGTACGGCCGGGAGCGCGCACAGGACCGTCCGTTGCTGCTGGGTTCGGTGAAGTCCAACATCGGCCATGCGCAGGCGGCTGCGGGCGTTGCGGGCGTCATCAAGATGGTGCTGGCGATGCGGCACGGTGTGCTGCCGCGGACGCTGCACGTCGATGCGCCCTCGACCCACGTGGACTGGGGTACAGGCGCCGTCGAACTGCTGACCTCCGAGGTCGCATGGCCGCAAGGGGAGGGACCGCGCCGCGCAGGCGTCTCCTCCTTCGGAATCAGCGGAACGAACGCGCACGTGATCCTGGAACAGCCCGAGCCGGTCATGGCCGATGCCGAACCGGACGCGCCCGAACACGAGGCGACCGGACCCGAAACGCCGTTGCCGGTCCTGCTGTCGGGCCGGAGCGAGGTCGCACTGCGGTCCCAGGCCGCACGGCTGCTGTCCCACCTCGACGGCGAACCGGGGACGCGGGTACCGGATGTCGCCCACTCGCTGGCCACGGGCCGCTCGACCTTCCAGCACCGTGCCGTGATCTTGGCCGCCGACCGGGAAGACCTGCTGCACTCGTTGTCCGCCCTGGCCGAGGGCCGCGACGAGACGGCCCTCGTAGCGCAGGGCCGGGCCCGCACGGGCAAGCTGGCGTTCCTGTTCTCGGGCCAGGGCTCGCAGCGTCTGGGCATGGGTCTGGAGCTGTACGGCCGGTACCCGGTCTTCGCGGAGGCGTTCGACGCGGTGTGCGCCGCCTTGGACGAGCACCTGGACCGGCCCCTCCGCACCGTCATGTGGGGCGAGGACGCGGAACTGCTGAACCAGACCGCGTACACACAAGCGTCCCTGTTCGCGATCGAGGTGGCACTCTTCCGCCTGCTGGAGTCCTGGGACGTGTGCCCGGACCAGTTGCTGGGGCACTCCGTCGGGGAGATCGCCGCCGCGCATGTGGCCGGCGTGTTCTCGCTGGACGACGCCTGTGCGCTGGTGGCGGCACGCGGCCGGCTCATGCAGGCCCTGCCCGCCGGCGGTGCGATGGTGGCGGTCCGGGCGACGGAGGACGAGGTCCTTCCGCACCTGGTGGAGGGTGTCTCGATCGCGGCCGTGAACGGTCCATCGTCGGTGGTGATTTCCGGCATCGAAGACGCCGTGACCGGGATCGCTGAGCACTTCGAGCGAGAGGGGCGCAAGACCAGCCGGCTGCGGGTCTCGCACGCCTTCCACTCACCGCTCATGGAACCGATGCTCGCCGACTTCCGCACCGTCGCCGACGGCATGACCTACGGCGCGGCGCGCATCCCCGTGGTCTCCAACGTCACGGGCGAGTCGGCCACCGCGGAACAGCTGTGCTCCGCTGAGTACTGGGTCAGCCATGTCCGCGAGGCCGTACGGTTCGCCGACGGGGTCGGCGCGCTGCACGCACAGGGCGTCGTGGCGCTCCTGGAACTCGGCCCCGACGGTGCCCTCTCCGCGCTCGCCGCGGAGTCCGCCGCGGACGAGTCGGTGGTGGCGCCCGTACTGCGCAAGGACCGGCCCGAGGCCCCGGCACTGCTGACGGCCCTGGCACGACTGCACGCCCACGGCGTGCCGGTCAACTGGCCCGCGGTCCTGGCCGGTTCGGGTGGGCGGTGGGTGGATCTGCCGACGTACGCGTTCCAGCACGAGCGGTTCTGGCCGTCGGGCGGTGCGGTGCGCGCGGGCGATGTGCGGTTTGCGGGTCTGGGCTCTGCGGGGCACCCGTTGCTGGGTGCGGCGGTGGAGCTGGCGGGCTCGGGTGGCCTGCTGTTCACCGGCCGGCTCTCGACGACCTCGCACCCGTGGCTGGCGGACCATGTCGTCCTGGGATCCGTCCTGGTGCCCGGTACGGCGCTCATGGAACTGGTGCTGCGGGCCGCCGACGAGGTCGGCTGCGACCTGGTGGAGGAACTGACGCTCGCCGCGCCCCTGGTGCTGCCCGCCTCGGGCGGCGCCGTCCAGGTGCAGGTGACGGTGGGCGAGCCCGAAGACGAGGGCCGCCGGCCGGTGTCGGTGCACGCCCGTGAAGGAGAGGGCCCGTGGACGCTGCACGCCGGCGGTGCTCTGAGCCCGGCCGCCGCCGAAGCGGTGCCGTTCGATGCCACGGTGTGGCCCCCGCAGGGCGCCGAGCCGCTTGAGGTGGCGGACTGCTACGCGCGGTTCGCGGATGCCGGGTTCGAGTACGGTCCGGTGTTCCAGGGCCTGCGGGCGGCCTGGCAGGCGGGCGAGGACGTCTACGCCGAGGTGGCACTTCCCGAGGGCACCGACGGCGACGCCTACGGCCTGCACCCCGCCCTCTTCGACGCCGCGCTGCACGCGGTGCTGGTGAGCGACGGGGGAGCGGACGAGGGATCCGTCCCCTTCTCCTGGAGCGGCGTGACCCTCCACGCCACCGGCGCCTCCCAGGTGAGGGTACGTATCCGTCCCACCGGGAACGGCACGTCGATCGCCATCGCGGACCCGGCCGGAGCGCCGGTGGCCTCGGTGGCGTCCCTGACCGCGCGTCCGATCACCGCCGGGCAGCTGCGGACGGGCGACCGCGATTCCCTCTTCACGGTCGACTGGACCGGCATCCGGCTCACCGGCGGACCCGCGGGCTCCCTCGCCCTGCTCGGCAAGGACACCGAGGGCCTCCTCGACGGACTCTCACTCCGGCCCCACACGGATCTCGAC
Source organism: Streptomyces sp. NPDC018019 (assembly GCF_044327805.1). Taxonomy (NCBI): domain Bacteria; kingdom Bacillati; phylum Actinomycetota; class Actinomycetes; order Kitasatosporales; family Streptomycetaceae; genus Streptomyces; species Streptomyces sp. NPDC018019. Next base: position 25,797 of record NZ_JBIRGD010000045.1, on the reverse strand, counting down.
GACCTCGCGGAGGCCGGCGGCCACGACATCGTGCTCGTCCCGCCGACGATCGAGGCCGCCGGAACGGTGCCGTCCGTCCACACCGCGACGGCGGCGGCACTGGACGTGATCCAGTCGTGGCTGGCGGATGAGCGGTTCGCGGATGCGCGTCTGGTGTTCGTGACGCGTGGCGCGGTGTCCGGTGCGGATCTTGCGGGTGCGGCGGTGTGGGGTCTGGTGCGGTCGGCGCAGTCGGAGCATCCGGGCCGGTTCGGGCTGGTGGACCTGGAGGGTGATGCCGATGTGACGGTGTTGCCGCAGGGGCTGGCGTCCGATGAGCCGCAGCTGCTGGTACGCGGTGATGAGGTGCTGGCGGCGCGGCTGGCCCGCGCGCAGTCGCAGCAGGCCGTCACCTGGGACACCTCCGGCACGGTCCTGATCACCGGCGGTACCGGTGGCTTGGGCCGCATGGTGGCCCGGCACCTGGTGACCGAGCACGGGGTGCGGAGTCTGCTGCTGGTCAGCCGCAGCGGTCCGGATGCCGCGGGCGTACAGGATCTGGTGGCCGAACTCCGGGCCGAGGGCGCCGAAGCAGTGGTCGAGGCGTGCGATGTGACCGACGCGGCGGCCGTGTCCGACTTGATCGGCCGTCACGTGCCGAGGTCCGTGGTGCATACGGCGGGTGTTCTCGATGACGGTGTGGTGGAGTCGTTGACGGCGGATCGGCTGTCGGCGGTGCTGCGTCCGAAGGTGGACGCGGCGTGGCATCTGCACGAGGCGACCAAGGGCCTGGACCTCGCCGCGTTCGTGGTGTTCTCGTCGGTGGCGGGCACGGTCGGCAGTGCCGGGCAGGCCAATTACGCGGCGGGCAACGCCTTCCTGGACGCCCTGGCAACCCACCGCCGGGCGCAGGGTCTCCCGGCGACATCGCTGGCATGGGGCCCGTGGTCGCAGGACAGCGGGATGACCGGCAGCCTGACCGAAGCCGACCTCCAGCGCATGGCCCGTTCGGGCATGCCGCCGCTGAGTGCCGAAGAGGGCCTGGCCCTGTTCGACGCGGCACTGGGCGGCGCCGAGCCCGTGACGCTCCCGGTCCGCCTGGACCTGGTGGCGCTACGCCGACAGGGCGACCCCCAGCCCCTGCTGCGCGGCCTGATCCGCACCCCGGGCCGGCGTACGGCGGCTGCCGCGTCGGACGCCGACGCCTCGGCCGCCTTCGCCCAGCGCCTGGCCGGCCTGTCGGCGGCGGAGGGACGCGAGGTCGTACTCGACGCCGTACGCGGCCAGGTCGCGGCCGTCCTCGGACACACCGCAGGCACGGAGATCGACCAGGACAGTGCTTTCCTGGACCTCGGTTTCGACTCCCTGACCGCGGTCGAACTCCGCAACCGCCTGAGCGCCCTGACCGGCGTCCGCCTGCCGGCCACCCTGCTCTTCGACTACCCGACGCCCGCGGAACTCATCGACCATCTCCACGCCCGGCTCGCTCCCGCGCCGTCCACCGGACCGGCGGCACTCCTGGACGAACTCGAAAAGCTGGAGAAGAGCTTCGGCGGCCTCGACATCACGGAGGAGGTCCACGAACAGATAGCCGGCCGGCTGGAAGTCCTTCAGGCGAAGTGGCACGCCCTGCGGGACGAAGCATCGGCAACCGGGTACGACAGGTCCCGGACCGAGAAGGACTTCGACTTCGAGTCCGCCTCCGACGAAGAGGTCTTCGACCTCCTCGACAACGAACTCGGACTGTCCTGACCCGACGAAACGGCCGGTACCGGTGACGCCGGTACGCTCGCGGCCGATACGAGTACCACCACGGTGCGCCGCCGAACCATTCGGCGGCGCACCGCGCTGTGCGGCACGAGACGGCCCCGGGACACCACAGCCGCACCACACGCCCCGGAACGCGACGACGGCCTGTACGCCCCAACGGGGTCGTACAGGCCGTCGCGTCGGCCGGCGGACCGGTCAGTCGGTGAGCAGCGCTTCCCGCAGCCGCGCCAGGTCCCGCGCGCTCAGGCCCAGTCCGTCCCGCAGATAGCCGTCGAAGCTGCCGAAGCGGGCCTTGACCTCGTCGAAGGCCGCGTTCAGATACTCGGCCCTGGTGTCCAGGATCGGCTTGAGGCGGGCGGCGACCTCGGGCGGCTGCTCGGCGAGCTTGGCCGCGTTGTCCGCGGCGAGGTAGTCGTTGCTGGCCAGGTAGTCGCGCATGACCGTGTCGCGGTCCACGCCGAGGGCCGTGAGCAGGGCGGCGCTGGCCCAGCCCGTACGGTCCTTGCCGGACTCGCAGTGGTAGGCCAGCCCGTAGGAGCCGGGGTCGGCCGCGTAGCCGAACAGCGCGTGGTACGCCGAGATCGCGGAGGGCCTGGAGACGACCCAGCGGTAGCCTTCGAGCTGCTTCTGTACGGAGGCTTCGGGGGTGGGGGGAAGTTCACCGGGGTCGTTCTGGCCGATCACGTCGGCAACGACATAGCGCGCGCCCGCGGGCACGCGGTCCGGGTTCTTGGCGCGCTCACCCGGCGTGCGCAGGTCGAAATCCGTACGGATGCCGAGGCGCTGGAGCTTGCCCAGATCGGCGTCGGTGAGCGCGTGCAGGCTGTTGGTGCGGTACAGCACGCCCATCTTCACCCACCGGCCGTCGGTGGTGCGGTAGCCACCCGCGTCACGGAAGTTGGCGGCGCCCTCCAGGTGCAGCGAGCGGTCGGCGAGGGTGAGGGGGTCGCCCCGGTCGGGTACGAGGCGGAACCACTGGCGGTCGGCGGCGGGCAGGCCGCGCACGGTGACGGTGGCCTTCGACCCGCCGTGCGCCACGGGCCTGCCGTCGGCGTAGACGGTCACCGAGCCGACGCCGGGCGCCTTCCAGGACACGGTGAAGGAGCCGTCCTTCTGCTGGGTCACCGTGGCGTCGGTGAAGAGGATCTCGTGCGCGACGGACGGTGTCCGCGGCGCGTGCTGGCCCGCTCCGTTGGGCACGACCAGGGGATCGGCGGCGGCGAGGGGCGCGGTGACGCCCACTGCCGACACGGTGGCCACGAACGACACGGCGATGCGGCGGGCGGTCAGCACCGCCGCCGTGGAATGGGAGTTCATAGCGGGACCGTACGGCTCGGCATGTCCCGAAAACCCTAGGGTTGGGCGCCGTACCCCGCCGGCCGGGGCGGCCCGCCCACCTCTGGCAGTTCCCCCAGTCTTTCGTGATCAAGCTGGTGGTGCGCGGCGGCCGGGGCCGATCGGCAAGGCCCGCCCGCGATTCCCCTCGCGACGGCCCGCGCGCCAGCCCTGCGGGGACCATTCCTGTCGGCGAAGGTCGGGTATCACCAGCGTGTCCAAACAAGAGCATCTGTCACGGCGCCGTCTGCTGGGGCTGGCCGCCCTCGGCGGCGCCGCCGTCACCGGAATGACCACGATCTCCGCCGCCCCGCGCGCCGCGGCCGCCGGCAAGGCGAGCCCACGGGCCGACAGCGGCGCGTTCGTACCGGCCGTGGTGATCGGCACCGGTTACGGCGCCGCCGTCTCCGCGCTGCGCCTCGGCGAGGCGGGAATTCCGACGCTCATGCTGGAAATGGGCCGGTTGTGGAACAAGCCGGGCGACGACGGCAAGGTTTTCTGCGGCATGCTCGAACCCGACCGCCGGTCCAGCTGGTTCGCGTCGCGCACCGAAGCTCCGCTCGGGTCCTTCCTGTGGCTGGACGTGATCAACCGGGACATCGACCCGTACGCGGGCGTGCTGGACCGGGTGCACTTCGACGAGATGTCGGTGTACGTGGGGCGGGGCGTCGGCGGCGGTTCGCTGGTCAACGGCGGCATGGCCGTCGTACCGAAGCGCTCGTACTTCGAGGAGGTCCTCCCGCGGGTGGACGCCGCCGAGATGTACGGCCGGTACTTCCCGCGCGCCAACTCCATGCTCAAGGTGAACCACATCGACCAGGGCTGGTTCGAGGAGACGGAGTGGTACAAGTTCGCCCGGGTCTCCCGCGAACAGGCCGGCAAGGCGGGCCTCCGCACCACCTTCGTGCCCAATGTCTACGACTTCGGCCACATGCGGCGGGAAGCGGCCGGTGAGGCGCCCAGGTCCGCGCTGGCGGGCGAGGTCATCTACGGCAACAACCACGGCAAGCAGAGCCTGGACAAGACCTACCTGGCCGCCGCGCTCGGCACCGGCAAGGTCACCATCGAGACGCTGCACCGGGTCACGGCGGTCCGGCAGCAGCCGGACGGCAGCTACGTACTGTCCGTGGACCGGACCGGCGCCGACGGCAGGACCCTGGAGCGCAAGGAGATCGCCTGCCGTCACCTGTTCCTCGGCGCCGGCAGCCTCGGCTCCACGGAACTGCTGGTACGGGCCCGCGACACCGGCGCGCTGCCCGACCTCAACGACGCGGTCGGCGCCGGCTGGGGCCCCAACGGCAACGTCATGACCGGCCGGGCCAACCACATCTGGAACCCCACCGGCGCCCACCAGTCCGCCATCCCCGCCCTGGGCATCGACGACTGGGACAACCCCGCCGCCCCGGTCTTCGCGGAGATCGCCCCGATGCCGGCCGGCCTGGAGACCTGGGTCAGCCTCTACCTGGCGATCACCAAGAACCCCGAGCGCGGCACCTTCGTGTACGACAAGGCCACCGACCGGGCCGCGCTGCGCTGGACCAGGGACCAGAACACCCCCGCCGTCGAGGCCGCGACGTCGCTCTTCGACCGCATCAACAAGGCCAACGCGACGATGTACCGCTACGACCTGTTCGGCCCGCGGGTGAAGAACTTCTCCGACGACTTCAGCTACCACCCGCTCGGCGGCTGCGTCCTGGGCAAGGCCACCGACCTCTACGGGCGCGTGGCCGGCTACCGGAACCTCTACGTCACCGACGGCGCGCTGATCCCGGGCTCCATCGGCGTCAACCCCTTCGTCACCATCACGGCCCTGGCCGAGCGCAACGCCGAACGCGTCATCGCCGAAGACGTCCGGCAGCACAGGCTCTAGGAGCCTGTGACTGAACCCCGGCCGGGCGCCCGCCGCCTGGCACGCACGCTCGCTGCGTTGCCGGAACGCCCTAGTAGCTCCGCTACGAGGCCATTCCGGCGCCTTGCGATCGCACGCACCAGACGACGTGCGCTGATCCGACCGGGGTTCAGACACAGGCTCTAAGGATTTTCCGGTGAGCGGCATGAGATCAAAGTGGGGTGCGGCCAGTCGATCCGCACAGGGGTGCGTTCGCCGGACCCCGCCTGTCACCGCTGAAAGGGAATCCATGGACTCCGCCCGACGGCCGATCCTCTTCGTCAGCCTCCCGGAGAGCGGGCTGGCCAACCCGCTGCTCGTCCTCGCCGAGGAACTCTCCCGCCGGAATGTGCCGGATCTCTGGTTCGCCACCGACGAGCCGCGGCGTGCGGACGTGAAGAAGATCTCGGTCGGATCCCCGGTGGAGTTCGGCTCGCTGGGCGAGGTCGTCTCCGAACTGTCGGCCGTGACCTGGAACGACGAGGTCTACCGGGAGATCACCCAGTCGTCGCGGTTCAAGGCGCACCGCGCGGTGATCCGGCAGTCGTTCGTGCCCGCCGCGCAGAAGGCGAAGTTCGAGAAGCTCGCGGCCGTCGTCGACGAGGTCCGGCCGGCGCTGATGGTCATCGACTGCATCAGCGGATTCGCGATCGAACTGGCCATCTCGCGGAAGATCCCGTTCGTGCTGAGCGTGCCGTTCGCGCCGAGCAATGTACTGACCGCGTTCACACCGTTCGGGAAGCGGTACACCCCGTGGGGCTTCCCCGTACCGCACACCGGACTGCCGCTGCGGATGTCACCGGTGCAGCAGATCCAGAATCAGCTGTTCAAGTGGCGGACGCTGGCGCTCTTCATGTCGCCGAGGATGAGCAAGGTGGTGGCGGAGGACACCCGGCGGCGAAAGGAGCTCGGGCTGGGGCCGATCAGCCAGATGGCGCGTATCGAGAACGCCGAGCTGGTGCTGTGCAATTCGATCGCCGAGCTGGACTATCCGCACCGGACCCCGCAGAACATGCGGCTGGTCGGGGCGATGGTGCCACCGCTGCCGGAGGCGCCGGACGACGACGAGCTGTCGTCCTGGCTGGACGCCCAGTCGTCGGTGGTGTACGCGGGATTCGGGACGATCACCCGGCTGACGCGGGAACAGGTCGCCTCGATGGTGGAGGTGGCCCGGCGCCTTGAGGGGCGCCATCAGGTGCTGTGGAAGCTGCCCTCGGAACAGCAGCACCTGCTGCCGCCGGTGGAGTCGCTGCCGGGCAACCTGCGGATCGAGAGCTGGGTTCCCTCACAGCTGGACGTGCTTGCGCACCCGAACGTGAAGGTGTTCTTCACGCACGCCGGCGGCAACGGCTACAACGAGGGCGTCTATTTCGGCAAGCCGCTGGTCGTGCGGCCGCTGTGGGTGGACTGCTACGACCAGGCCGTACGCGGCCGGGACTTCGGCATCAGCCTGACCCTCGACCGGCCGCGGTCCCTCGACGTCGACGACGTGGTCGACAAGCTGACCCGGGTGCTGGAGACCCCCTCCTTCACCGAGAACGCCAAGCGCCTCGGCGCGCTCCAGCGGGCGGCGGGCGGGCGGGCCTCCGCCGCCGACCTGATTCTCGGGCTGCCGGCCCTGGAGAAGGCGCCGGGACGCCAGAGCGCGTGAACACCGACGAGGCCTGTGCACGTACGAGGAGGATGAGGTAACGGATGTCGTTCAAGTATCCCGTGTCCCGGCCCGCGCTGGGCGGCAGAGAGCTGGAATACCTGACCGCCACGGTCGAGGACGGCTGGATATCCTCACAGGGGCCGATGGTCCAGCGGTTCGAGCGGTCCTTCGCGGAGTACAACGCGGTCGCGCACGGCGTGGCCTGTTCGTCCGGGACGGCCGCGCTGACGCTGGCGCTGCGGGCCCTGGGGGTCGGGCCGGGCGACGAGGTGATCGTTCCCGAGTTCACGATGGTGGCTTCCGCGTGGGCGGTCACCTACACCGGCGCGACACCCGTGTTCGTCGACTGCGGTGACGACCTCAATATCGACGTCTCCCGTATCGAAGAGAAGATCACGCCGCGGACGAAGGTCATCATGCCCGTCCACATCTACGGGCGGCGCTGCGACATGGACGCGATCATGGATATCGCGTTCCAGTACAACGTGAAGGTCGTGGAGGACAGCGCCGAGGCCCACGGCGTCCGGCCGGTGGGGGACATCGCCTGCTATTCGCTGTTCGCCAACAAAATCATCACGGCGGGCGAGGGGGGCATCTGCCTCACCGACGACCCGAAGCTGGCAGGACAGCTGGCGCATCTGCGGGCCATGGCCTTCACCAAGGACCACAGTTTCCTGCACAAGAAGGTGGCCTACAACTACCGGATGACGGCCATGCAGGCCGCCGTCGCGCTGGCGCAGGCCGAACGGCTCGACGAGATTCTCGAAGTACGCCGTGGAATAGAGAAGCGCTACGACGAGGGGCTGGCCGATGTCCCCGGCATCACGCTGATGCCGCCGCGGGACGTGCTGTGGATGTACGACCTCAGGGCCGAGCGCCGGGCGGAACTGCAGACGTTCCTGGCCGGGCACTCCATCGAAACCCGGCTCTTCTTCAAGCCGATGAGCCGGCAGCCCATGTATTTCCACCCCGACTGGCCCGCGCTCAAGGCCAGTGCATTCGCCGAGGACGGGCTGTACCTGCCCACGCACACCGATCTGACCCCTGCCGACCAGGACTTCATCATCGGCAGGATCCGCGCGTTCTACGGCGTCGGCTGACCGGCCCCGCCCCAGAGAGGAATTCCGTCGATGACGCAATCGGACCCGATGGTGGTCGACTTCCCCGTACGCAAACCCGGCGTGCCCTTCCCGCCGCCCGACTACGCCGACTACCGGGACCGGGAGGGGCTGGTCCTCTCCCGCCTGCCCAACGGCGCCCGGGCCTGGCTGATCACCCGGCACGAGGACGTGCGCACCGCACTGACCGACCCCAGGATCAGCTCCAACCCCGCGCACAAGGGGTTCCCCAACGTCGGCACGGTGGGCGTGCCCACCCAGGAGCAGATCCCGGGCTGGTTCGTGGGACTGGACTCGCCCGAGCACGACCGGTTCCGCAAGGCCCTCATCCCCGAGTTCACCGTCCGGCGCATCCGCGGGCTGCGCCCGGCGATCGAGCGCACGGTGGAGGAGCGCCTGGACGCCATGCTGGCCGCGGGCGACTCCGCCGACCTCGTCGCCGACTACGCGCTGCCCGTCCCCTCCCTGGTGATCTCGTCGCTGCTCGGCGTGCCGCCCTCGGACCGGGACTTCTTCGAGTCCAGGACCCGCACCCTGGTATCGCTCCGCGCCTCGACCGACGAGCAGCGCGAGACCGCGGTCAAGGAGCTGCTGCGCTACATCAAGCGGCTGGTGGACATCAAGGGCAAGTGGCCGGGCGACGACCTCATCAGCCGGCTGCTGGCCGCCGGCACGATCGCCCCGCACGAGCTGTCGGGCGTACTGATGCTGCTGCTCATCGCCGGCCACGAGACCACGGCCAACAACATCTCGCTCGGCGTGGTCACCCTGCTGATGAACCCCCAGTGGATCGGTGACGACCGGGCCGTGGAGGAGACGCTGCGCTACCACTCGGTCGCCGACATCGTGTCCCTGCGGGTGGCCGTCGAGGACGTGGAGATCGCCGGGCAGCTCATCAAGGCGGGCGAGGGCATCGTGCCCCTGGTCGCCGCGGCCAACCACGATACGAGTGCCTTCGAGTGCCCCCACATGTTCGACCCCTCCAGGAGCGCCCGCCACCACGTGGCGTTCGGCTACGGCATCCATCAGTGCCTGGGACAGAACCTGGTGCGCGCCGAGATGGAGATCGCCTACCGGAAGCTCTTCGAGCGCATCCCCGGCCTCCGGCTCGCCGTGCCCGTCGAGGGCCTGAGCATCAAGTACGACGGCGTGCTCTACGGCCTGGAAGAGCTCCCCGTCCGCTGGTAGGCGCCGTCCCGTCGAAGAAAAGCCTCTGACCCGTCCGCCCGGCGTGCCTCCGGCCGTCCGGCGGCCCCGATCCATCGCAGGAGAGACAACGGCATGCGTATCACCATCGACTCGGAGCGCTGCGTGGGCGCCGGCCAGTGCGTGCTGTCCGCGCCGGCGGTCTTCGACCAGGACGAGGACGGCATCGTCACCCTCCTCGCCGAGCCCGGCGCCGACGAGGAGTCCAGGGCCCGGATCGCGGGCGCCCTGTGCCCGTCCAGGGCGATCACCGTACACGAGGGCTGACGCCCGCCCCGGGCGATCCACTGCCGGATCCCCGTGACCGAAGCAAGCGATCGACATCCGGGAGTGATGGTGCCCGTCCACGCAGACGACTATGTGATCGGTGCGCCCGCCGACGCGACCGCCGTACCGGGAGGCCACACGCTCCCCGAAGTGTTCGCGTCCGCCGTGGCGGCCGCCCCCGACACGGTGGCCCTAGTCGACGGGGACCGCTCGTGGACATGGGCGCGCTGGCGGGCGGACGTCGACGCGCTGGCACGTGGCCTACAGGAGTCGGGGGTCGCGCCCGGCGACGTGGTCGCCGCCCGGCTGCCGAACTGCTGGGAGTTCGCCACCCTGCACCTGGCCGTCGCGGCCGTCGGAGCGGTGCTGCTCCCCGTCCACCAGGACACCACGGCCCTGGAACTCCAGGCGCTGCTGACCCGGACGGAACCCGTGCTGCTCGTCCTGACAGCCTCCGGGGACGAGGGTGCCGCGACGGCCCGTTCGCTCCTGAAGAGCGTGCCCTCGCTCCGCGGCGTGCTGCTGGCCGGGACGCCGGAGGGAGAACGCGGGGCCCCGGAGATCGGATCGCTGGACGGGCTGCTGACGGCCTGGACGGGCAGCGAGCCCCAGCCGGTCGACGTCACTCCCGATATGCCGCTCGCCCTGATCCCCTCCTCCGGGACGACCTCGGCGCGGCCCAAGCTGTGTGTGCACAGCCACGACGGCCTGCTGTCGAACACCGCGGCCGTCACCGCCGAGGCCGCCGACGCCTTCGCCGGTACGGTCCTCACGGCCTGCCCGATGACCCACCTGTTCGGCCTCCAGGCCCTGCACGCGGCGCTGTTCGCCGCCTGCGGGCAGGTCCTGCTCACCGGCTGGGACACGGACCGCTTCCTGGAACTGGCCCGTCAGCACGACCCCCGCGTCGTCTTCGCCGTCCCCGCCCAACTGCGGGACGCCATCGGACGGCTGGCCAGAACACACGAACCTGCGGGCTTCACACCACACCAGGTGCGTACCGCGGGGGCCGCCATCGCGCCCGCGCTCGCCGCACAGGTGCGCGCCGCCCTCGACTGCGACCTGGTCGCGGTGTGGGGGATGTCCGAGATCGGCACCGGCACCCGCACCCGGACCGGCGACCCCGACGGCAGTGTGGGGACGCCGGTCGAGGGCGTGGACGTACGGGTCGTCGACGAGGACGGTGAGCTGTGCGCGGCGGGGGAGCGGGGCGAACTCCAGTACCGGGGCCCGGGGCTGTTCCGCGGCTACTTCCGCGAGCCGGAGCTGACCCGGTCGGCCCTCACCGAGGACGGCTGGCTGCGCACCGGCGACGTCGCGGCCCTCGGCGCGGACGGCGTGGTGGTGCTGCACGGCCGGGCGGCCGAGCAGATCACCACCGGCGGCCGGACGTTCTCCGGCACCGAGGTCGAGGCGCTGCTCGCGGGCCTCGCGGGCCTGGGCCCGCTGGCCGTGGCCGGCGCACCCGACGACCGGCTCGGTGAATACCCGTGCCTGGTCGTCACCGGCCACGCGGACCGTACGATCGGCCTGAGCGAGGTCACCGCCTTCCTGCGCCGGCTGGGACTCGCCGACCACAAGATCCCCCTCGAACTGGTCACCGTACGCGAACTGCCCCTCACCGCCGCCGGAAAGCTCGACCGCCGGGCGCTCAAATGGCTGCTCACCGGCCTCGCGCCGGTGTCCGTTCCGGCCCGTCCCGGCGCGGTCCCGCCGGACACGGCCGAGGAGGCGCTGGAACTCGTCCGCGACTGCGTCGGCCACGTGCTCGGGGACGGCGCTCCGGCCACCCCCTTCTCCCCGGACACGGACTTCCGCCGGCTCGGCCTCGACTCCGTCCTCGCGGTGCGCCTGCGGAACCTGCTGCGGGAAGAGACCGGGCTGCCGCTCCCGGTCACGCTGGCCTTCGACTTCCCCACTCCGCGGGCCGTCGCGCACGTACTGTCCGGACAGGAGGAGCCGTCCGTGAAGGAGCCGTGGCGGGCTCCGGCGGACGACGCCGACCCGGTGGCCATCGTCGGCATGGCCTGCCGGCTGCCGGGCGGCGCCGATTCCCCCGACGCCCTGTGGGACCTGCTCACCGACGGGACCGACGCGATGTCCGGCTTCCCGGACGACCGCGGCTGGGACCTGGACCGGCTCTTCGACGAGGACCCCGACCGACCGGGCACCTCCTACGCGCGCGAAGGCGGTTTCCTGCACGACGCGGGCGACTTCGACGCGGGATTCTTCGGCCTGTCCGACCAGGAGGCGACGGCGACCGACCCGCAGCAGCGACTGCTCCTGGAGGCGGCCTGGGAGACCTTCGAACGGGCGGGCATCGACCCGGCGTCCCTGAAGGGAACCCGTACCGGCGTGTTCACGGGCGCGATGGACCGCGGCTACGCCGCCGCGTCCGCCGCGCCCAGCGCGTGGGAGAGCATGCTCATCACCGGAACCGCCGGCAGCGCGGTCTCGGGGCGCATCGCGTACACCTACGGGCTCGAAGGCCCCGCCCTGACGGTCGACACCGCCTCCTCGTCCTCCCTCGTCGCCCTGCACCTGGCCTGCCGGTCCCTGCGGTCGGGCGAGACCGACCTGGCGCTGGCCGGCGGCGTCACCGTCATGGCGACCCCGGCGCCCTTCGCGCACTTCTCCCGGCTGCGCGCGCTGTCCCCCGAGGCCCGGGCCATGGCGTACGCGGACGCCGCGAACGGCTCCGCGTGGTCGGAGGGCGCGGGCCTGCTGCTGCTGGAGCGGCTGAGCGACGCCCGGCGCAACGGACACCCTGTACTGGCGCTCGTACGGGGCTCCGCCGTGAACCAGGACGGCGCCTCCAACGGACTCACCGCACCGAGCGGACCCGCACAGCAGCGCGTCATCCGCCAGGCACTGGCCGACGCCGGGCTGACACCGCGGGACGTGGACGCCGTGGAAGGCCACGGCACCGGCACGCCGCTCGGCGACCCCATCGAGGCCCAGGCCCTGCTGGCCACCTACGGCCAGGAGCGGCCCCGAGAGCGGCCCTTGTGGCTGGGGTCGGTGAAGTCGAACATCGGACACACACAGGCCGCCGCCGGGGTCGCCGGCGTCATCAAGACGGTGCTCGCGCTGCGCCACGGCGTCCTGCCCGGCACACTGCACGTGGACGCCCCCTCGGCCAAGGTGAACTGGTCCGCCGGAGCGGTACGGCTGCTGACCGAGCCCCGGCCCTGGCCACGCGAGAGCGGACGCGCGCGACGGGCAGGGGTGTCCTCCTTCGGCCTCACCGGGACCAACGCCCACGTCATCCTGGAGGAGGCGCCCGGCGGAGAGACGGAAGGGGCGGCGGGTGCGTCCGGGACGGCCGACGCCTCGGGACCGGCCGACGACACCGCCGTGCCCTGGGTGCTGTCCGCCCGCAGCCGGACGGCGCTGCGCGCGCAGGCGCAGCGCCTGGCCGAGCACGTGGCCACCGTCCCCGGCCTGCGCGCTCAGGATGTCGCCCACGCCCTGGCCACCACCCGTACCCTGCACCGGCACCGGGCCGTCATCAGCGGTCCTGGCCGTGCGCAACTGCTCGCCGCCACAGCGCAGTTCGGAAACGGCGAGCGGGCCGCCGGTGCCACCCTGCACGACGCCGCGCCGGGCGGGCTGGCCTTCGTCTTCTCCGGCCAGGGCAGCCAGCGCAACGGCATGGGCCGGGCGGCGGCCGAGGCGTTTCCCGTCTTCGGACAGGCGCTGCGGGACGTGTGCGCCGCCCTGGATCCCCTGCTCCCGCGGCCCCTGACCTCGGTGATGTGGGCGGCTCCCGGCTCCGAGGAGGCGGCCCTGCTCGACGAGACCACCTACACGCAGCCCGCGCTGTTCGCCGTGCAGGTCGCCCTGTACCGGCTGTTCGAGTCCTGGGGCGTGGTCCCGGACCACCTGGTGGGCCACTCGGTCGGCGAGATCTCCGCCGCGCATGTGACGGGCGTGCTCTCTCTCCAGGACGCGGGCACCCTGGTGGCGGCCCGGAGCAGGCTGATGGGCGCGCTGCCGCCCGGCGGTGCGATGGTGGCGGTACGCATCACGGAGGACGAGGTGGCCCCGTGGCTGACGGAACTGACCGACACGGTGTCGATCGCGGCCGTCAACGGGCCGCACTCCCTCGTCCTCTCGGGCGCCGAGGCCCCGCTCGCCGCGCTCACGGACCGGCTCTCCGCCGCCGGGCACAAGTCCCGCAGGCTCCTGGTGAGCACCGCGCCCCACTCGCCGCTGATGGACCCCATGCTGGAGGAGTTCCGCGCGGTCGTCCGCACCCTGGCCTACGCCGCGCCCGCCGTCCCCCTCGTCTCCACCGTCACCGGCCGCCCGCTGACCGGCGAGGAGGTGCGCGACCCGGAGCACTGGGTACGGCACGTACGGCAGTCCGTACGCTTCAAGGACGCGATCGACCGGGTGCTGGACGAGCGCGGCACCGGCTTCCTGGAGCTGGGGGCCGAGCCGGTGCTCACCCCGATGATCGACGAGTGCCTGGAGTCGGCGGACCCGGGGTCCGGGGCCGCCGTGGTGCCGAGCCTGCGGACCGGGGTCCCGGAGCGGGACGCCCTGCTCACCGCGGTCGCCCGGGTGCACGCCCATGGCACCGCCGTCGACTGGGACGCGGTGCTTCCCGGAGCCCGCCCCGTGGCCCTGCCGACGTACGCGTTCCAGCGGCGGCGGTTCTGGCTGGCACCGGCTCCGGCGGGCGCGGCCGTCACGGCCGCCGCGCCGGACGCCGCGGCCGGGCAGCCCGCCGCCGAGGAACCCGGGAGCCTGGGCGCCCGCCTCGCCACGCTCGAAGACGCCGAACAGAACGCCTGCGTCCTGGCCCTGGTCCTCGCCGAGACCTCGGCCGTGCTCGGCGGCCGGGAGCTGCGCGACGCGGAGGCCGGCCACACGTTCAAGGAACTGGGCGTCACCTCGGTGAGCGCCGTCGAACTGCGCAACCGCCTCATCGAGGCCACGGACCTGCGCCTCCCCGCCACCCTCGTGTACGACCACCCCACGCCGCACGCCGTCGTCCGCCTCGTGCGCGAACGGCTCGCGCGCCCGGCCGCCCCCGCCCGCGATGTGGCCTCGGTCGTCGCCGAGCTGGAGTCCCTGCTCGCAGCCGGTGCGGAGGTCTCCGAGGAGACGGCGGCACGGCTGAAGGCGGTGACCGCGGGAAGCGGCGGCGATTCGGACGCCGACTCCGGTGCGGCTCTGGATCTCACGTCGGCCAGCGACGAGGAACTGTTCCGGCTGATGGACGGAGGGCGTTGACACCGGGGCGCGAAGCGGGACTCGTCCTGTGGCCGGGACGGGCCCGCCCGCCGGCCCGGCTGTGATCAGGACGAGTTCCTCGCGGCCGAGGACGGCGTCGGTCATGTCGGCCACGTACCGGGGACCTGTCAGCCGCGTGTCAGGGACTGCCGACCCGGTATCAGCAGGATGTCGGCGGGGTCCGGCACTGTTCCAGAGAGCCTGCCGGGGCCCACCCGGCAGGCACGGGACACGCGAGGAACCACCATGACCACTGACGTCACGATCATCGGCGCCGGGCTCGGCGGGCTGACCCTGGCCCGCGTCCTGCACCTCCACGGCATCCCGGCCACGGTCTACGAGGCGGAGCCCTCCCCGGCCGCGCGCTCACAGGGCGGAATGCTCGACATCCACGACTACAACGGCCAGCCGGCCCTTGAGGCAGCCGGCCTGACCGACGCGTTCCGGCACCTCATCCTGGAGGGCCGCCAGGCGATACGGGTCCTCGACCGGGACGGAAGCGTCCTGTTCGACAGGGCCGACGACGGGACCGGCGGACGTCCCGAGGTGCAGCGCGGCGAGCTGCGGCAGATCCTGCTCGACTCGCTCCCGTCCGGCACCGTCCGCTGGGGCCACAAGGCCGGCGGCGTCCGCGCCCTCGGCGGGGGCCGCCACGAGGTGACCTTCGCCGACGGCACCACCGTCGCCACGAGCCTGCTGGTCGGCGCGGACGGCGCGTGGTCACGGGTCCGGCCGCTGCTCTCCGACGCCACACCCGAGTACATCGGCCGGTCGTTCGTCGAGACCTACCTGTTCGACGGCGACACCCGGCACCCGGCCACCGCGAAGGCGGTCGGCGGCGGGTCGCTGTTCGCACTCGCGCCGGGCAAGGGCATCCAGGCGCACCGGGAAAGGGGCGACACCCTGCACACCTATGTGGCGCTCACCGAGCCGCAGGACTGGTTCGCCGCCATCGATTTCACCGATGCCGCCGCGGCCGCCGCACGGATCGCGCGGGAGTTCGAAGGCTGGGCCCCCGAGCTCACCGCCCTGATCACCGACAGTGACACCGCGCCGGTCCTGCGTCCCCTCTACGCCCTGCCGGCCGGGCACCGGTGGGACCGCGTACCGGGCGTGACCCTGCTCGGCGACGCCGCCCACCTCTCGGCACCGAACGGCGAAGGCGCCAACCTGGCCATGCTCGACGGCGCCGAACTCGGCAAGGCCCTCGCCGCCCACCCCGGCGACGTCGAAGCCGCCCTCGCCGAGTACGAGCAGGCCATGTTCCCCCGCGGCGCCGAAGCCGCCGCCGAAGGAACCCGGCTCCATGAGTTCCTCTTCGGCGACAACGCGCCCCACGCCCTCGTCACCGCATTCCTCGAAGACCCGCAGGAGCCGTGAGCCACTGCGCCGCGTGATCTCAGACGGGCTCCGGAAGCGAGCCGAGGAGCTCGGTCACGCGCTCGCGCAGGAGTATGTACTCCTCCCAGCGGCGCGGCAGCGGGCCGCGCGGGCGCGTGACGACACGGGCAGCCGTGACGGCCTGGCCATGCTTGAACTGCTCGCGTGTCAGGTCCAGTTCCACTCCACTGGGCAGCCGGTTCCACCAGTGGAAGCCGTGCTGGGACCCGTCCAGATGCACCTCGCCGACCATCAGGTCACCGCCGAAGACATCGTTGACGACCAGGGACGTGATGTCGCAGTGCCCCCAGGCCGGGTTGCCCGGCCGCCAGTCGGCCTGGTCGTCGGGCGAGCAGGTGTCGGCAGCCCAACTGGCCCGCAGGGCCCGGTCGAGATCGAGCAGATTCCAAGGGATCATGCCGCCAGCATGGCAGCCACCACTGACATTCCCGACGGCCCGGGCACCACGGTCACCCGGACCCGCTCGACCCGCCCGGCGGGGTGTGCACAGTCACCCTGACAGCGAGATGCGGCCGGGCTATGGGCCATCCGGGCCTGCGCGACGACGGCGCCGGCTGCGTTGCCCGGCCGTTATTCGCCGGGCGGTGCGGTGCGCTGCCTGGGCACGGTGCCGCACCGGGAGGGCGTTCGCGCCTTGGTCGACGCAGCGGCACCGCCGCCGGCGATGGCGGTCAGCAGTTGCTGCTGGAGCGCTTCGGACAGTTTGTTCTCGTGGGGGTTCTCGACCAGGTTCTGGGCGAGGCGGCGCAGTTTGGTGTTGGTGTTCTGAGAGGTGGCCACCAGGACATTCCAGGCCGCCTCGGGGCTCAGGGCGAAGGTGGCCATCAGGATGCCGCGGGCCAGATCGATGACCGGGCGGGTCTCCATGGCCTGGCGCAGTTGAGCCACCTCCGTACGCAGCTGCTGATCACTGTCCTGCTGCGGGACCCGGCTGTCGGGCGGAGCGGGTGCGGCATCCCCGTCGGCCGGGTTCGCGGCGGTGAACAGGTGGCGGGTGCCGGTGAGGTGCAGGATCCGGTCGACGGCGTGGCTGCTGGTGCGGAGGGCGACGGTCTTGTCCTGGTCCAGGGCCCGGGTGCGCAGGTGCAGCAGCGTGCCCAGCCCGGCGCAGTCGCAGAAGTGCACGCCGTCGAGACGGAAGTCGAGGCCGTGGACGGAATGGTCGAGGGCCGCATGCAGGCCCGGTTCGATGTGCCGGTCGGCGTCCAGGTCGAGCTCTCCCCGGATCGCGACGTCGGTGCGATCGCCGTGCGGGGTGACCTCGATGGACAGCCGGTACGACCCGGACGCTGTCGGCGCCCTGGTGCGGCTGATGACGCGTTCGGCGTCCAGCTCGGTGAAAGGGGGTGCCCAGCGCGCAGGCTCCAGCATGGCCTTCCTCTTCCTGTTCGGCTCATCTGCCCCGTATTCAGCCAGGCTGCCCCATCGACTGACACACGTCAACCAATACATGAAGAACGATACGTGCTTTCGAGTGCGTGAACTATCGCTCGGTGAAATCGGTGCGCGTGTGACGTGCAGAACGCGCCGGGGCGCACGCCGGATGACCATTCGTGACCCGTCACGCCGGGGTGACGGCCACCGCGGCGGCCGGCGGGGCGCACCCACCGCCATGGCGGAGGCCGTCTACATCCTCACGGGCCGAGTGGCTGGGCATGGCGGAGCCGCCCCCATGAGCCCCGTAAAAGTCGCAGGCAACCCGATCATGAACTAGAACTGTTCCTTGCTCGGGTGCACATTCAAGAAATGAGCAATCACGTGACCGGTCTTCTCGCGATCAGAGGGGAAGCCAATGAGGCCAGACGCGGAAGAAGTACCACCTGTAGGCTATGCGGACCCGGTGAGTGAATTGGTGCATACGGCTGTCACTTGTCAGCCCTTGCACACAGTCGCGCGCCTTATCGATTTGCTGGAGCAGTCCCCGCACGGAAAGGGCGCTGCCGACGAGGCGCTGCGGACGGCTGCGACCGAGCTGCCGGTGTACGAGGTGGCCCAATTGGTACATCTGCTGACGCAGCCGCCCCGGCCGTACGACGGCGCCGACCGGCTCTTGTGCACAGCAGCGGAGCAGCGGCCCATCGCCGAAGTCAGCCACCTCATGACGCTGCTGCACAAGCCGCCGCATGCCACGCGCTCCGGCTCGGAGACAACACGTACGGCGGCGGGACGTCGCACGGTGGAGGAACTCGTTCAGCTCATCAACACGCTGATGGCAGAGCGGACGGAGTCCTCTGCCGCCGAGACGTGCGAGCAGACCGCGACACTGATGGACAGCAGTGACGGCCACGCGGAGCAGCGGGACGCAAAAACCCGTCATTTCGCCGCGGAAGCATGGCTCCCACGGATCGCCGGGGCAGGATTGCTCGTGTGCGGAGCGGCACATATTCCGTTGGGGCTCCGCGGCAGTTCTCCACTCGTGACAATGATCGTGGCCATCGGTCTGCCCGCTCTGTGCGTCCTGCTGGCGGCTGGGCTGTTCATCAAGGCCACCGTTATCCCCTTGGCCGCGGGTGCCGCAGTAGCTGCGGCGGCGGTTGCACTGCATCTGCTGAGCAGCGGCCTCATTTCCGCACTGCCTTTCCCCGACGTACTGCGCGGCACGCTCCTGCCACCCCTCCCGGCTTCTGCCGCAGCCGGACTTGCCGCGCTCCTGACCCTCGCCGCGCTGGCGCACAAGGCGGCCGTCTCGCGGTCCCCGGAAGCTGCTGCCGCCCAGTCGGTGGCATGACCGCCGCGGCCCGTACGACGGCATGGCAGGCGCCGTGCCCTCACTCCGTGACGCAGAGGCTCAGCCCTGCAAGCCGTAGAAGTGGATCGGTGTGTTCGGTTTGAAGCCGATACGCGGATATACGGGCGCCCCGGCGACGGTCGCGTGCAACGTGGCGCGGGTCAGCCCGGTGGCCCGGGCGCCCTCGTACAGTGCCTTGCGTGTGACCGCCTCGCCGTAGCCCCTGCGCTGCCACTGCGGGTCGGTGGCGACGAGAATGACGAAGAGGCGGCCCCGTACTCCGACCGTAGCGGCGCACGCCACCGGTACGTCACCTCGCAACGCCAGGTAGGCGTACACCTCGTTCTTCCAGAGTGCCGATCCGGCGAGACCGTCGCGGCCGTCCTCCAGAGGGAATCCGTAGGCGCATGAGTTGAGGTCCGCGTAGGCGAGCAACTGCTCATCAGTGGTCACCCGCGCGAACGTCAGGTCGGGGTGGGACGGGTCGGGGATCGGGAGCAGGTCTCCGGCCATGCCCGTACCGGGGAAGGCGTACTGGAGGCCCGCCTGCTCGGCCGCCGTCCTGAACGTGGCGCGGGCCCCGTCGTCGAGGAGGTCCTCGAAGAGCCACAGGAAGCCGGGGTGCTCCTTCGAGCGCATGATGGCCGCTGCCTGGTGCAGACGCTGCCCGACGAGTTCCGCTCCCGCGTCCACGTCGGTCAGGGTGAGGCAGTTCCAGAACGCGAATCGGCAGTCGGCCCAGCGGACGGCGATGCCCGGGAGGTCCCGTACATCCGCGTCCGCATCGCGGTCGAGCGCCATGACACGCCAGCTCTCGGCGAGCTGCTCCATTGATTCGACGGATTCCGTGGGACGAGTCACCGTACCTCCATGAGGTGTTGAGAGCGGCGGGACTGCTGAGCAGGTGGGGACGACCGGGGCGCCTTTGGGACAGGGGGAACTCTACGTGCGCCCCACGGTTCTGCTGCCATCAGATGATGCCTTCGGCCTCTTCGATCTGGTCGTGGGCGTTCGTCGTACCGGAGCGTGGCACACCATAGGAACGGCGCCCGATGCGCCACCACAGCGCGGCCAGGACGAGGGCCACCACCACGGCGACGGGCGTGTAGTTGAAGCTCGTGGCGGTGACCGGACTGGACTGCGGCAGCAGGAACAGCAACGTCACCCCGGCCGCCCACAGCACCGCCACCCAGCCGATCGGCCGGCTCCAGCGGCCCAGGTGCCAAGGCCCCGGGGTGAACCGTTCGCGGTGGCGCAGCCGCAGCAGCACGGGGATGGCGTAGGCCGGGGTGAAGCCCACGACGGAGATCGCGGTCACCGCCGAGAACGCCGTGGCGGAATACAGGGACGGCAGGGCGAGCAGGAAGGCGACACCGACCGCGAGCCAGACGGCGTTGGCCGGTACGGCGGTACGGCGGCTGACCTTCTGCCAGCGCGACGAACCGGGCAGGGCGCCGTCCCGGGCGAACGCGTAGATCATCCGGCTGGCGGAGGCGGTCACGGTGTAGCCGCACAGGAACTGGGCCACGATGATCACCAGCAGCAAGGTCTTCGCCGTCGCCACCCCGAGCGCGTCCAGGAAGATCTGCGCCACGGGCACCCCCGTGCGGCTGCCCAGCGTCGCGGCGTAGTCCTGCACGGCGAACAGCAACGCGGCCAGCAGAATGCCGCCGGCTATCCAGGACACCGCCACCGAGCGGACGATGCCGCGCGCCGCGGCGACGGAAGCCCGGCTGGTCTCCTCACTCAGATGGGCCGAAGTGTCGTAACCGGCCAAGGCGAAGACCGGCAGCAGCATGCCCAACAGGACCACGTACGTGGGGCTGGACCAGCCGGTGTTGTTGGTGAACTCGGAGAACACGAAGCCGGCGGGCTGGTGGTGGGAGGGCAGGAGCGTCAGGGCGCCGATGATGACGACGGCCCCTGCCAGATGCCACCACGCGCTCAGGGATGTCAGGACGTTCATCAGCCGGGTACCGGCGAGATTGAGCACGGCGTGCAGTGCGAGGATCACCGCGTACACGGCCAGCAGCGAGCCCGGGGTCGGCACGTAGCCGAACTGCAGATTCGCCCAGGCCGCGGTGAAGGTGGCGATGCCGTAGTCCTGGGCCGCTATCCCGCCGAGCAAGCCGAGGAGATTGAGCCAGCCGGTGTACCAGCTCCACCGCTCACCGCCGAGCTGGCGTGCCATGTAGTACAGGCCGCCGCTGGTGGGATAGCGGGAGGTGATCTCGGCCAGCGCCGCCGCCAGGCACAGCACCAGCGGCCCGACGGCGAGCCACCCCCACATCACCACGGCGGGCCCGCCGCTGTTCAGGCCGTAGCCGAAAAGCAGCAGGGTCCCGGACATGATGGAGATGACCGACAGGGAAGCGGAAAAGTTACCGAAAGCGCCCATGCGCCGGTGCAGTTGCTGGGTGTAACCGAGTGCCTTGAGCAGGCGCTCGTCGTCGTCCAGCGGCTCGGACCGCTGGTGTCGTCCATGTGTCGAAATACGCATCGGGAAGCTCCGCACGGGAAGGGCCAAAAGGGAAGGGGACGGGGCGGGAAGGGAACAGGTGGGATGCCGGCGGGCGAGCCCGGTGGCCCCCGGCCGCGGAGTCGGCAGATATTCACGGGCGTCTTCCCGGGCTCGGCGGCCGGACCCGTCTCAGACAGACGCTGCGAGTCCTCTCGAATTCCTCTCGCCACTGGCCCGGATGACGCGTGACGTACTGCCACGGGGCCGGAGTGGCGAAGTCGCCGATGGCCTGGAATACGGTTGCGGCCTCGTCCCGAAAACGGCCCGCCGCCAGCGCGTGCGCCAGGTAGTTCAGGTCGGTCGGAGAGCTGGTGGCCGGGTCGCAGCGGCCGAACCAGTCCTCGAAAGCCTTCTTGACTGCCGGCATGACGGATTCATTGGTCCACCACAGGTTGGGCCTGACCACGCCGCTGCTCCGCCGCGCACGGTAGTCCTCCATATGGGCGTACAGAGGCAGAAGAAGCAACGGCGAGCCGAGCGGCGCCTTGGAAACCGACCAGCGGGCGAAATCCATCGCGACCGCCCGGCGGCTGAGATGTGCCGATCCCGGGCCGGCCTGGAGCACCCGGAGCATGCGGTGCCACGCCTCGCGGCTGAACGGATCGCGCCGGTGGGCCGCTGACAGCAGCCCCCACGGTCCCGCAGGCAGCAGATAATCCGGCGGTGGCGGGGCCAGGCGATGCTCGGGAAAGCGCCCGGTCGTGTCTGTTTCGGCCAGCCCCAGAAAACAGATAGGGGCCACCGGGTCGTCGGGATTCAGCTCGTCCGCCCTGCCGCATGCCTGCCGGGCCCTGTCCGCCAGCTCATTCAAGTGCCGTACCCGCCGGGAGTCCTTCACGGACTGTCTGCTGCGATGAGCGTCCAGTGTCCGTTCGGTGGTCACCCTGGCGTACATCACCTGCGCGGCGATGCTCTGCGGTTCTTCCCGCAGCCACAGCTCGACCACGTTGCGCCGGGCGGCGAACACGCCCAGCACCTGCGTACGAGCGGTCCACTCCCGCCAAGTCCCCGTCTGGGCGAGCACCCGCCGCATCCGCATCCAATGGCCCGCCTTGACGTCCTGCACCGCCGCGTAAAGGGCGATGTCGCGGCCGGCCGGATGGAACTGCACCATCAGCGGTCCGTCCTGTCAGCTGGAGAACGGCCGCCGACACGGGCCTGATGGCCCATTGCGAGGCAGCGCGACACCGGCCCGGCGAAGACTCCGGGCATCCGGAGCACCCGGGACTCACGCAGACCGCCGGGGGAAGGCATCAACGCTCCAATGCGAGGCAGGGCGGGACATGGGGTGGGGAAAGACAGCGGCATTGCCGTCCGAAAAGGATTACTGATTTCCGGCGCTTTCGTACGCTCAACAGCCGTCGTTAACACGCCACTTCTCCCGGACTCCGGGCAGTCGCCGACCGGCCGCTGCCCGGAGCAAACCGGCATGAAGAAGGGCTTTTCGCTGCCGTCCGTACGCGCCCGATCGCGACAGCGACGCGCCTCCGTCACTTCGCCGGAATGGCTTGACGGGTCTGATCCGCGCATTCGCGGGGGAGTGGTGCGGGGTTTGGCCGGATATGGCCCGAGGGCTCGGACTGTTTTCGGCGCGTGGCGCAAACCGGTGATCCCGCTTCCGGAGCCGGCCGGCGAGGTGAGAGGTAAGCGATCTCGGGAGAGGCACTCGGCGGGGCACGATGGCAAGGGCGCGACGGGTTCCGCCGGCCTCGTTCGGCGATGGCGGCCCTGTCACCGGCGTGGCGGCGTACCGTACACGGCAGGAAGGAGGCCCTCCTGTGGACGCCACCCTCAAGACCGTCATCGGCGGTGAGATCGTGGAACTGCCCGGCACCATCGCGGCCGTCCGCGCCCGCCTGGACGATGTCCGGGCCGCAGAGTTCGACCGCCACATCGAGCACGTCCCGGCCGGCGAACTCCCCACCGCGCTGGTGCGCTGGGCGCTGGTCGGCACCGACGCCGACCAAGAGGACGAAGAACTCTTCGAGCGCTTGGCCCGCGGCGAGGACATCGGCGCCACCGACGCCGGCACACCCGGTTCGGAGGTGGCGTGAGCCGCTACCGACTCCAGTACGCCCCGCCTGCCGACCAGGCCCGCCGCGCCATGCCCCGCGCGTTACGGGTCGCCTTCGACAACGGGATGCAACGCCTGGCCGCCGATCCGTACGGACACGGTTCCACCGCGGTCAAGGACGACGGGGACCGACGCGAAGCCGTCGCCAGCGGAGTGGTGGTGCGCTACTACGTCAGCGCCGCGGTCCTGACGGTCACTGTGGTCCGCCTCGTCTACATCTGATGGGCGGGGCTGTGCGCGGGGCCATGGCCGGCTCCTACGAGGGCGACGTCCTCGTCCAGGACGCCACCCTCGTAAAACAGACCCACCGCGATGGCACTCCGGCGCGCTCGTCGGGAGTGCCTCAAGCGCCTCCAGGACCTCGAAGGCGCGCCGATCACACGGTGACCGCCCGGAGCTTCTCCGGATTGCGTACGCAGTAGACGGCCGTCACGACACCGTCGCGGATCTCGACCGAGGTGACCTGGTCGAGTACGCCGTCGATGAGCACCGCGACCGCGGGCATCCCGTTGTAAGCACCGGTGCGGATGTCGAGTTCGCCCATGCGGGCGCCCTTGTCCAGGAGCCCGAGAAGCAGCCTGGCCACCTTGTCCGGCCCGGCCACCGGGCGGCGTACCGCGCTCACGACGCCGCCGCCGTCCGACAGGAACACCACATCGGGCGCGAGCAGGTCCATCAGGCCCTGGACGTCACCGGTCGCCGCCGCCGTCAGGAACCGTTCGGCGACCGGCCGCGCCTCAGCAGGGGAGGCGACCGCGGTGTGCCGCCTTGCACGCACACTGGTGCGGGCGCGCTGGTTCAGCTGCCGTACCGCAGCCTCGGACTTGCCCACCGCGGCGGCGATCTCCGCGTAGTCGAAGCCGAAAACCTCACGCAACACGAACACCGCACGCTGGGTAGGAGGCAGCGCCTCCAGAACCAGCAGCATCGCGGTGGTCACGGCCTCGCCGGTGAGTACGTGGTCGATGCCGTCGGGCGCGTCACCGACAGCTTCGGTCACCAGCGGCTCGGGCAGCCACGGCCCCACGTACTGCTCCCGGCGGCGCACGGCCGACCGCAGCACACCGAGCGCCTGCCGGGTGACGATCCGCGCCAGATAGGCCCGCGTGTTCTCCACCGAGGTTTGATCCACCGACCGCCACCGCAGATAGCTGTCCTGGAGGACGTCTTCGGCGTCGGCCACCGATCCGAGAATTTCGTAGGCGATCGAGAACAGCAGGGCCCGGTGCCTGGTGAACTCGTCCGCGGAATCCGGCCG
The DNA here is from genome assembly GCF_044327805.1 of Streptomyces sp. NPDC018019. Lineage (NCBI taxonomy): Bacteria > Bacillati > Actinomycetota > Actinomycetes > Kitasatosporales > Streptomycetaceae > Streptomyces > Streptomyces sp. NPDC018019. The sequence continues at coordinate 1,354 of NZ_JBIRGD010000045.1, read as the reverse complement.
CTCGGTCACTTCGAACCCCGCAGCCAGGCGTAGGCGGCGGTTCGGGTGCTGAACTTCGCATAGCGGCAGACGCGCTCCTTGGCCACCGCCGCGGCGCGCCCGGCGAAGTAGAGCCGCCGTACGGTGTCGTTCCGGCGGCTGGACTGCAACAACCCGTCGCTCCGGCCCAGGCTCAACGCCTGTCCGACGTACCCCATGGAGTACGGCTCGGGCTCACGGCCTCGGATCATCCGCGCCAGCGTATCCGCCGCGTGTGCGCCCTGAGGCATGGCCGTCGCGCAGGCCGCACGGGAACCGGGAACCGCCGCGCAGTCACCGACGGCGAAGATCCGCGGGTCGGTCACGCTGCGCAGATAGGCATCGACCACCGTACGTCCGTCGGCATCCACCTCGAGCCCGCTGCGGGCAGCCAGGTCGGGCACGCTCCCGATGACGGCCCACAGCGTGAGGTCCGAGGTGAACGGCGAGCGTGCACGGAGATGCACCACATCGGCTCCTCCCGCGCCGACGCCCGGGTCGATCCGCGCGACGGCATCCTCCACGACCTCCACGCCCAAGCGGTCCAGGCCGCTGCGCACGCGCTTGCGCGCACCTGCCGACAGACTCGCGGCGATCGTCCGCCCGACGATGCGTACGCGGAGGTCGGGCCGGCCGAAAGCGATCTCGGACGCCGTCTCGATGCCCGTCAGGCCGCTACCGATGACGGTGACCGTCTGCCCGCCGGACAGCTCGGCCAGCGCGGCCCGCGCCTCCTCCGCACCCTCCCAGGTCCCCACCGGAACGGTGGCCGGCAAAGGGGCGACCGTGCTGCCCACCGCGAGGAACAGGTAGTCGAAGCCGAGACTCGCACCGTCGTCGAGGGTGACCTGGCCGTCGCCGATCTTGTCGACGGTTCCCCTGCGCGTTGTGACACCTTCCCGCAGCATCGACGCCAGCGGGGTGGCCGCGGCTCCGGTGCCGGCGACCTGCTCGTGCAGCCGCACCCGCTCCACGAAGTCCGGACGCGGGTTGATCACCGTGATCTCCGCCGCCTGCACCCTCTTGACCCGTTTGGCCAGCCGGTTCGCCGCGATCGTCCCCGCGTAGCCGGCTCCCACCACCAGGACCTGCATGTGTGCCTCCCATAGTGCGATCAGTCCACACACGGGATGGAGCCCGCCTTGCGTTTGTGACGGTCGAGCCGAGTGACCTGCGTCACTCAGAGATCTGTGCTGTCCCGGCTCCAACGGTGTCGGGGCCGGGGGGCGGGCCCCCCCCCCCCCCCCCCGGCCCCCCCCGCCCCCCCCCCCCCCCCCCCCCCCCCCCCCCCCCCCCCCCCGGTGGCCCGGGTGCCCCGGCGGCGGGCCGGCGAAGG